>JAFZXN010000037.1 GCA_017616695.1 Clostridia bacterium | reverse complement strand
GTCGCCGAAGGAAAATTATATTTGCCGAGCTTATCAATTCGGTAAGAAATTGCTTATTTTTTAATAAAATTAAGCGAAATATCTCTTAAAGTATTGACATATCGCTTATTTATAGGTATAATTTAAGCGATAATTAAAAAAGGTAAGCGATCATGAGAGAATTTCACTACGACTTTTTAAAAGAAAAGCGCTGGGATAAGGACGTATTGGGTTATATAGGTCTTATCCACGAATACAAAGGGAAACAACAGTTGTATTTAAGGCAAAAACCCATGGAACTGACTCGTCTTGTTGAGATCGCCAAGATACAAAGTACGGAATCTTCCAACGCCATAGAGGGCATCGTCACGACGAATCAGCGTTTCAAGCAGTTGATGCAAGAAAAGACCGCGCCGAGAAATCGGAACGAACAGGAGATAATGGGGTACCGCGCCGTACTCGATATGATACACGAAAGTTTTGAGTATATGCCCGTCAGCGCAAACGTCATTCTTCAGCTGCATAAGAAACTATATTCACTGTTTCCGACGTCTTTCGGCGGCGCGTTCAAATCGACTTCAAACGAAATCGACGAGATACTTAAAGACGGCTCGGTAATCGTTCGTTTTAAACCCCTCGAACCGTTTGAAACTCCGGAGGCGGTCCAAAGGTTGTGCGAAGAGTATAACGGAATAATTTCGTCGGGAGAGGTCGATCCCCTCGTCGTTATCCCCACGTTTATCCACGACTTTTTGTGTATTCATCCTTTTAACGACGGAAACGGCAGAATGAGCCGTCTGTTGACGACGTTTTTGCTGTACAAAAACGGCTACGTCGTAGGAAAATACATCTCTCTCGAAAAAAAGATCCACGACAACAAATACGATTATTACGACGCGTTGCGATCGTCTTCACTTAATTGGCACGAAGGGAAAAACGATGATACGGCTTTTACAAAGTATCTGCTTGGCGTGATTTTATCGGCGTACAGAGATTTTGAAGAACGATTGGAGATCGTTTTCGACAAGAGATCGGCGATAGATATGGTCAAAGAAGTTTTTAACGTAAAATTTGGGAAAGTCACCAAAAGCGATATTATGGAGCTGTGCCCGTCTCTTGGTCGTTCTACCGTAGAAAAAGCTCTGCGAGACTTGATATCTGTCGGTCATATTTCCAAACACGGCAATGGTCCGGCAACGTTTTATACCTTAAAATCGTGAAAAATTTATATTCGCAGACCGCTTGTGGTCGGGCGACCTATTTGACTTAAAAGCTTATGAAGAGGCCGAAAAGGTATATTTCACCATTTGTTAAAATGTTCCGTTTAAAACGGAGAATTAATAAAAAACATCCGAAATCAACCATATTTTAGCCTTAATCTATGCGTTTTGTGACAAATCGAATCGAATCAAATGGTTTATAATCTAATCAGCCACAAGCTTTCTGTCTGAAAATGCCGTTTAACGCGAAAATCAAGCGATAAACGGCATTTTTATATGAAAAAAATATTCGGAAAAGAAAAATCGGCCGTCGCAAGTTCGACTCTTATCAACTTGCGACAGCCCTGATTCTCAAAGGACGGCCTTACCGAAAATCCCCTGACTTAAATGCGGTGATCAGGCCTCTTTTTTGCTACTTTTTGATAAATTCTATAATGTTTTTCTTTTTGTCGGTCGGGAGGGATTCGATAAGCTTTTTCAGTTCCTCGTTTTCGTTGTAGTCGGCGATATCCGCGCTGAAAAATCTCTCGACGGGGAAGTCGCAAATTTCGAGTATCTGCAAAAGTTTGGCTACGGAAAGATTTATCTCTCCGCTTTCGAGTTTAGCTACATATTGACCGCTCATACCTAAACGCAAACTTAATTCTCTTGCAGATAGTTTTGCTTGATTTCTAACGTAACCTACTCTTAATCTAACTTCTTTTATATCCATAATCCATTATCCCCGCGCTTTATAATTGTATTATACATTTGCGAGCGGCTTTTTATGAATATTAATACGGATTAAATATTGAGAAATTGTCGCAAATTAATACTATTACTGATAAAAATGTGTTATAATAGGTACTGACAATATCGATTTGGAGCGTTTTTTGGGATTATGAGTATTAATACGGGTAAAAGCTGCTGTTTTTTCGGTCACCGTGACGTCAGCGATAGTGATAGTATAAAAGAGCAAGTAAAAAGCGTCGTTACCGAAATTATAGAAAACGAAGGTTTCGATACGTTTTACTTCGGCGGGCTCGGGGATTTCGACGATCTGTGCTTTCAGGTCCTTCATTCGCTGAAAGAAAAATATCCGTACATTCGGCTCGTTTTTTGTTTTACCGACGACAGGTCTTTGCGCAAAGGTTCCTACGATAAGACGAAAAAAGGCTTTGACGAATGTATATGTCTTCCGCTCGAGTGTAATTGGTGGTACACCTGGATATATTACAGGAATATCGCCCTGATATCCGTAAGCGATCTGTGCGTTTTTTATGCCGATCCGACGGCGGAAAAGAGCGGCGCGAGAAAGGCGCTTTCCTACGCTATCTTAAAAAAGAGACCTTTTATCAATCTCTTCCCGACCAAAGTGTGACGGTATATCTTTTAGACTTTCGGCGGCGGTAGCGGCGGTAAAAGCATTAATTAAAAGCGGAATGCGAAAAAAGTCCCGAAAATTCGGGCGCGGCAAAGTTTTTGCGTTAAAAACGTTTGCCGTAGTCAAAGCGTTGTGATATAATTGTTAAATAAAAGCTATCGGCGCGCAAACGATAAAAGCGTATTTATAGCGCTTGAAGGCGTTGCCGACAAAGGAGAAAGTATGTATCAGAAAAACGTTTGGGAAGGCATTTCCGAAGAAAAGAAACAGGCGATATTCGCATTCAACGAAGGTTACAAGGCGTTCCTTTCCGCGGCGAAGACGGAAAGACTTGCCGTTAAAGAGTCCGAAAAGCTTGCCAAAAAAGCCGGCTTTAAGCGCTTTGACGAATATAAAAAACTTGCCGCGGGCGACAAAGTGTATTTTATTAACCGCGACAAGAACATAATCCTTTACATAATTGGCAAAAAGCCGCTCGAAGAGGGCATGAACGTTCTCGGCGCGCACATCGACTCGCCGAGGCTCGATCTTAAACAAAACCCGCTTTACGAATGCAAGGGCATGGCGTTTATGGACACGCACTACTACGGCGGCGTGAAGAAATATCAGTACGTTACGCTTCCTTTGGCTTTACACGGCGTGGTCTATAAAAAGGACGGTACGAAGGTCGAAATAGCCGTCGGCGAAAACGACGACGAACCCGTTCTCGGCATAAACGATCTTTTGCCGCACCTTGCGCAAGAACAGATGAAGGGCAACGCGGCGACGTTTATCGAAGGCGAAAAACTCGATCTTACCGTAGGTTCCATACCGATGGAAGGCGACGAAAAGGAAGCCGTCAAAGCCAACGTCTTAAAGATACTCACCGATAAGTACGGCATCGACGAAGAAGACCTCGTTTCGGCGGAGATAGAAGTCGTTCCCGCGGGCAAGGCGAGAGATTTCGGGCTGGACAGAAGTATGGTGATGTCCTACGGTCAGGACGACAGAGTATGCGCATACGCCTCTTTGATAGCTATTTTGGAAACCGAGGCTCCCGAATATACGGCTTGCTGCGAGCTGGTCGACAAGGAAGAGATCGGAAGCGTCGGCGCTACCGGCGCACATTCGGTATTTTTCGAGAACACCGTTGCCGAACTTTTAAACAAAATGGGGCGCACCGACTATATAGCTTTGAAAAGAGCTATGGAAAACTCGAAGATGTTAAGCAGCGACGTAAGCGCGGCGCTCGATCCCCTTTATCCGAGCGTGAGCGACGAAAACAACTGCGCGAAGATAAACTACGGCGTGGTCTTCAATAAATATACGGGCGCTCGCGGAAAGAGCGGCGCAAACGACGCAATGCCCGAATTTATAGCATATCTTAGAAAGCTGCTTGACGACGAAGATATCTACTTCCAGACGGGCGAACTCGGAAAAGTCGACGCGGGCGGCGGCGGCACGATAGCTTATATCCTCGCCAAATACAATATGTCCGTCATAGACGCGGGCGTTCCCGTTTTGAGCATGCACGCCCCGTGGGAAGTCACCGCAAAAGCCGACGTTTACGAAGCGTATCGTTGCTATAAGGCGTTCGTCAAATAATAAAAAAGCGATAGTCGGGCTTAACGCTTTAAGCGGCATTTTTATAGATAATTTCAATAAAAACGGCTATCCGCCGCAGAGGGTTTCCTTTGCGGCGGATTTGTTAATTCACGAATACAGCGCAATATAATTTGACATATCATACTGAATGTATTAAAATGTATCAGATACGTCGCGTATCTTTAGGGGACGTATCGACGATAAAAAAAGGTCGATCATAAGGATTATTTTTTATAGATGAATGGTCAGGATTACAAACTTCTTTTAGAGGCGGGCTACGCTCTTTTGAAAAAGAATGCGGAAGAGATAAACGATCTTAACGTTTTCCCCATACCCGACGGCGACACGGGCGACAATATGTGTTCGACCATGCGCGGCGGCGTTGAGGCGATAGCTGATATGAACGATAAGTCTTTGAAAGTCGTGAGCGAAAAGGCCGCAAGAGGAATGCTTCTTAACGCAAGGGGCAATTCCGGCGTGATACTTTCGCAGATATTCGCGGGTATCAACTACGGGTTTTCAGAACTTGACGAGGCCGACCTTCCTGAGGTGATAAACGCCTTGGAAGAGGGCGTTAAAAGCTCGTACAAGTCTGTCGAAAAGCCCACCGAAGGCACTATTCTTACCGTTTTCCGCGAGGCCGTATCTTACGCTAAAAAGTACGCCTCAAACGCCGACGGCGTAACTTTTACCGAGAAATTATACGAGGGCGCGGAGTCTTCGCTTGAAAGAACGCCGGATCTTCTGGACGTATTGAAAGAAGCGGGCGTAGTCGATTCGGGCGGAAAAGGCGTATGCTATATCATAAAGGGAATGAACGCTTTTTATCGCGGAGAATCGGTCGAAGACGATAACTTCGGCGACGAGGCAATTCCTTCAAATCCTTCAAACAAGCTCGATTTTTCGCTTTTCACGGAAGACAGCGTTATGAAATTCGGCTACTGCACCGAATTTTTGCTCCGCTTGACGAAGGCAAAGACCGATATTTCGGCTTTTGATATAGATAAATTCATCGACGGGCTCAAACCGCTCGGCGATTCCATAGTCGCATTTTTGACGGGCACGGTCGTAAAAGTGCATATCCACAGTTTCAATCCCGACAGAATACTTAATTACGCTCTTCGATTCGGCGAGTTTCTGACGATGAAAATGGAGAATATGACTTTACAGCACAACGAAACGCTCATCGTCAAACCAAAATACAAAAAGAACGTAAACCGCAAAAAATACGGCGTAGTCACCGTCGCCACGGGCAAAGGGCTCACGCAGGTATTTAAAGATCAGGGCGCGGATATAGTCATCAACGGCGGGCAGGGCAACAACCCTTCGACCGAGGACTTTATCGAGGCTTACGACGCGGTAAACGCCGAAGAGATATTCGTTCTTCCCAACAACGGGAACATTCTTCTCGTTGCCAACGCCTCGGCTAATGAATATAAAAAGTCTATAGTCCACGTCGTGCCGAGCAAGTCTATCGGCGACGGCTATTCGGCTATGGAAATGCTCGACCTTACCCTTCCCGAAGGTGGCGACGTGGTGGAAAGTATGGTCTCGAATATGGCGCAATCGGTCACGGGGCTCGTGTGCCACGCCACTCGCGACGCAAACATTAATTCCGTTGAGATAAAAAAGGACGATTTCGTCGGATTTTCCAATAAGGAAATGCTGTGCGACGATCCCGACCGTCTTAACGCCGCGTACGCTTTGCTCGACAAGCTCGGCATAAAAGGCAAATATTTCCTCGTGGCGTTTTACGGCAACGACGTAGAAGCCGCCGAGCGCGAGGCTTTCGAGGCTTACGTTGCGAAAAACTACCCCGACGTCGAGTTTTACGGCATGGAAGGCGGACAGGAAGTATTCGATTTCGTGTTCGTGCTCGAATAATACCAGGAAATGCAAGAATAATATTTTCGGATACCGATTAAAATTTAACGGGATTGTTTATGAAAGATTTTGTTATAATCACCGATTCCTGCGCGGATCTCGATAAGGCTCTGCGCGAAAAGTACGACGTCAGCTACGTCAATATGCGTTTTTCATACGACGATAAGGACTTCCCCGCGTCTTTGGATTGGGAGGCGCTTCCGTATAAGGAGTTTTATGCCCTTATGCGTGACGGCAAGCGTATAAAAACGTCGCAAGTGCCTGTCGAAGAGTACAGGAAAGCTTTCGAATCGGCTTTGAAAGACGGGTGCGACGTGCTTTCCGTTTCCTGTTCCACGGCGCTTTCGGCATCCTATAACGCAAGCCTCCGCGTGAAAGAAGAGCTTAAAAACGAGTATCCCGACAACGAAATTTACTGCGTTGACGCGCTCAATTCCTGCATGGGACTGGGGCTTTTGTGCATCTGGGCGGCAAAATTGCGTTCGGAAGGTCTTTCCGCCGCCGAAGTTTACGAAAAACTCAACGAAAACAAGCTGAAAATGAATCAGTTTGCCACGGTCGAAGACCTCAATTACCTTAAACGCGCGGGCAGAGTCAAGGCTTCCTCGGCGTTTTTCGGCGGCATCTTTCAGGTAAAGCCGATCATCATTTCCGACGCTATAGGTCAGAACTTCGCCGTCGAAAAGGTCAAGGGAAGAAAAACTTCCGTCGACAGGATAGTGGAGCTGTTTGCCGCCGCTTACGATAAAAATTCGCCGATGAAGACAATAGCCGTTTCCCATGCGGACGACGAGGCTACCGCGGATTTAATGGTCGAAAAGCTAAAAGAAAAGCTCGGCGACGTCGAGATTATCAAGGCGGTCATCGGCCCGATAGTGGGCGCTTCAGTGGGCCCCGGCACGGTGTGTATCTACGGGTTCGGCGATAAAGTGACCGTCAATATGCCCGAATAAGCTTAACGTTATAAAAACCGTATACGGCGGGTGGGGTGTGACTTTTACGTCTGCTTTGCCCGTTTTTTCGTGCCCGAAAATCGTGAGATAATAAAGTCGTATCCGTTAATGTTCATTCGTTTTTATGCGGTTTTCGGCAAAAAATATGTCGAAACGGCGCGCCGATAGTTGATTTTTTATACCGAAGTATTATATAATGTCATATAAATATAACAAATTGATATCATACGACGCTTAAATACTTATCGCTCATACTGTCGTCGTTCGTGAGGAAAAATGAATTACGAGTATTATAAGATATTTTACGCCGTTGCGACGCATAAGAACATTACGCGGGCGGCGGAATCGCTCTATTCGAGCCAGCCTGCCGTCAGCCGCGTTATTTCCAATATGGAAACTGAGCTTAATTGCAAGCTTTTTATCCGCGACAAGAGCGGCGTAAGGCTGACGAAAGAGGGCGAAGAGCTGTTCGACAGGATAAGCGAGCCGTGCGGAAAGCTTTTACGCGCCGACGAAGATTTCGTCAAGTACGTCAAGCTCGAAGAGACCACCGTTTACATAGGTTCGACGGTCACGGCACTATATTGTTTCGTGTTCGATTTCCTCGAAAAATTCAAAAAGAAATACCCGAACGTGCATTTCAGGATACATACGGGTTCGTCGTCTACGCTTATAGCCGAGCTTAAGGCGGGGCGGCTGGACGTCGTTTTCAATACCACGCCTTTTTCGGGCGCGGACGCGCTTTCGGTAACGCATATAAAAATGTTTGAAGATATTTTGGTCGCGGGCAACGCCTTCAAAGCTTTAAAAGGCAAAAAACTGTCGCTTGCCGATCTGAAAAAATACCCCTTCATACTGCTGCCGGAAGGAATGTCTTTCAGAACGCACGCGGAGAACTTCTTTTTATCGAACGGGGTGCGGATTACCCCCGAACTCGAGGCCGATAGTTCCTCTTTGATAGTCCCTATGGTCGAACAGAATTGGGGGATCGCACTCGTTCCCGCAAAGATGGCTGAAGGGTGCATCGAGGAAGGAAAGATATTCAAGATAGACCTTGAAGAAAATATACCCACTCGCTACGTTACCATGGTCACCGATATCAAGAACACCACGAACAAACCTATTCGCCAGATGAAAAAATTGGTGGGCGAATGGGAAAGACGATAATCTTTTTTCGTAGATAAACGGCGGCGGCGCAAATATTTTGCGCCGCCGCCATTTATACAAAAAACGCGGATAACGAAGTTATAGGCCGACTTTTCAATATTTTTACGCCGCTCTGTCGAATAGTCTTACGCAAAAACAGGTCATATCGTCTTCGGCGACGTTCACGGTAAGTTCCAAAGCTTTTTTGATAACGTCGTCGGCAAGCGCCTGCGGGTTACGGGCGGGCGCCGTCTTTAAGTATTCTATGAAATCGGTAGAGGAGCCGAAAGCGTCGGTCACGCCGTCGGATATCATAATTATCATATCCCCGCTTTTGACGCCCGCGTGCGCGGTGGTAGGACGCAGTTCGCTCAAAATACCTATGGGTAGCGAAGAGCCTTCTATAAATCTAATGCCTTCGGGCGACAGGATAAATCCGTAAGGCGCGCCTATCTTTATAAAATCGCACGAGCCGTTAAACAGGTCTACGATGCCTATATCCACGGCGGAAAAATTGTCTTCCGTCGAAACGGAGATCATTTCGTTCACGAGCGGCAGGACTACGCTGCTTTTCATACCGGCTTTTAACAGCCCTTCGATAAGACCGATCGTCGCCGTGGAAGTGGAAAGCGCGGTCTCGCCGCTGCCCATACCGTCGGAAAGGGCGATAAGATACCTTCCGTCGCCGAGATCCATTATCGAATGAACGTCGCCCGAATTTTTGGAGCCGTCCTTGGTCACGGAACTTACGCCGAAAGCCGCGTTTATCGCTGGCGCGCGCTTCAATTCGACGTACTTCAGATCGTCGCGTATCTTTTGTTTATCGCTGACGTATGCGGGGTGATCGGCGTATTCGGCAACGTCCGAAAGTATCTCTTCGTCGGGAACGCTTTCGGGAAGTATCATCGAAATAACGGCGTTGCCCGTTCCCGAAACCATTACTCCGAAAGTCTTTTTGCCGCGGCGGGCAAGGAATTTCGTCAGTTTTCGCTCTTCGGTCTCGTCCGAATCGACGGCGCAATTTAATGAGCACGCAAGTTGGCTCAACGTTTCGTTTGCGCCGAGCGCGTAAAGCGAGATTATCTTTTTCACTTCGTCCGAGCGTTTCAAACGCTCGTTTTCCGCCGAATAACGTTCGGTAAGCTTGTTTATCTCGTAAATCAGCGGGTTCGGATTGACGCATTTATCGAGAAAATCCTTCGGAAGGTCGACGAGGGTAAGTCTTCCCTTCGCGATAGCGAGATCGACGAGCCTTTCGCACCTTTCGGACGCCGAAAGCTGGCAGTATTTTACCGAAGAACACTTGTCGCAGGCGCTTTCGCAGGCGGCTTTGTTAATTTTTCTCACGGTCGCGCGCCTTATCTCGGAATGTAAAGACAACGCGCTCAAAGAGGCCTCCGTTTCCGAAAAGGCCTCGGCAAGGTCGTAGATTTTCCCGCTTAAACGACTACTGACGCGGGCTATCGTTTTTCGGGTAAGTTTTTCGCCGCCGAGGTAGCTTGCACCGATAAGTTTTTCAAACGTTGCGGTCGGTATCACGGCGAAAACGAATGCGGGCACGACGGCCAAAAGTGCCTCTATATATCCGTAAACGGCATAAAACCTGATAAAGAAGGCGAAGATAACGTCGACCGCCACGACGGCAAGAGCCGACAATATCCCGACGTATCCGTTAAACAAAAACGCCGCGAAAAATATCGCCGAATATAGAGCGACGTAGCCGAGATCGCCCGTATAAATGCAAAACGGAAGGGCGGCAAACACCGCCGCGGCCAATGCGGACGGGCTTTTATATAGTTTTGCCGCGAACAATATCAGAAAAATCGCGACGGCTTTTAGGGGGGCTTCCCCGACGAGCTCTATCGCTCCGCACCCGAAAGCCGTGTAGACGGCTATCACCGAGGCGCATTCGGCTACGGTCGGCATAGCCGAAAATTTCTTGTTGACGGCGGTAGCGACGGCGACCGTCGAAACGAAGTAAAAAAGCGTGATGATCGCCGTATAGAGCAACTTATTAAGGATCGGCAGGTCGAAAAACGCTACGTAAACTATCTGCGACGCAAAGACTGAAATAACGCTTTCCGCGCCGACGCGCTTATTTAATTTTTTATAGACGCACGACGCGATTATCATTACCGCCGTCGTGACGAGCGCGTTGGTAAACATTACGGAGCTTTTGTATATCACGGACGACGCCACGAGCGCTATCGACGGGGCTACGATGCCCGTTCCGCACGAAATAAGCGCCGCGTAAAGAGCGGAAGATAGCGGTATCTTTTTGTACGATAGGGCGAAAAACACCGCGGTCTCTGATAAAAATACCGCGATCTTTGTAATAAATTTCGTGCTTTTTCTTTTCACGCGCCGCTCCTTTTCGTCCGGATAAACTGATTTACGCGGACTTATTTTTCTTTTCGTTTTCGACGCATTTACTATAACGCGGCAAGGCGTAAGTAAATTGTCTTATTTTCGTTTAAGCCGACTTTTTTTGCCGAAAAACCCTGCGCGCCGCTTAAAAAAATATGCGCGCGCGCAAAATTATTCCGAAAAAGCGTAAAAATCTCTTGCCAATTTCGAATATATATGATAAAATTATTCAGGTTTAAAAAATTCACACCGAAACTTTTGAGCGTTCCGTGGCGCGAAAATCTTTTTTAATTCGCGCGCTATCCGCTCCTAAGGCGGTTTTAAGGCTAAACTTGGCAGATCGTAAATTTTTCTCATGCGGTCGAAAAAAGTTTGTTCCTTACCGCCCGCTCGGACTCGTTAAGAGCAAAAAAGAAGTTTCGGGAGGATTGAACGGAGGTTTTTTATGGAAATCACTACTATGAAACAGCTTCTCGAGGCCGGCGTACATTTCGGTCACCAGACGAGAAGATGGAACCCGAAGATGAAAAAATACATTTTCGGCGCAAGAAACGACATTCACATCATCGACTTGCAGATAACCATCAAGCTCATCGAAGAAGCTTACAACTTCGTTGCGCAGAGCGTTCAGGAAGGCAAGACCGTCCTTTTCGTCGGCACCAAGCGTCAGGCGCAGGAAGCCATTCAGCAGGAAGCCGAACGTTGCGGTATGTTCTACGTCAACAACCGTTGGCTCGGCGGCACGCTCACCAACTTCAAGACCATTCGTTCGAGAGTTGAAAGGCTCAACAAGCTCGATCAGATGGAAAAGATGGGCGACTTCGATCTTCTCCCCAAGAAAGAAGTCCTCTCCCTTAAAGCGGAAAGAGATAAATTGCAGGCCAACCTCGGCGGTATCAGAGAGATGAAAGCTCTCCCCGACATTATGTACGTCGTCGATCCTTCGTGCGAAGACATAGCCGTCAAAGAAGCGAGAAAGCTCGGTATCCCCGTAGTTGCCATCACCGATACCAACTGCAACCCCGACCTTATCGATTACGTCATTTCCGCAAACGACGACGCTATCAAAGCCGTCAAGCTTATCACGTCCATCATCGCGGACGCGGTTATCCAGGGCAATCAGGGCGAAGACGCCGTTATAAGAATGAGAGCTGAAGCCGCCGCCAAGAAAGCGGAAGCCGAGGCTGAAAACGGTACCACCGCGGAAGAACCCGCATTAGATGCGGAAGCTCCCGTTGAAATGCCCGCCGAAGAACCCGCCGAAGCCGAAGCTGCGGAAGAACCCGCCCCTCAAGCCGACGCAGAATAATTTGAGATCGAAATCATAATAGGAGAATATATATATGAGCTTTACAGCACTTGACGTTAAGACTCTTCGTGAAAAGACCGGTTGCGGTATGATGGACTGCAAGAAGGCGCTCGTCGAAACCGACGGCGATATGGATAAGGCTATCGATTATCTTCGTGAAAAGGGTATGGCTACCGCCGCGAAGAAGGCCGGCAGAATAGCTTCCGAAGGCGTTTGCTATGCGGAAGTCAGAAACGGTACCGCCGTTTTGGTAGAAGTCAACTGCGAATCCGACTTCGTTTCTAAAGGCGAAATGTTCGCCGCTTTTGCAAAGGAAGTCGCCGAATACGTTTTTGCCAACGACGCGAAAGACGTTGAAGAAGTCGTCTCCGCCATGGCGGACAAGACCACCGAGGCTATCCAGAAGATAGGCGAAAACATCAAGATCAGAAGATTTGAAAAATACGTTTCAAATCAGCCTCTTGACAGCTATATCCACATGGGCGGCAAGATAGGCGTTATCGTGGAATGCACCGCGGGCGTTTCCGCCGAGACCATTCACGACGTAGCTTTGCAGATAGCGGCTTACAAACCGTTGTACGTCAACCCCGCCGACGTTCCCGCCGACGTTCTCGATAAAGAAAGAGAAATTATGATCGCTCAGATCAAGAACGATCCCAAGAACGCCAATAAGCCCCAGAACATTCTCGAAAAGATGGTCGAAGGTAAGATCAACAAATACTACGAAGAAAACTGCCTTATGAAACAGGCTTTCGTTAAAGATCCTTCCGTGACTATAGAGAAACTTCTTGCCGCTCAAGGCTCCAAAGTCGTTCGTTTCACCCGTTTCGAGATGGGCGAAGGCTTGCAGAAAAAGAGCGAAAACCTCGCCGACGAGGTCGCCGCTCAAGTCGAAAAGATGAAGAAATAATAAAACACATAACGGAGAAACAAGCGAATAATGTTTGTTTCTCCGTTTTTCGAAAAACCGCGGCGCGCTCTCGTTTTTTATGTTTTTGCAAATTTTTTGATGCGCCCGCAATAAAATAATTCGTGTGGTATGTTATGAAAAAACCCGTATTTAAAAGAGTATTATTGAAAATCAGCGGCGAGGCGCTCGCGGGCGAAAAGCATTTCGGCTTTGACTACGATTTTATGGACAAAGTGGTTTCGCAGCTCGTGGAGCTCAATAAAAACGGAGTGGAGATAGGCGTTGTCGTCGGCGGCGGCAACTTCTGGCGCGGCCGTCAGGGCACCAATCTCGAACACACCACTGCGGACTATATGGGTATGCTCGCCACCACTATGAACGCGCTCGCTTTGCAGGACGCCATCGAGAAAAAGGGCGTTCCCACCCGCGTTCAGTCGGCTATCGACATCAACAGGATAGCCGAACCTTATATAAGAAGAAAAGCCGTTCGTCATCTCGAAAAGGGCAGAGTGGTCATCTTCGCGTGCGGCACGGGCTGTCCGTTCTTTTCCACCGATACGACGGCTGCGCTCCGCGCGGTAGAAACGGAGGCCGAAGTCATTTTGCTTGCCAAAAACGTCGACGGGATATACGACAGCGATCCCAAGCTCAACCCCGCCGCCAAAAAGTACGACGAAATGACCTATATGGATTTTATTTCCGAAGGGTTAAAGGCTATGGACACTACCGCCGTCACAATCTGTATGGAAAACAAGATGCCCGTTTTATGCTTCGGGCTTGACGATAAGTCTATAATAAAAGCCGTCGAGGGCGAAAGCGTAGGCACCTGGATAAGATAACAGGGCGGCGGCCGCTCCCGCCGCGAAAAAAGCGGCGCGGATAAATAATTATCATAAAAAGGAGAATAGAAATGGCAGTTGATATGGAAAAGGTCGAAATGATCCTTATGGAATCCGAAGAAAAGATGGAAAAAACGTTGAGCGTTTTGAAGTCCGAATATCTTATGATACGAGTCGGCAGGGCAAATCCGCACGTTCTCGATAAAGTTTCGGTCGACTTTTACGGGCAGATGACGCCTATCAATCAGACGAGCAACATCTCCGTTCAGGACGGTAAGTGCCTCGTCATCGCACCGTGGGACAAGGGGTTACTTAAAAACATCGAAAAGGCGATACTCGGTTCCAACGTCGGCATAACTCCGACCAACGACGGTAACGTTATCCGTCTCGTTTTCCCCGATCTTACCGAGGAAAGACGTATCGAGATATCCAAACAGGTGAGAAAGATGGCCGAAGAAGGCAAAGTCGCGGTGAGAAACATTCGTCGCGACACGCTCGATACGCTCAAAAAGATGAAAACGGCTAAAGAGATTACCGAAGACGAATATACCGATTTCGAGAAGGAAGTCAACGACACTACGCAAAGATCCGTCGAATCGGTAGATAAGCTCCAAGCCGAAAAAGAAAAGGAAGTAATGACCGTATAATGATACCACGTCACGTCGCGTTTATTATGGACGGTAACGGCAGATGGGCTAAAAGCCGCGGTCTGCCGCGCCATGCCGGTCACAAAAAGGGAGCCGACGTTTTGGAAAAAGTCTGCGACCGTCTCGACGTTCTCGGCGTCAAGTACGCGTCCTTTTATGCGTTTTCCACGGAGAATTGGTCGCGGCCGGACGACGAAGTAAAAAAGCTTATGGCGCTTCTTCGCAGTATGGTCAAAAAAGCGCTCCCAAAGCTTATCGAAAGACAAGTTAAGTTGACCGTTTCGGGCGACCTGTTTTCCGATAAGGTCTCAAAAGCGGGAAGAGAGGCGACTCTTGACGCTATCGAAAAGACCAAGGATCTTAAAAACGGAACGGTCAATATCTGTTTCAATTACGGCGCGAAAAGCGAGATAGTCCACGCCGCCAACCTTGCCTTAGAAAAGGGGTTGCCGATCACGGAAGAGACTATTTCTCAGAACCTTTGGGTGCCGGAGCTTCCCGAAGTCGACCTCGTTATAAGAACGAGCGGCGAACAGCGTTTAAGTAACTTTATGCTCTGGCAGTCGGCGTATGCCGAAATATATTTTACCGATTGTCTGTGGCCCGATTTCGGCGACGACGAGTTAGACGCCGCCATTAATTGGTTTTCCGAAAGGAAACGCCGTTTCGGCGGGCTGTAAAAAGCTTTTTTAAAATCGGTATTGTTTTTGATCGTCGGTGGTTTCACCGAATTTGCGGTAAAAATGTTAAAAAGAACTTTGACATCGGCACTGGTCGTAGCAGTTATGCTCGGCGCGTTCTTATTACGCGAACTTGTGGACTTCAGATTGTTTTATCTGCTTATTTACGCCTTTGCCCTCATAGGAACTTTCGAGATGCTCCGCGCGCTTGATAAAAGAGTCAATCTGTACACGAAGGTAATAGTCTGGTCGTACGCTTTGGCTTTGACTCCGATATTCACTTTTTTAGGTGAAAGCGCCGCTTTGATAGCGTCGTTCTCGGCGTTCATTCTGGTATTGAGCTCGTTCGTCATCGAATTTTACAGTTCGACCGTCGAATCCGTCGGGTGCGGTTTGCTTGCGCTCTTTTATCCGACGGGCTTACTGTACGCTATGCTTAAAGTCAACGCTTTTGCCGAAAAAGGTTTCGTTCCGATGCTACTGTTATTCGTCATCGCCGTTTTGTCCGACGTTGGCGCGTATCTCATCGGTTCGGCGGTGAGAGGCAAAAAGTTGAGCCCCGACATAAGCCCCAAAAAGACTGTAAGCGGGTTTATAGGCGGACTTATAACCGGCTCTATAGGCGCGTTACTCGTATATTTCGTGTTTAACGGGCAGGCAAAAGGCATCATCGTTTCGTCCGATCTCGAATGGCTTATATTTTTAGCTATCGGCCTTTTCGGCGCGGCTATATCGGCTTTCGGCGACCTCGTGGAAGGCGGGCTGAAACGTAAACTCGGCATCAAAGATATGGGCGAGCTTTTGCCCGGACACGGCGGCATTCTCGACAGGATTGACAGCACTATGTTCTCAGCCGTTCTCGTATTTTTCGTATTTGCCGTAGCGCTTTCGTAATTCATAATAATTTGCGCGGCGGCGTATAATAAACGGGAGTGGCCCGTAGTTATTCCGACGCGTTTTTTTAATTAACGCTTTTTGTTTGCGCGGCAGACAAAAAGTCGTTAGACTGTTGGTCGGAGCGGCGCTAAACGGTAATCTCGGCAGTATTATATAATTCGCAATTCGCGAATTTCCGATTGCCGCCAAAGCGGCTCTGCGATAATAATATAAATCATGAAACTTAAGATAGCATTGCTCGGGAGCACCGGTTCTATCGGAAGACAGGTGGTGACCTGCGTTGAAAGATACCCCGAAAGGTACGAGATCGTTTCACTTTCGGCTTGTTCCAACGCCGCGCTCTTAAACGAGCAGATAAAAAGAATAAAACCGCGGGTAGCCGCGCTCGAAAACGCCGAAAAAGCAAGTCTTATCGGCGATATTCCCGATGGAACGGAGCTCGTTACGGGCGAAAACTCTTCGCTTAAAGCCGTTCTTAACGACGCCGACCTCGTATTCGTCGCCATAGTCGGGTTTGCGGGGCTTAAATGCGTTCTCAAAGCTATCGAAATGAAAAAGAACGTCGCTCTTGCCAACAAGGAGACGCTCGTTGCGGGAGGCGAGATCGTAACCCGACTTGCCGCTGAAAACGGCGTGGAGATGATCCCCGTCGACAGCGAACATTCGGCAATCTGGCAGTCGATGTATCTCAATAAAAATACGTCTTTCAAACGGCTTATCATAACGGCTTCGGGCGGGGCGTTCAGAAACGTCCCGATAGAAGAGCTTAAAAATTTGAAGGCCGCGGAGGCTTTAAAACACCCCAACTGGTCTATGGGGCCGAAGATAACCGTCGACTGCGCGACTATGGTGAACAAGGGGCTCGAAGTCATCGAGGCGCATTGGCTTTTCAACTGCCCTTACGACAAGATAGACGTTTTGTATCACCCCGAAAGCATAGTCCACTCGCTCGTCGAGTACGACGACGGCGCGCTCATAGCCCAGATGGGATATCCCTCTATGGAACTTCCCATTTCGCTCGCGCTGTCCTATCCCGAAAGACTTGCCGGCCCGCCGAGGATAGACCTCGTGGGCAAAACTTTGCACTTCGACGAGATAGATAATAAAAGATACCCTTGCTTTTCGCTCGTAAAAGATAGCGCAAAAGCGGGCGGAAATATGCCGTGCGCGCTTTCTTCGGCGAACGAAGAGGCGGTGGGGCTTTACTTAAAAGACTTGATATCGTTTACCGAAATTTACGAATATCTTTCTTACGCGCTCGACAAAACGCCCTTAAAAGGCGCCGATTATCAGACTCTCGTCGAAACGGACGCCGCCGCAAGACGGCTCGTTAAAGAAAGATTTTCCAATAAACACTGACTTTGCCGACGAAATATCCGATCGGCGTAAAATTAACTATATTATGAATAATATTTTGGCATTTGCCGACGTAATGCAGACGGTTTTGGGCGTAGTCGTGGCGCTTTTGGTGCTTTTACTTACGATAACCGTTCACGAATTCGGGCATTATATCGTCGGAAAACTTTTAAAATTCAAGATAAACGAATTTGCGATAGGCATGGGGCCCGCCATTTTCAAAAAGAAAAAGAAAAACGGCGAAATCTTTTCTATAAGGATATTGCCGCTGGGCGGTTTCTGCGCCTTCGAGGGCGAGGACGACGCCGGTGCGCCCGGAAGAGAAAAAGAAAAGATCGAACAACCCGTGTTCGAGGAAGTTCCGGAACCCGCGACCGCAATTCCGGAAGATGAAAACGCGCTTTCCGAAAACGCGTTCAACAACAAAAAGCCGTGGCAAAGGATACTCGTTCTTATCGCGGGCGGCGTAACGAATATCGTTTTCGCGATACTGATTACGACCATAAGCTTTTCCGTTTACGGGCATTTTACCATTACACCGGCGGAGGTCGCTGCGCCGTCGTCCGAGATCGAAAACAGCTTTAGTCTTGAAGCGGGCGATAAAATCTTGAAAATAGACGGCAAGTTCATCTATTTGACTACCGATCTTATCGACGCGCTCAACGGCAAGATAAAAGGCGATCTCGTTACCGTGACCGTCGAAAGAAACGGCGAAAGGCTTGATAAAAAAGTCGCTATGAGGTGCGACGTCAACTCCACGGGAATGACCGATTACTACGACGCTTTGGAGGCCCTCGGCGTTGCGACGACGCTTATTTTCAGCACCGACGCGACCAATCAATTTACCGACGGAGCGTCGCTCATAGGAATAAGCGGCGGAAGTAGAATTTATTCGTTAACCGACTTATACGGGCACTTATCCGAATTATCGTCGGGTGACGAGATAACTTTCGACGTCGAAAAAGACGGGCAAAAGTCCGAGATGAAAATAGTTATCCCCGACGGCTTTGAAGAAGTGAACGTCGAATACGATTCGCTTTCCGCGCAGAACGCCGCGTTCAAAAAGTTTTTCGGGATAAAGAGTTACTACATTTCGTACGCGGTCGATTCCACCCCCGCGAAGATAAACTTTTTCGAGGGGCTGTACCGCGCCCCCGTTTACGGCGTTAAGACGATGTGGCTTACTTTGCGTTCTATTGGCGGGCTATTCAACGGCTCGGTATCGATAAGCGACGTTTCGGGACCGGTCGGCACCATTTCCATCACTTCGCAGTACGTCAGCAGAGGCTTTAGCTACGTTCTCAATATCATGGCGCTTATAGGGATAAGCATAGGGATATTCAATCTTTTACCGATCCCCGCGCTCGACGGCGGCAGAGTGGTTTTCGTAGCCATCGAGTGGATAAGGGGAAAGCCCGTAAACCGCAACGTCGAGTCGACGATACATTTCGTGGGCATAATAGTATTGATAGCTTTCGCCATACTCGTGGACGTACTGAAACTGTTCTGATAATATGCGGAAGGCGGCGTTAAATAAAGCGTAACGTTTTCGGCTCGAAAAACGTATTATAATAACGGGCACGTTAAGGTGACGCAAATGAAAAATCCCATAGGTGCGGTGTTTGCGTTCCTCGCTGCGTACGCCGTGATCGGTTGCGTTTGCAGGAAACCTTCGCCGCCTGTACCGAAGAAAAAACCGTGCGCGTGTTATTACCAAAGATATTGCGAACTTTATAAAAAACCTTGCGCGGGCAATACGTTCAACATTTTTAACGAAAACTACTGATTTCGGGCGCCGTCGGAAATTTTCCGACGGCGTTTTCAAAGTCTAAAAAAGAGAAAACGGGCTAAATAACCGAAAAAGAATTTATCCATAGGATAAAATATTTCGTCAAAGACTATAATTATCTCGAATTACAGTTCAAAATAATTGTAAAAAACGGCGAAAAGTGGTAAAATATAAAAAAACGAACGGCATTTGCCGCGGCTTTACCACGTCAAGGAACGCGCGGTTTTTGCAAAAAGGAGAAAAAATGGCACTTTTCAGACTGAATATAGAATGGACAGACGCAAGTTCGGACGTTATAGTCTATAAATATCCGTTCAAAAAGAGCGGCAGAGAAGTCAACAACAAAAGCTCGTTGACGGTCAGAGAATCTCAAGTTGCGGTGTTCGTTCACAAGGGCAAGATAGCCGATATATTCGAGCCGGGCTTTTACGAACTCGAAACGGGCATACTTCCGCTTTTGACTAAACTTGCCGCCTGGAAATACGCTTTCGAAACGCCGATAACGCTCGACGTGTACTTTATCAATACCAAGCAATTCACGAATATCAAGTGGGGAACGCAAAACCCCATTATCATGCGCGATCCCGAATTCGGCGCGATAAGGGTGCGCGGCTACGGTGCGTTTGCATTTAAAGTGGACGACCCCGAAAACTTCCTCAAAGAGTTGTTCGGCACCAACTCCACCTTTAAGACGGGCGACATCAAGGATTACGCCAAGACGATGCTCGTTTCCGCCCTTGCCGACGCTCTCGGCGAAAGCAAGATCTCCGTTTTGGACCTTGCGTCGAATACTCTCGAGTTCAACGAGATAGTAAAAGCGAAAATTCAGGATAAATTCAACGAATTGGGGCTTAAGCTCACCAATTTGTTCATAGAAAACATGTCCGTTCCGTCGGAAGTTGAAAAGACTCTCGACGAACGCGCCCGCTACGGTATCCTCGGCGGTTCGACCGATACCATGATGAAGATGGCGGCGGCGGAGGCTTTGAAAGAGGCCGCCAAAAACCCGGGTATGGGCGGAACGTTCATGGGCGCGGGCGTAGGTCTCGGCGCGGGCGCGACGGTAGGTTCCGTCTTTGCCGACGCTATGAAACCGAGCGCTCCTTCCAATCAACAGCAACCTGCCGAGCAGCCCAAAGCCGCCGCGGGTAAAAAGTGTCCGAAGTGCGGCGCGGCAATAGCGTCTGCGGCGAAGTTCTGTCCCGAGTGCGGCGAAAAGCTCCCCGATAAGAAGTTCTGTCCCGAGTGCGGTCACGAGCTGTCCGCTACGGCGAAATTCTGCCCCGAGTGCGGCACCAAGCAATAACAAAAACCCGCCTATAAGGCGATAAAAGCATTATTTTAAGAAATTTTAAGGAGTAAATTATGGAAAATAAAATCACGGCCGACACTTTGATAAGCGATCTTATCCAGATAAATCCCGACGCGGCGGAAATACTTTTCGCGCACGGAATGCATTGTCTTGGTTGCGCTTTCGCGCACGGCGAGACGGTAGAACAGGCGACTAACGCTCACGGCGAAGATCTCGAACAACTTCTTGCCGAACTCAACGCCATCGTAAAATAATCTTCAGGTTATGCCCGACGAAATTTTCGAGGGGTACGGCGCCCCCAATCAAACGGCCGCAAATAACGAAGGGCGCGACGCATTTGACGATACCGTCGAACGCGGTAAAGAGGTGAAGTGCCCTAACTGCGGCGGCAATATGGTGTTCGACACCGAAACGCAGTCTTTAAAGTGCGAACATTGCGGCACGGTCGACAAGTTTGCGCGTAGCGACGACGTTAAGGAAATAGACATCGAAAAGGCTTTCGACAGCGCCGAAAAGTGGGAAAAGACGGTCGTCGTGCGTTGCGAGAACTGCGGCGCGAAGATAGTTATCGGCTCGGACGAGGTGGCAAAGGAATGCCCTTACTGCGGCACGAGCCAGATAAAACGTACCGAAGAGATCTCCGGCATTAAGCCCAACGCCGTCTATCCGTTTATTTTAAACGGCGACGTTGCCGAACAGTACGCCAAAAAGTGGGCAAAGCGCAGGATATTCGCTCCGCACAAGTTCAAAAAGAGCATTGAAGCCAAAAACTTTCACGGCGTTTTCGAGCCGGGCTTTACTTTCGACTCGGATACCTGTTCGCGCTATTCCGGCAGCCTCGGCGAAACGAGAACGCGCGTAGTCGGCAGCGGCAAAGACAGGCACACCGAAACTTATATCCATTGGAAACACGTCAGCGGCACTTTCGTTCACTTTTTCGACGACGTGACCATTTCGGCAACCAACGCGAGCGGCGATTTTTCCAGACTGCTGCCTTTTAAAAGGGACAGTATCAAGGTGTACGAAAAAAAGTTCCTCGCGGGGTTTCAGGCCAACCATTACAGCAGGGATATACACCGCTGTTGGGGCGACGCCAAGTCGATAATGGACGATAAGATAAAGAAAATGATCCTCGACGAGTATAATTGCGATACCGTCGGAAGCGATTTCAGGGTTACGACGTCCCACCGCTCGGTCACTTATAAATACGTTCTTTATCCCGTTTACAGGCTCAACTATAATTACGGAAACAAGTCTTATCCCGTCGCGGTAAACGGTCAGACGGGTACCGTCAGCGGGAAAACGCCGATCTCTCCCGTAAGAGTGGTCATAGCCGTCGTGCTCGGTATATGCGCCGCCGTTGCGCTTTATTTACTCTACAGTAACGGAAATGTGTAACGGAGCCGACCGTCTTCAGCCCGATCGAACCTTATTTAAAGCGGTTTTATTGCGGAAAACACCTGTCCAAAAGAAAAAACAGCGTATTTTTTATTGACTTAAATAAAAAAAAAGTATAAAATATTTCTGTTAAGCTATAAACGTGCGACCGACGCCGTCCGTATCATATATGGTCTTTAATAGCGGATAGCGACCGTGCGTTTATAAAAAAGCGGCGAAAAGTCGCCGGAAATCAAAAAAAGCTATCGCCGTTACGGCGATGCGGAGGAATTATGAAAAAAGTTTTGTCACTCGTTATTACCGCCATACTCGTACTTGCAACGTCTTTTGCTACGGTCGGTTGTTCCGAACTCGAAAGCGGCAGCAAGATACAGCGTATGACCATGGTCCTCGAATATACCGACGCAGACGGAAACTCCGTCGAGAGAAACGTTGAGATCAAATTATATCTCAACTACGCTCCTTTGACGACCGCCCGCTTTATCGAACTTGCCGAAAAAGGTTACTATAACGGCCTGTGCATTTCCAACGTTCAGTCCAATTGGCTGGAATTCGGCGCATACAAGAGCGTTAATAACGCTCTCGAGCGTACCGACGGCTCCGTGGAAACTCTTCGCGGCGAATTTTCCAAAAACGGTTGGGTAGGCAATCCCTTGGTTTGCTCTTCGGGCGTTCTCATAATGAAACGCGACTACTCGCTCGACACCAATACCGATCAGGTCTATAACAGCGCGAAAGCGTCCGTAATAATAGCTCTCGGTTCGATATCCAAGTTCAAATCTTCCGATTACTGCATTTTCGGCAAGATAGTCAGCGACGACGAGTCTTATACCGTTACCGATTCCGAAGATTCTTCCACCGTTTCCAAATCGAGCCTCGACGCGTGCAAAGAGCTTACCTCTTTGAATCAGACGGAAGACGGCGTTAAGACATATTATTATGAAAACTACGCCGCGGGCCGTAAATACAACGACGATTCCGACTTCGAGTGCGCGCAGTATTATTGCTCGAAGTACGACGAAGAAGAAAGCGTTACGAAATATTATAAGGGCGCTGCCGTAGTCAACGAAAACGAGTTGAAAGACGAAGAACTCGAAGACCTTAAAGATCTTATGTCCGAAGAATCTTACGCGTTCTTTATCCTTCCTTATAACACCGTAACCATCAAATCGATCTCCAAAAAGAGCTGACGTTTTCTTTGACGGCTTTTTAAGGAAACGAACGTTTTGACGGCGTTTGGATATTATTAAGCGCTCGCTTTTTCCGCGGGCAGACAAGGTCGCTTATCCGGCGACCTTTTTTTATGCCCGAAAAAGGTGTTAACTGCGCGCCCCGACGTGACGATTATTATTTGTCGCGCACGCCGCGCGCGCCGCGTTATTATATATTGAAAGTAAAATTTGCGGCAAAATAAACGTTTGGAAACGACGGCCGTTTTATTAAATTATTCAAAATTTCCGTATAAAAGCGTATAAAACGAAAAAATGTATATTTTTGGCAAAGGAAACATAAAAAAATGATATGGCTTGTGCAAGTTGCACAAAAACATTGTGCATTGTTTTATTTAAAAGACGCTTGAACGAATTTGACATTACATAAAAACTCTTTTATAATGTACGCATAAAGTAACTTTTCACTTGCACTTACCGAAGGAGAAAAGAATGGAGCTTTTAAAGAAAACCATTTCCGAAAAAGGTAAAGTTCTTCCGGGCGACGTTTTGAAGGTCGACAGTTTTCTCAACCACCAGATCGACGTAAGTCTCCTTCACGAAATGGGCAAGACAGTATACGATAATTTTTCCGACTGCAAAGTTGACAAGATCCTTACCGTGGAAGCCTCGGGTATAGCGTTCGCTTGTCTTACCGCGCAGTTTTTTTGTTGCCCCGTTCTGTTTGCGAAAAAGTCGAAAACGAGTAATCTTTCCGCCGACGTGTATACCGCCGAAGTGCAGTCCTATACCCACGGCGTTAAAAATACGATAATGGTCAGCAAGAATTACCTTTCAAGCGGTGAAAGAGTTCTTGTCGTCGACGATTTTCTTGCAAGGGGCGAGGCCGCCAATGGAATGATAGAACTTGTCGAAAAGGCGGGGGCCAAGCTTGTTGGCGTCGTCGCGGCTATCGAAAAGGTTTATCAGGGGGGCGGTGACGCTCTCAGGAAAAAAGGCGTTAACGTCTTTTCCCTTGCGATGATCGATTCTTTGGAAAACGGAAAGATAACGTTTTGTCGATAAGCTTGACGCTTTATTGCGGTAAGCGATAGAAGGTCAAAGCTTAAAGATCGGTCAATATCAAACAGGTTATTAATTTTTGATCTATCGGATAGATAGATATGGAGGTTTTTATGAAGAAAGTATTAGCCCTGTTACTCACTGTCGCTATGTCCGTAGCTTGCCTTAGCACTTTGGCTGCCTGCGGCGGCGGTGAAAAAGCCGACCCCGTTGCCGCGCTTATAACGCTCCACGGAACCAGCTCCACTTACGACAAGAACTTTATCGACGCTTTCAAGACCGCTTGCGCAAACAAAGGTCTCAAAAAGAGCCAGTACACCGTAAAGTCCGATGTTGGCGAATCTAATGCCTGCTATGACACTGCTGCCGACTTTGCCGACAAGGGTTATAAAGCAATATTTGCCGATTCTTTTGGTCATGAAGCTTATATGATCCAGGCTGCGGAACAGTTCCCCGATGTTCAGTTCTATCATGCTACCGGCACCCAGTCTTTGACGAAGAATCTTCCCAACTTCCACAATGCTTTCGCTTCCATTTATGAAGGCAGATATCTCGCCGGCTATGCCGCAGGTCTTAAACTCAACACGATGAAGGATAAAGCCGTTGAAAACAACTTCCAGGTCGGTTACGTAGGCGCTTACACCTATGCCGAAGTTATCTCCGGTTACACCTCTTGGTTCCTCGGCCTTCAGGCTGCTTTGGACGAAGGTTACACCGCTACTATGGAAGTTCAGTTCACCGGTACTTGGTATGATGAAGCTTTGGAAAAAGAAGCTGCTAATACCCTTATCAATAGAGGCGCCGTTCTCGTTTCTCAGCACGCCGACTCCATGGGCGCTCCTACTGCTTGTCAGGAAGAAAGTATCCCCAACGTTGCTTATAACGGAAATACTGAAAAATCCACGCTCGTTGCTTACTCCAAGATCAATTGGGTTCCTTATTTCGAAATGATGATCGATAAGGCTCTCGGCGGAGCTTCCGTTGATACTGACTGGACCGGCACTCTTTCTACCGATTCCGTCCAGTGGGCTCTCGGCGCAAACGTAGCCGAAGGCACGCTCGCTAAAGTTCAGGCTATCGAAGCCGAACTCAAAGCCGGTACCCTCAAAGTTTTCGACTGCGCTAAGTTTACCGTAGGCGGCGAACACCTTACGTCTTACCTTGCCGACGTTGACGGCGACTATGTAGGAGAAAAGAACGTAATAATCACTGAAGGTGAAGTTACTTACTTCGCAGAAAGCTATTATCGTTCCGCTCCTTACTTCGATATTACCATCGACGGCGTAACGCTCCTTAATACCAAATTTGGTGACTGATAATAATCTAAATACATAATACGATTAGGGCGAGATTCTTCCCGCCCTAATAGGTTTTTTTAAGGAAATATTGCTATAACGCCGCGTATCTCGAATACGCGGCGCTATGGCGGTTATTATAAAACTTGCTAAGAGAGTTAATAATGGATAAACCCGTTGCTATCGAGTTAAAAAACATTTCCAAATATTTTTTCGGCAAGGTCATAGCCAACAAAAATATCGATATGACTTTGTATAAAGGCGAGATCCTTGCACTTTTAGGTGAAAACGGAAGCGGCAAGACGACGCTTATGAATATGATATCCGGTATTTACTCGCCCGACGAAGGTCATATTCTCGTAAACGGAGAAGAAGTCTCCATTCGCTCGCCGAGAGACGCTTTCAGATATAAGATAGGTATGATCCACCAACACTTCAAGCTGGTGGAGGTCTTTACCGCCGCCCAGAATATCGTTCTCGGAACAAAAGAGGGCGGAAGATACAGTTTAAAAGCGATAAACGCCCGCGTTGCGGATATTTCCGCAAAATACGGTTTTGAAATAGATCCACAAAAGAAAATTTACGATATGTCCGTTTCCGAAAAGCAGACGGTCGAGATAATCAAAGTTCTCTACCGCGGCGCGGACATACTTATCCTCGACGAGCCTACCGCCGTTCTCACCCCGCAGGAGACCGAAAAACTTTTCGATATCCTCCGCAAGATGAAGGAAGACGGCAAGTCGATAATAATAATCACGCATAAACTCAACGAAGTTCTCGCAATTTCGGACAGAGTTTCCATTTTAAGAAAGGGCGAATACGTCGGCACGGTCATAACCGCCGAGACCAATACCAAAGAACTTACCGAAATGATGGTCGGCAAAAAAGTTGACTTGAAGATAGATCGCCCGAAGACCGAATACGACAGACCTTTACTTGAGATAAGAGATCTTACCATAAATTCAGACGACGGCAGTAAAGCTATCGATAACATCAGCTTTTATATCCGCGGCGGAGAGATACTCGGCGTTGCGGGCATAGCGGGCTGCGGTCAGAAAGAACTTTGCGAGGCCATCGCCGGCTTAAGAAAGATAGTAAGCGGGCAGATAATCCATAAAGGCGAAAGCCTGATCGGCTTGTCGGCAAAGCAGATAAGCGAAAAAGGCGTTTCGATGAGCTTTATCCCGGAAGACAGGTTGGGTATGGGGCTTGCTCCGTCCTTTTCCATTACCGACAATATGATGCTCAAAAACTACGGTGACAGCAGGGGCATTTTCGTCGACAGGAACGCCGCGAGGGCAAGAGCATCCGCGCTTATAGAAAAGCTCGAGATAGTCACGCCGTCCACCGAAACGCCGGTAAGAAGACTTTCGGGCGGCAACGTTCAGAAAGTTCTCGTCGGAAGAGAAATTGAGTCGGGGCCTAACGTCATAGTGACCGCGTACCCCGTAAGAGGACTCGACATCAACTCGTCTTACGTTATTTACGATATTTTAAACGAAGAAAAGGTCAAAGGCACCGGCATACTGTTCATCGGCGAAGACCTCGACGTGATGCTTGCCCTCTGCGACAAGATAATGGTCATCTGCCACGGCAAAGTAATGGGTATCGTCCACGCCGAAAAGACCGATAAAGAGGAGCTCGGGCTTATGATGACCGGCTCGCTCGACCTTACCGAAGAAAAGAAAGAAAAGCGCCTCGGTATAGCAAAAGACAGTAACCTTACCGAAGAAGAATGGATCGAAGGCGCTCAAAAGGAGGCAGACAATGGCTGAAAGCAAAGTTCGTGAACCTTTGTTCCACGTCGTCAAGCGCGAAGGTCTGCCCATCTGGAAGACTTTACTTGTGTATGCCGCCGCAATCGTCGGAGGTCTGTTGCTTGTAAGCATATTCTGCGCCGTCTGCTCGGAAGACATCGATAATCCGCTGGAAATGTTTTCCTCTATGTTTGACGGGGCTTTCGGCACCGAAAGGCGTATTTGGATATTCGTCAGAGAAGGCGCGCTCCTTCTCGGCGTGTCTCTCGCTCTTTTGCCCGCGTTCAAGATGAGATTCTGGAACCTCGGCGCCAACGGGCAGATAGTAATAAGCTGTCTCGTTTGCTATTCGATAATGAATTGGGCGAACACTTCCGAAACTCCGATCCCCAACGCTATCGTCGTTATAATGATAATACTCTTCGGCGTCGGCGCAGGGATCGTATGGGCGGCTATTCCCGCGGTCTTTAAGGCGTTTTTCGGCACCAACGAAACGCTGTTTACTCTGATGATGAACTATATAGCGCAGGGGCTTGTTACGGTCATGATAACCATTTGGGCACCGACGGGCTCGGGTAGTTTATCCCCCATAAAAAACTATGGTCTTCCTAATGTTATCAATGAACATTTTCTCGCTATTTTAACGATAAGCTTGATAACGGTATTCATTTTTTTCTATCTTGCAAAAAGTAAACACGGTTATGAACTTGCAGTCGTCGGCGAAAGCGAAAAGACTGCAAAATATGCGGGAATTAACGTTAAATTGGTAACGATAAGAACACTTATCCTTTCCGGAGCGATATGCGGAATAGTCGGTCTGTTGATTACCGGCGGCATCAGCCATAGCGTCAGCTCGGTTTCGCATAACAATATGGGTTTCACCGCGATAATGACTTCGTGGCTCGCCGGATTTAATCCGCTGATAACCATAGCAACGTCTTTCCTCATAACGTTTATTTCTCTCGGTATGGGGCAGGTCAGGCAGGATTTCGGTTTTTATAACGATGCTATTGCAAACGTGGCGCTCGGCATAGTCTATTTCTTTATAATCGCGTGCCATTTCTTTATCAATTACAAGCTCGTTTTCAGAAATTCCAAGCATTTGGAAGAAAAGATGGGCATTACCACAGTCGGCGGTGAGAAGGGCAAAAAAGGAGGTAACGGCTGATGATCGCTTCATTGTTGATCGGTGCGATATCGCTCGCTACCGTGTTCCTGTTTGGGTGCGTGGGCGAGATAATAACCGAAAAATCGGGGCATCTTAACCTCGGTATCCCCGGGATAATGTGCGTAGGTACTGCGGGCGGCTGTCTCGGCGCCTCTGTTTATATGGGCGCTTTAAACGGTGCTACCCCGTCCTATCCGATACTTTTCCTCTTTTCGTCGTTGACGACGTTTACGTTTTCCGCGGCAGTCGGTGCCATCTATGCGTTTTTGACCGTTTCTTTAAAGTGCAACCAGAACATTACCGGCCTTGCCATAACTATCTTCGGAACGGGACTTACGCAGTTTATGATGGATAACGTTATCGACAGAAGTCAGCTGTTTGCGGCGTCGTCTGTCTTAAAACAGGGTTTGCCGTTTGCCGAAAATCTCGGTTGGTTCGGCAACGTATTCTTATCTCACGGTGTGCTCGTGTATCTCGCTATCGCCATTGCGGTCGCCGCGTCGCTGTTTCTCAACAAGACGAAAGCGGGGCTCAATCTCCGCGCGATAGGCGAAAACCCCGCCGCTGCGGACGCTGTGGGTATCAACGTCACCAACTATAAGTTCGCCGCCATTTTAACGGGCAGCGGTATCGCCGGGTTCGGCGGGTATTTCTACATAATCGACTATATCGGCGGCAGTTGGGAAAACGCCTCCACGATAGAGGCTCTCGGCTGGATGTCGATCGCGCTCGTTATATTCACCTTGTGGCGTCCTGCGTTAAGCATAGTTGGCTCTATATTGTTTGCCGCTCTGTATATTCTTGCGGCAAAGTTACCCGGCTTTGTTTCGGGAATAACGTTTACCTTTACTTCTGTGTTGAAACTTTTCCCGTATATTATTACGATCATCGTGCTTATCATTACGAGCATCTTCGGTAGCAAGAACGTTCAACCGCCGCAGGCGCTCGGACTTCCGTATTTCCGCGAAGAGAGATAGCGGCACGAACATTTTTATATTTCTATTCAGCTTAAAAGGGGCTTGTGTGCGTTCAACGTGTGCGGGCTTCTTTATTTTTTGTCGTAAGCGGCTTAACGCGGAAAATCAATTCCCGCTTGCCGCTTTCGGCGAATTATATAGACGAATAATATAACTTGGCTTTGCTATCGCTCGCTACGTCTTGCGACGTAATGGATTTTTTGTCGTAAGCGGCTTAACGCGGAAAATCAATTCCCGCTTGCCGCTTTCGGCGAATTATATAGACGAATAATATAACTTGGCTTGCTCCGCTCGCTACGTCTTGCGACGTATTATTTTATTGTCGTAAGCGGCTTAACGCGGAAAATCAATTCCCGCTTGCCGCTTTCGGCAAATTATATAGACGAATAATATAACTTGGCTTTGCTATCGCTCGCTACGTCTTGCGACGTAATGGATTTTTTGTCGTAAGCGGCTTAAGGCGGAAAATCAATTCCCGCTTGCCGCTTTCGGCGAATTATATAGACGAATAATAAAACTTGGCTTTGCTATCGCTCGCTACGTCTTGCGACGTAATGGATTTTTTGTCGTAAGTGGCTTAACGCAGAAAATCAATTCCCGCTTGCCGCTTTCGGCGGGGTTTTTCTTCGTTTCTCTCGTTAAATAGGTTGAAAAACTTTTTTTTAAGTGATAGAATATAATCGATATTTTACGAAACGGAAAAAGTCATGAGATATTTACAGGTCATAAAAACGGTCTTATATATGCTTGCGGGCGTAGCCGTTCTCACGTTCAATCGGGAAATAATGGATTACGTCGGCACGGTCGTCGGGGCGGTCATATTTGCCTACGGCGTAGACCGTATTATCATCAGCATCATCAAAAAGGAAGTTTTATCTGAAGAAGGGCTATTTTCCGCGCTTACCCACGTTCTTTTGGCTGTCGTTATGTTCGTCGTAACCGACGATATCGTCAAAATGTGCATAGTATGGGCGGTCTGGTCTATTCTTCGCGAAGGCAAGGAATTGTCCGAAAGCGTGCACCGCTTGTCGCGCGGCAATCTCGGCCTTGTCAACGCGATAGAATCCGTCGTGATAATCGTGTTTTCGTTTATGATGATAACCGAGCCGACCGAGCATCATGCGCACGTTCACGTCATCATTCTCGGGATAGAACTTATGCTTGAAGTGCTATTCCCGATAGTAAACGAAGTTTTCGATAAGAGTATGGAAAAAAGGCGCGCAAAAGCTCTTTCCGTGCAAGTTTCCGGATCGGATATTTCGGATAACTCCGTCGCCGAAGAATTGCCGATAGCCGATCTTGAAGAAGAGCTTTCCGCCACTGAAGACGGGCTTATCTCTCCCGAAAACGAAACCAAATGATATTTTGTCGTAAAATAATACGGCTGTCGCAAGTTGATCGTTTCAACTTGCGACAGCCGCTTTTCGTTATTTCAAAAGACCGTCGTTATATTTCATCTTGAGCGGTAGCGTAGATCGATTTCCCGCGTTTAGCCGCTCCGACCAAAAGCGGTCAACTGTCAGCAAATAACGGCTATTTATTTGCACCCGCAAACAAATAGCCGTTAAATAAATCATATATTTTCGCCGAGAGCGGTAGGTCGGATTGATTTCGACCGTAAAGCCGCTCACGACCAACAGTCTAACGGTTTTTTCTTGCGTCAGTAAGAAAAAACGTTAATAAAATCACATACATTCTTCCGCTTTTCCTGCGCAGCCGAGAACGTCTATAAGTTTATGACGGACGACTTCTTTTACGTTGGCTCTTGCGGGTTTGAGGTATTCTCTCGGATCGAATTTTTCGGGGTGTTCTGCCATGAACTGACGGATAGTCCCCGTTAAAGCAAGCCTTAAGTCGGAGTCGATATTGATCTTGCAGACGGAAAGCTTTGCGGCTTGACGGAGCTGTTCTTCGGGGATACCGACGGCGTCGGGCATCTTTCCGCCGTTTTCGTTGATCATCTTAACATATTCCTGCGGAACGGAAGACGAGCCGTGTAAAACGATGGGGAACCCGGGGAGCTTTTTGCTTACTGCCTCGAGAATGTCGAAACGGAGGGGCGGGGGAACGAGCACGCCTTTTTCGTTTCTGGTGCACTGTTCGGGTTTGAACTTATAAGCGCCGTGGCTGGTGCCGATAGCTATAGCAAGGGAGTCGCAACCCGTTCTTTCGGCGAACTCTATGACCTCTTCGGGCCTCGTGTAAGAGCCGACCGCGTGGGAAACTTCGTCTTCTATCCCCGCGAGGGTGCCGAGTTCCGCTTCTACCACTACGCCGTGGTCGTGAGCGTATTCGACGACTTTCTTCGTTTCGGCGACGTTTTCTTCAAACGAATAGCCGGAATAGTCTATCATAACGGAAGTGAAACCGCCGTCTATGCAGGACTTGCAGGTCGCGAAATCGGGGCCGTGGTCAAGGTGCAAAACGATGGGTATCTCGGGGCATTCGATGACTGCCGCTTCAACGAGTTTTACAAGGTAAGTATGGTTGGCGTAAGCGCGCGCGCCCTTGGAGACCTGAAGTATAACGGGGGCTTTTTCTTCTTTGCAAGCCTCGGTGATAGCCTGAACTATCTCCATATTGTTGACGTTGAACGCGCCGATGGCGTAACCGTTTTTGTAAGCCATTTCGAACATCTTTTTAGACGTTACCAATGCCATAGTTATTTCCTCCGAAAATTTATTTATTTTCTATATTATACACCTATTTTCGAATAAGTGCAAATATAAATATTTGATTTGCACGACATTTTTTCCTTAAAACGAAATTTGCGTCGGTTTTTTACGCTAATTTGTTAAAAATTGCATTTAAGTACGTTTTTTGCTTGCAAAATTTCGTCGGGCGTATTAAAATAAATATACTGAATCGATGAGTTTTCGGAGAGTAAGATACATCGGCTTTTTCCCCTTTGTCGACGCAAACGCTTTAAGTTGTTTCCGTCGGTAACGGCAACGAAGCTTTTTTGCGGTCATTCGTAAGTCAAGTGTTTTTTCTCTTTCCCGTCGGTTCGGAAAGAGTTTTTTTTACGCTTCGGAACGCCGACGGCGGGCTATGAAATATTGATAATTATTAAAAAAGGAGAATTTTGTAAATGAAAACGGGTTTTATCGGTATCATTATCGAGAAGGATCGTTCGGTCGCCGAAACGGTCAACAAGCTTTTGTCGGAGTACGGCGACCATATCTGCGGGAGAATGGGACTTCCCGATAAGGAGCGCGGCGTTTACGTTATTTCCGTCATTATCCGCGCCGACAACGAAGTAATTTCCGCGCTTACGGGAAAGCTCGGCAGATTGAATAACGTGAAAGTAAGATCGGCCGTCACCGACTGCGAGATGTGATCTTACGAAAAAAGCTGCTTAAAAAACGTTGAAAAACGCAAAAAAATCATCAAAAAAGCGCAAAAAAATATAGGAGATATTTATATTTATGAAAAAACTTACCGCCATTTTACTTGCCGTTATATCGGCATTTGCGATCGTGCTTTCGACGGGCTGCAAAAACACCGAAGGCAAAATAGTCGTCGCCGTTCCCGACGGAGCGCCGACCTTAACTTTGTTTTCCGTTATGGATACCGTCAATAACCTTGAGGGCTACTCGATAGAATACAAGGTGCTTTCGGGCGCGGAGAACATTAAAGACGTTTTCGTTTCCGGCGGCGCCGATTGCACAGTAATGCCCGTTAACGTCGCGGCTACGCTCTATAATAAGGGCGTCGACCTTAAGCTTTTATCAGTCAACGTGTTCGGCGTCTTGTATCTCGTGGGAAGTAACGAGCTTGAAAGCGCCGAGTCTTTGAAGGGTAAAGTCGTCGTCACCATAGGTCAGGGCGGCACACCCGATATTTCCTTTAAGCGCGTACTTGACGGCTATAACGTTCCTTACGTCGACGGTGAGACCGCCGTTGAAGGGAAAGTGGCGTTAAACTACGTTGCCGACGCGCCTACCGCTATGAGAACGCTCGCGCAAGGAAAGGCCGATTACGCCATTTTGGGCGAACCCGTCGTCACTACGGCTTGCAAAAATCTCGGCGTAAAGATAGTAATGGATATCCAAAAGGAATGGTCGAAGTTCGTCGGCGCCGATACTTTTATGCAGGCGGGGCTCGTAATGAGTCAAAAGGTCTACGAAAACGAGGCGCTTACCGAGGCTTTACTTAACAAACTTTCTAAAAACGCCGATTATATCATGACCAAACCCGAAAAGGTCAAACAGGTCATTCAGAAGTTCGGCAGCAGCATACAGGTCGATTTCACCGCCGAGATACTTTCGCGCTGCAACCTCGGTTGCGAGAGGGCGAGCGACGTAAAAGATAAACTCGGGAGCTACTTTACCGCAATACTCGGTTATAAGCCCGAATTTATCGGCGGAAAACTTCCCGACGAAGGCTTTTACGCCTAAAAACGGAAAATGGATAAAAAAAGTAAAATAACCGCCTATATGCCGATTATCACTGTTTTTTTACTCGTCGGTATATGGTATATCGTCGCCGTGGCGATAGGTAAAGAGATAATATTTCCTACGCCGCATAAGGTGGCGGCGGCGATGGGCGAACTGCTTATTGAAGGGCAGTTTTATCTGTCGCTTTTGTCGAGCCTACTAAAAATAGCGTTGTCGTTTCTGATAGCGCTCGTTTTCGGCGTGGCGTTTGCCGTCTTTGCAGCGAACGGTAAGTTCTTCGACAAGCTCTTTTATCCTTTGATAATAGTTGCGCGAGCAACGCCCACGATGAGCATCATCTTTTTGTGTCTTCTGTGGTTCGGCAAGGATATAAGCCCGATGATAGTTTCTTTGCTCGTGATATTCCCGATATTGTATTCGGCGTGCTTATCTGCCATAAGATCGTGCGACGAGCGGCTGTTGCAGATGTCGAAACTATATAAAGTTTCAAAGAAAACTATGGTAAAAAAGCTTTATCTTCCGTTCGTGGCCGACAAAATGTATTCGGAAAGCATATCCGTTCTGTCGCTTAACGTAAAGCTCATAATAGCGGCGGAGGCGCTGTCGATGTCGTATATGACGCTCGGCAGGACCATGCAGATAGCCAACGACAATCTCGAAACGGCGCGCCTTTTTGCCGTGACCGTGTTTGCGATAATTTTGAGCGTCGCGCTCGAATTTTCGCTTAAAGGGATACGAACGCTTATTTGGAGGAAACGCTATGGCAAAGATAGTTGATTTGACCAAGAAGTGGGGCTATAACACCGTTTTCGATAATTTCAGCCTTGAAATAGAAGATAAAAAAGTGACTGCGATATTGGGAAAAAGCGGCGTAGGAAAGACGACTTTACTTAACGCCGTCGCGGGGCTTATCGACTACGAAGGGAAGATCGGGGGTTTCGGTAAGGTCTCGTACGTTTTTCAGGAACACAGGCTCATTCCGTTTATGACCGTGCACGAAAATCTCGAGTACGTTCTGACGGACTCGGTAAAGGACAAAAACGCGATTAACGGACTTATAGACGGGGTTTTGAAAATAACCAAGCTCTCTTCGCTTGAAAATAAACTCGTGGATAAACTGTCCGGCGGCGAAAAGCAAAGGGTATCGCTTGCGCGTGCGTTCTGTTACCCCGCGGACACCGTGCTTATGGACGAACCCTTCAATTCACTCGACGTCGGCTTGAAAAGATCCATTATGATAGATTTCAAAAACCTTATCGAGGCTTTCGGCAGGACGTGCGTATTCGTTACGCACAGCGTGGACGAGGCGTTGTTTTTATCCGATACCGTCGTATATCTCGACAAAAACCGAGTGGAGAAGCTTCCGCCCGTATGTAAAGACCGTTCTTTCGGTTTTGAAAAGGACGACGCTTTAAGAAAAAAGCTGTATTCTCTGCTCTTTGACTGAAATAAACTTTTACCGTAAATTGCGGCTCCTTTATATATGGGGCCGTTTTCTTTTGCCCGAAAAACAGTTTATTATCATAAAAAAGCGTCGATAATAATATCGTCGGCGCGCACTAAACGCCTTGTAGCGTATAAATATAATATGGGGCGCGCAAAAGACGAGGTGATTTTATGATAAAACGCGGCGAACTGTATTATGCCGATCTCAGCCCCGTTGTCGGAAGCGAGCAGGGCGGAGTGCGGCCGGTCCTTGTCGTGCAAAACGACGTCGGCAACCGTTACAGCCCCACCGTTATTGCCGCGGCGGTGACGAGTCGGCTGGACAAAGCCCGTCTTCCGACGCATATCGAGCTTGCCGCCGACGATTACGGACTGAATAAAGATTCCGTCGTTTTGCTCGAACAGATACGCACGCTCGACAAAAGGCGTTTAAAAGAAAGGATAGGCGCTCTTCCGCCGACACTGATGCGCAAAGTCGACAGGGCTTTGTACATAAGCCTCGGCATAGAAGAGAACGCAAACTGAGCGTTAAATAAAGCCGAAAACTATCCGCTCCCCGAAATTTTTCGGGGAGTTTGTCGTTTGTAAACGTTAAGCCTTATTCAATCTTTGCCGCCATTATTGAAAGTAAGACGGAAAAACACTTTATTTTTTAATTACTATGTGATATAATAAATAAAAATATATCCGCTATCGAAAGCTCGGCAAAGTTTAATTATCGGAGCTTTCCGACTTTAACGCGAGGATTTTTATGGAACAGCTTTTGTTGCACAATTACATAGAAATAGGCACTTTCAAGATATATTATTACGCAATATGTATCGTCACGGGTTTTTTGGCGTGCGCGATGTTCGCCATTCCGCTTTTTAAAAAGCGCGGGTTTGAAAAAGACCTCATTATGGACCTGTTGATAGCCGTTATACCGTGCTCGATAGTCTTGGCAAGGCTTTGGTACGTCCTTATGGATATCGACGAGTTTATGACCGACGGTGCTTTCGACTTTTTGAAGGCGATAAATATACGAACGGGCGGTATGGCGATACACGGCGGCGTTTGCGGCGGTGCGCTCGGGCTGTTCATAGTCGGTAAAATAAAAAAGATCAAATTTTCTGCACTCGGCGATATGGGCGCGGCGCTCCTTCCGCTCGGTCAGGGCGTGGGAAGGCTCGGAAACTTTTTCAATCAGGAAGTTTACGGCGGCGTTGTCCCGCCCGATAAGGCGTGGTTTCCTTACGCGACTTTCATAGAGGCCGACGGCAACTATCACGTCGCGCTTTGTTTCCACGAAATGTTCTTTAACCTGTTACTGTTCGCGCTCATTTACGTTTTCCTCTTTAATTACAAGGGTAAACGCAACGCTTACGCCATATCGGCGTATTTCATCGGCTACGGCGCTATCCGCGCCGCTATGGAGCCGCAAAGGGCCTCGCAGTACAATATGGGCGAACTTATCCTCGGAATGCCGACTATGTTCTGGCTTTCGCTCGTGGTAATAGCCGGCGGAATAGCTATACTTACCGTCAATATAGTCCGCGACGTCAAAGAGAAGAATTATTGGTGGAAGACCTTTTTCGACGCTTTCAAGAAAAAGAAAGAGCCCGAAACTGCCGAGGAAACCGGTGGAAAAAATGACGAAAAGTAATTGTCGGTATATATAGCAATTCTCTATGGAAAATAATATGAAACCTGTTGAAGACGTTGAAAATGCATATATCAATGCCGTTAAAGCAATTTATTCTGCTAATAACGCATCCGAAGTTAAAGATTGCTATGATGAGTTCTACACAAAAAACGGAATAGATGAAATATTGCAGAGTATCGCCATTTCAAAGATTTATGTTAATGAAAGATGGTATGAAAGTAAAGGGAAAAGTTTTGATGAATTCGCCATGTCATTGTTTAACATATCGAGACCAAACGTTTATAAGCGTTTAAAAGTTGCAATGCTGATAGACAGAACAACCGGTAAAAACATATTTGGAAAAGATTTTTCTTATTCTAACTTGTTGGATATATGTGAAATAATTAAGAAAGGGAGAAACGAGCGAGACTCTAATTATCTTGAACGTGTTCGCAAAATTATTAATGAATTAGAATCAGATGCGGAATTTCAAAATGCATATATTAACAGCTCTCTGACACGAAAAAAATTTCAACCTATTTTAAAAAAGTATGTTAAAAATTTTTATAGTTTTTTTGAATCCGACGATAAAGACTATAAAAGTGATAAGGTTTATCATGATTTAGCCGATAGCCTTAATTGCATTGTTGAAAAGCTATATGACTATTTACAGTCAAATTATAAAGATGTTCCAAAAGAAGAATTATTATTTGAATTGTTTTATAAAGCAATTAATGATTGCAAGAATTTAAATAATAAATAATATAAATTCAAGGAGATACTAAAATGAGAGAATCGACCAAAGCCGCGGTAATGGCTACGCGCATAAAAATAACGGCGTTTATAGTAAGCCTTATGCTTGCTTTTGCAACGTTTATGATCTGCAGATTTGCCGTCGGCGGCGAAAAGCTCGGGTTTGCGCCCATTCTTACGCTGTTTATAGGCTTTTTCCTGTCGTTCGGCCTGTTCTTCGTGATAATAGCCATCGTGACGAGAAGCGCGCTCACGTTCCTTGCGGGCGGCATAGGTTTATTTATCGGCACGGCGTTTTTGATGTTCTCGATGATAGCCGTTATACCTTGGTTCGTGACGGTGATAGTGCTTTTGATAATGGCGCCCGGCATCTTCGGCGTGGTGTATATGATGAAAGCTCCCGTGCTTGCGCTCGAATTCGATAACGGCCCCGACAGCGGCAGAAAGACTTACGCCGAGAGAAAGGCCGAAAAGGAACAGGCGCAAAAGCTCGCGGAAGCTCAAAAGGAAGCCGAAAAGGCGGAAATAAAGGGTGAAGAGAATGAGTGATACGTTTTCCGGCAACGATAACGAGGAGCTTATTTTTGAGCTCCGATCGGAAAACGACCGCTTGAAACGCCGCCTCGAAGAGTACGAAGAAGGCGAGGACGAGGCCCGCAAAAAGATCGAGGCTTTGTATCGCGACGCCGAAAGGAAAAACGCGCAGGCGCAATATGCTTACGCTACCGAATTGAAGGCGATGAAGAGCTTTTCCGACAAGTGGCGCAATTACTTTTCTTCGACGGCTCAAAAAGCCGAAAAAAGCGAGATAATCGACTTATTGCGGGCTTTTTTATCAGACGTGGGTATAAGTGACGCCAAGGAAACGGCGCAAAAGATAGAAAAGACTCTTAACGAAAAGGCAAATTTAAAAGCCGCGCCCACCGATAAATCGGACGAAGAAGACGGGTATAAGTTCGATCTGGACGCGGTGATGAACCCGACGGAAGATCTTGACTTAACAGAGCTTTGCGTGGAGCTCGGCGTTTATCGCGGCGACTCGAAATAACGGCAAAAAGCGGGCTATAAGCCCGTTATCTTGAATTTTTGTAAATAAACGGCAGGCACATAATGGTATATCTTATAATATTTTTTCTTTTGTTGACGGCTGATCAATTATCCAAACTGCTCGTCGACGCGTACGTGGGCGACGGAAAGATAACCGTATGGGAAAATATCTTTTCCATAGTGAATACCCGAAACAGCGGCGCGGCGTTTTCCATGCTCGGCAAAGAGGATTGGGCGCAGATATTCTTTATCGCAGTGACCGTTCTTGCGGTCGTTCTTGCGCTCGTCTATCTTATTTTTTCCAAAAAGACGAGCAAGTGGCTCAACGTCACCGTAACTTTGATATTGGCGGGCGCTATCGGTAATTTTATCGACAGATTGGCTTTTGCCGAAGTTCGTGATTTTCTCTTTATAGAGTTTTTCGCAAACTGCAACGTCGCGGACGTTGCTATAACGGTTGGCGCCATAATGCTGTTTGCGTATTTTTTATTTATCAGCGACGATCCGCTGTTCGGCTCCAAAAAGAAAAAAGATAAAAACGTTAACGACAATATAGGGGAAAGCGTTGATGACGGAAATTGAATTGAAAGTCGCTTTGGATGCAAAGCGACTTGATTTATACGTGGCCGAAAATACAGAGTTTTCGCGCTCGCACGTCAAAAAACTTATCGACGGCGGAAGCGTTACGGTCAATAATAAAGCGGTAAAGTCGTCGTATCAGCTTAAAGCGGGAGACGTAGTGCATATCGTGGCTGCGGAGCCGGAAAAAATAGACCTTACCCCGCAGGATCTGCCGCTCGACGTTATTTATCAGGACGAAGACATAGCCGTTATCAATAAGGCGCAGGGAGTTACCGTACACGCGGGCGGCGGCACCAAAAGCGGCACGCTCGTCAACGCGCTAATGTTCCACCTTGACAGCCTCAGCGGGATAAACGGCGTGATACGCCCCGGGATAGTGCACCGGATAGACAAAGATACTTCGGGACTGTTGGTCGTAGCCAAAAACGACGCGGCGCATTTATCGCTTGCCAAACAGATACAGCAAAAGACCTGTAAACGCGAATACCTCGCGCTTCTGGAAGGCGTCGTAAAAGCCGATAACGGGCATATAGCCACACTTATAGGCAGAAACCCCAAAGACAGAAAGCTTATGGCGGTCACGAAAACGGGCAGAGTCGCGACCACCGATTACGAGGTCGTAAAGCGCTATAAGGATTACACTTTATGCAAGTTCTCGCTCGGTACGGGCAGAACGCATCAGATACGAGTACACGCCAAATATATAGGCCATCCCGTGGTCGGCGATAAAGCTTACGGCATAAAAAAGCAGCGTTTCGATTTAAAAGGACAGCTTTTGCACGCGTACAGGCTGACGCTCACGCACCCGAAAACGGGCGAGACCATGGTGTTCGAGGCGCCTATACCCGACTATTTCAAGAACGTTCTCGACGTTTTATCCAACAGAGGCGATAGGCTCGTGTAGGAAAAATATTTCGTCGCATAAAAAAGACGGTCGGAAACCGTTGACGGCTTCCGACCGCTTTAAAAGGATATTATTTGAATTATTGCCGAAATATTCTTCGGTTTTCCGTTTCAAAAAAGATCATTTACAGTTCTTTTCAGTAGACTTACCGCAATTTTTTTCGGTCTTTTCCGAACGATGAGCGGTATTTACGGTCTTTTTGTTTTCCGACTTACTGCAATTTTTCGTCTTCATAATAATTTCGCCGCTAACTTAAACGGCTCCTCCTTTACTTATATTTTGCGCCCGAGCGGAAAAAGTTATTCAACAAACGCTTAAATAACGCGTAAACAAGCAAAAATCATTAATTTTTTATCGGATATGGCGGGCTTTCTTTCAAAAACCTTCAAAAAAGTCGTCGATAAGGTGTTCGACGTTCACCTTACCTGCAATATGTGCAGGGAGGAAGTTTTCAACGGCGAAGTTTTCTGCCCCGAATGCAAAAAGCGCCTGCACCCCATAACCGCAGACCGTTGCGCGACGTGCGGCAGGCAAAACCTTAAACCCGTGGAAGCGTGCGCGTCGTGTAAAAATTGGGAAGTCGATAAGGCGCGCAGTTCGTTCGACTATCACGACGGCGCCTCTCGGCTCATTAAGGCGCTCAAGTACGACGGAGCGGCGTATCTTGCGCCCATACTTGCGGGGTATATGTTCAGGACTTACGTCGAAAATCTCTTTGCGCCCGACGTTATAACCTTCGTTCCGATGACCGAAAAGGAAAAGTTTTTAAGAGGTTACAACCACGCCGAAAAGCTTTGTGACGAGCTGTGCGCGCTACTTGATATCGAGCCGTCCGATATTCTCGAAAAGAAGTTCGAAACCGAAAATCAGGTCGGGCTCGACTACGCCGAAAGGAAGAAAAACCTTAAAGGCAGCTTCGGCGTGAAAGAGGGCGTCGATCTTAAGGGGAAGAAAGTCCTTATCGTAGACGACGTAGTGACTACGGGAGCGACCGCGGGCGAGATAGCCGAAGTTCTGAAAAAGCGGCACGCCGATTCGGTATATCTTATTACCGTCGCGTCGGTCTCCGACCGCGTTGTATTTGATGCGAGAAACGCCGAAAACGACCGTTGACCACGGCCGTTTGAGGGCGTTTTTTTGAAAAAACGGATAATTTGACCGAATTAAGGGGAAAATAGTTTCAAAAAACGGTGAAAACTGTTTACTTAAATAAAAAAATATAGTACAATTATATAGTTAAATATAAATCACGGGCGCAATATGCGCGCCCGCTCACGAGGTTAAAATGGGACTTATTAAGTATATTCTCGAAACCGATTCGAGAAGATCGTTGAAAAAGCTCGGCGCTATGGCGGACAAGATACTTGCGATGTCTTCAAAATACGAGGCCATGACCGACGCGGAACTGAAAGATCAGACGCGCGTTTTAAAAGAAAGGCTCGCTAAAGGGGAAACGCTCGACGATATTTTGTACGACAGCTTTGCCGTAGTCAGAGAAGCCAGCCACCGCGTACTCAATATGCGGCATTATAAAGTTCAGCTTATGGGCGGCATCTGCGTTCACCAAGGGCGCGTTGCCGAGCTTAAAACGGGTGAAGGTAAAACGCTTATGTCCACGCTCCCCGCGTATCTCAACGCGTTGGCGGGTAAAGGCGTTCATATCGTCACGGTAAACGATTATCTTGCCAAGCGTGACGCCGAGTGGATGGGTAAGATACACCGCTTTTTAGGGCTTACCGTAGGCGTAAACCTCAACGGAATGAGCGACAACGACAAAAGAAAAGCCTATCAATGCGATATAACTTACGGCACGAACAACGAATTCGGGTTCGACTATCTAAGGGATAATCTCAAAAAGCGCCTTTCCGAAATGGTCCAGCGCGGGCTCGATTTTGCCATCGTCGACGAAGTGGACTCCATTCTTATCGACGAGGCGAGAACGCCGCTTATAATTTCCGGCGCGGGCGAAAAGTCTTCGCAGCTTTATATAGACGTGGACAGGTTCGTAAGAAACCTTAAACGCGACGAAGATTTCACCGTCGATATCAAGGATAAATCGGTGCAGATAACGGAAAGCGGCGCGGCTAAAGCCGAAAGGTTTTTCAATATAGAAAACCTTGCCGACTACGGTAACGCAGAGCTGAACCACCATATCCAGCAGGCATTGAAAGCGCACCACATCTTCAAGCGCGACAACGACTATATCGTTCAGGATAACGAGATAATCATAGTCGACGAATTCACCGGCCGTCTTATGATCGGCAGAAGGTATTCCGAAGGTCTGCATCAGGCGATAGAGGCAAAGGAACACGTCGTCGTCAGAAGCGAAAATAAGACTCTTGCAACGATAACCTTCCAGAATTATTTCCGTTTATACCGCAAATTGTCGGGCATGACGGGTACCGCCAAGACCGAGGAAGAAGAGTTCAAGACCATTTACGGGCTTGACGTTCTCGAGATACCCACCAACAAGCCCATGATAAGAAACGACCTTCACGACGTTATCTATTCCACCGCGAGGGGGAAATTAAAAGCAATCGTCAACGATATCAAGGAACACCACGAAAAAGGTCAGCCGATTTTGGTCGGTACGGTCACCGTCGAAAAGAGTGAAGCCGTTTCGAGAGCGTTATTGAGAGAGCGTATCCCGCATAAGATACTTAACGCCAAAAACCACAAACGCGAGGCCGAGATAATCGCTCAGGCGGGGCAAAAAGACGCCGTTACCATAGCGACCAACATGGCGGGCCGTGGTACCGATATACTTCTCGGCGGCAACCCCGAATATCTTGCCAAGCAGGATTTAAGGAACCAGGGCGTTTCCGACGAGGATATCGAAGTTGCCTGCTCCTTCGTTCAGGAAGTCAGCGACGAGATAAAGGCTTTAAGAGAAAGATACAACGAGCTTTACGAAAAGCATAAAGTTATCACCGACGAGCAGAAAGCCGAAGTCACGGCTTTGGGCGGATTGAGGATAGTCGGCACCGAGCGCCACGAGTCGCGCCGTATAGATAACCAGTTAAGAGGTCGTGCCGGTCGTCAGGGCGATCCGGGCGAGTCGATATTCTACATTTCTTTGGAAGACGAGCTTGCCGAACGTTTCGGCGGCGAAAGGCTGCAAAGGCTGTATTCCGTGTTCAAAGTGGAAGAGGACGAGCCGCTCACCGGCGGTACGCTTTCCCGTTCCATAGAGAACGCGCAAAAGACCATCGAAGGCAGGAACTTCGGCATAAGGCGTCATATCATCGAGTACGACGACGTTATGAACACTCAACGTCAGGTAATGTACGAAGAGAGAATGAAGGTCTTAAGAGGCGAAGACGTCCACGGCGACGTTCTCCGTCTTATCCCCGACTACGTTGCCGACGTTGTGGCTTCGGCCATACCCGAGCCGTCCAAGCCCGCGACCTGGTCTTACGAGGCCGTCAATACCGCGCTCGAAAACCGCGCTCTTCCCAAAGGCACGCAGTTCGTTTCGGCAAAGGATATCGAGAATTGGGATTACGAATATCTCGTCAATAAGTGTACCGAAAAGGTCATCGAGTGCTACGAGGAGAAGATAAGAAGATACAAAGAAGAGGAAAACTTCGATTATTCCGTCGTCGAGCGCGACGTGCTGCTGTCGGTCGTCGACAAGCACTGGATAGAGCATATCGACGCTATGGATAAATTAAAACGCGGCATTTCCCTGCGCTCTTACGCCAATGAAGACCCAATCAACGCTTACAAGAAAGAGGGTATGGAAATGTTCGAGGAGATGACGGCTTCCATTCAGGAAGAAACCGTCAGGATACTTTTGAACGTCACCGTCAATATCCAGCGTCCGCAACAGGTCGTCGAGCAAAAGACTTTCGTAGCTTCCGGCGGGGCGCTTCCCAATAACGCCACCATTCCTCAGAAGAATGACAAGAAGATAGGTCGCAACGATCCTTGTCCTTGCGGTAGCGGTAAAAAATACAAGAACTGTTGCGGTAAGAACGTTTAAACAAAGAAAAAAGCTTGCGGACAAGGAGCGTTGTACGCCGTAAGGCGTAGCGAGCAACGCGAGCAAGATCATATAATACTTCGT
>JAFZXN010000036.1 GCA_017616695.1 Clostridia bacterium | reverse complement strand
TTTTTTGTCCGTCACGACTTTAAAGAAGGAAAAGTCAAAACTCAAGTGAAATGTATTTGAAGTTATATGAAAATTCTGTTTTTAGGAACATGCGCCGCCGATTATTCTCCTGCGCTTAAAACTGTATTTAAGAATTGTTTTGATAAGGATGCTAGAAGATCTTCATCTGTATTGTTGGACGATAGAATACTGATCGATTGTGGTGAACATACGCTTGAATCTCTTTTTATCGCCAAGGTTGATATCAGAAAAATAACTGATATTGTGATTACCCACTTTCATCCCGATCATTTTAAACCGGACAGTATAAATAAAATTTTAGAGTATTCCGAAAATAAAATCAGGTTGTGGGTAAGAGAAGATGCTGTTACTTCGCTAATTCAAGGTGTTGAAGTTGTTAAAATGACACCATATGTTACATATTCATTGCGAGATGATTTGAAAGTTACTGGTCTTAAATCAAATCATGATGAAAACAGTTTTCCGCAGATATTGTTCTTTGAAGATGGTGAAAAACGTCTATTATACGCTTTGGACGGGGCTTGGTTTGTTAATCGCACGTTTTATTGGTTGAGTGATAAAAGGCTTTCTTTACTTGTTCTTGACGCGACCGTTGGAGATATTGTCGGTGACTATAGGGCGGCGGAACATAACAGTTTACCAATGATAAGATTATTAATACCGTCGCTTAAAACAATTTGTGCTATATTTGAAGAAACAAAAGTATATCTTTCCCACATTGCACCGTCTCTTCATAAGTCGCATACCGAAACGGAAAAGATTGTGGAAAATGACGGTCTGAAAATTGCATATGACGGTCTAACAGTTGAAATATAAAAAAAACTTTTATTAACTATTACATATTGGATAAACTTACTCGATATAAAACTTATTTATAAATTGAGCAAGCATTTTTTGGCCGCCGATAGTTTTTGTTTAAAGTATTTTTGTATATTGCTTACGTAAAGTTCGTATTGGATTGCAGAGCAAGACATATTAAGAAAAGAATGATATAAGCAATATTTTATTAGGTTGACTTGTTTGATACCTGTGCCAGACTGCCGAAGACCGACAAGGCAAAAAATAATAATTAAAGTTATTATTTTATTATTTTTCCTATGATTTTGAATTATTATTTCACAGAAGTGGATTATTTCACACAGTGTGGAAAAATAGCAAAAAGTGGCACTTTTTTAATAAAAATCAGATATATACAAAATTTTTTTACATGACAAAAAAAGAGCCTTAAACGTAAAATTGAAGGTTTTATCAGCGATTTTGGGCAAACAAAAACCCAGTTAAACTCTTTTAAAGTTCAGCTGGGTATACAATGGTGCACCTTCGGGGACTCGAACCCCGGACCCACTGATTAAGAGTCAGTTGCTCTACCAACTGAGCTAAAGGTGCGTATTTTGGTGATCCATCGGGGACTCGAACCCCGGACACCGTGATTAAAAGTCACGTGCTCTACCGCCTGAGCTAATGGACCGAATTACGTTTAATTCCCGCCGCGGAAATTAAAAGTGGCTCTGATATTTATAAAATATAAAAATATATTCTATAGAATATATCGATCATCAAATCTGGCTGGGGTGGCAGGATTTGAACCTACGAATGCGGGAATCAAAATCCCGTGCCTTACCGCTTGGCGACACCCCAATAAAAGAATGGGGCGAGAGATGGGATTCGAACCCACGACCTCCGGGACCACAATCCGGCGCTCTAACCAACTGGGCGACTCTCGCCATCTTAAAATGAAAGCTGGCGCGCCTGGAGGGATTCGAACCCCCGACACACGGCTTAGAAGGCCGTTGCTCTATCCTACTGAGCTACAGGCGCATATTTTGTGTGTGGCAAGCTTCGAATATTTAGGCTATGGAGCGGGTGATGGGAATCGGACCCACGTATCCAGCTTGGAAGGCTGGTGTTCTACCATTGAACTACACCCGCACTTCACACAATGCTTTCAAATTATAACAATTATTACATTTAATGTCAAACGATTTATTCTTGATTTTCAAAAAAAATAAATTTTTTCACAAAGATTTATCGTTGATGACCGCGGTCAGCTTTCCGTCGTTAAAAATGCAGTAACAAAAGCTTTTTTTTGCGGCTGTCCGAGAGAGAGTTCCCGGATTGATAAGCCATATACCGTCAACGTTTTCAGCCGTCGCTTTATGGCTGTGACCGAAGAAACACGCGTTGGCGCACAAGCTTTTGCCACGCGCTAAAAGTCTTGATTTCGAGCCTTTTACGCCGTAATCGTGTCCGTGCGTCAAAAACACTTTCACTCCCTCGATGATCCTGACGGTCTCGGCGTCCCCGAATGAGGGATCGCAGTTGCCGACGACCGAAATAACCTTTGACAAAAGGTGCTCCGGAAGGACTTTTAAATCGCTTAAACCGTCGCCGAGATGAAAGAGGTAGTCGTTTTCTTCGATAAGGGGGATAAGCTTTTTAATATCGGCGGTGTTGCCGTGCGTATCCGAGATAACTATTGCGGTCTTCATTTTGATTCGATGGTCTTTTTCAGCTCTTCGAGCGCTCTATAACGGTGGCTGACGGCGTTTTTCTCTTCAAAGTCGGCTTCGCCGAAACTCTTTTTTAAATCGTAACTATAAAATACGCAATCGTAGCCGAAACCGCCGTCGCCGTGTTCTTCTGTCAGGATACTGCCGTGCGTTTCTCCTTTTGCCGTGACGATCTTACCGTTTTCGTCGATATACGTCGCTACGCAAACGAATTTCGCGTTTCGGTCGGAAACGCCTTCAAGGTTTTTTAAAAGTAAAAGCCGTGCCGAACGCGGAGTGGCGTCGGCACTTTTATCGTATCTTGCACTGAAAACCCCGGGCGCGCCGTTCAACGCGTCTACGCAAAGCCCGCTGTCGTCGGCAAGCGTCGGCAGGTGACAAAAGTCGTAGACGGCTTTGGCTTTGATATACGAGTTTTCCTCGAAAGTCGAGCCGGTCTCTTCTATCTCGCCGCTGAATCCTACGTCTTTTAACGATAGCACCGTGACGGTTTTCAGTATCGATTGAACTTCTCTTATTTTGCCCGCGTTTGCGGACGCGAATACTATTTTATCGGGGAGCATATTTTTTAAAATTCGCCGTTAATCGACTTATAGCCCGACTTTTGGGGCGATAATCGTATGTTTTTCGGCTATCAATCCATATCTATTATCAGCATTTTTGCACACGCGCCGAAATCGGATGACTTTGCCATATTGTAAATTTCTTCCGAAGCTTTTTCCTTTTTGATCTGCTTTATGTTGAATACCGAAATATCAACCGCCTTGTTCGCAAGAAGGTTTATGGCCGAATCGATACTGCCGTAGCCGTTATTTACGCATTTGAAGTTGAGCTGTTTCGTTAAGGCGGAACTGAAATTGACTTTGATGCCCGGCGTGCCGAAACCTGCAAAGCATACGGTGGCGTTACTTCCCGCAAGTTTCAAAGCGATATCGGTGTTGAGGTTGGAACCCGTCATATAGACGACCTTTTTCGCAAGCCTTGCGCCCGTCATGTCCGCAACGTTTTTATCTATTTTGTTGTCGGAAAACAGGGTGTAATAAATACCGGCGTTTTTTGCGGTGATAATATTGTTGTCGTTATTGTCAACGAGTATAGGTATGCCTTGATAATAAATGACGAGCTGGGCGAGGATTATTCCGCAGACGTCGCCGCCGACTATCACGACGTGCTCGCCTTTTTGAAGGTCTATCTCGTCGATTATCCTGTCGCATAGCGCGACGTGATCGATAAACAGCGCGTCGTTATCCGTTACGACGGGCGGAAGGACCGAAACGTTATCGTTTGAAAACACTGCGAAATCGCGCAAGAATCCGTCCGCCGTCTTTCCCGCTGTCAGGAACGAAGAGCAATGCGCGTCGTCTCCCTTCGAGCACTCGTAGCAGCGACCGCAGGCGATTTCCGGGTGTGGAAAAACTCTTACGCCGCGGGCGATGCCGAAAGTTTCGTCGGAACTGTCGGAATTATTGACGATATTCCCGCGGGAGGCGGTTATCTGGCTCGTCGCGCTTATTTCGCCGCTCGTTTCGATGATCTTGCCGATACCAATTCTTGCGGGGATAACGGGATAAACTGCCTGTGGATCGCCTTCGAGGGTATCGAAATCCTCCGGCAAAAACAGCGCCTTGGTTATCTTGACTTTAACGCTGTCCACCTTGTCGAACAGTTCTTTTTTGGAAACGACTTCGAGTTTACGTCTGTCGCTTATTTGTAATCCGTCCATAATTCTCCGTTTATCGTCGCCGCTGAAATCGGCGGCGAAACATCATTTATCCTTAAAATTATAATATAACGGCAACAAATAATCAAGCGTTTGTTTGCTCATTTTCAAGTAAACCGTATATTATCGGTTGTTTTTTAGAGATTTTTGACAAATAAAAGCCAAAATAAAAGAAAAACAGTTGACTTAAAGGCAATAATGTAATATAATAATTGACGGCATCGGGTGAGCGAGCGGGTTTTCCGCTTGTCGATGTAACAAAAAATGGAGGGTATAACTATGAAAGCCAATATTCATCCTGATTATAAAATAGTTAAGGTGCAATGCGCTTGCGGTGAAACTTTCGAGACGGGCACGACCAAGAACGTAGACGTTATCAAAGTAGATATATGTTCCAAGTGTCATCCTTTCTTCACGGGTAAGCAAAAGCTTGTTGATACCGGCGGCCGTGTTGATAAGTTCAAAAAAAGATACGGTATGTAATAACCGTTTTGTAAATAACTCCGAGGCGCGCCTTGGAGTTATTTGCGTTTAAAAAAGAAATGTAACGGTTTTTCCGCACAAACGGAAAAATCAGAGCGCTGACCGCTGACCGCCTATTCGCTGACAGTTAACGGTCGGGCGACCGTCGGTCGCCGAATAAAATATTATAATAATTCGTTCGGCTATTTCAGCGCGAAAGCTTGAGGGGTTAAGAAAACTTACGACCGATAGCGGTCTGCGGCAAGCGAAAAGCGATATGCGGTCTGCGACATTCAAATATTATTGAGGTTCATTGATTTATGAGACCTAAAAAGTGTAATAAAACGAGCATCGGCGGACAAGCCGTAATGGAAGGCGTTATGATGCGCGGTTATTCGTCCATGGCGACCGCCGTTCGAGACTCGGACGGCGTTATCCGCGTCGAAACCGAAAGGCTCAGACCGATAAAGGACAGGAGCTTTATTTTCCGCGTGCCTATAATAAGGGGAGCCATCAACTTTTTCTCCTCGCTCGTCACGGGTACGAAGATACTTATGCGTTCCGCTGAAGTCATGGGCGACGAAGAGCCTTCCAAATTCGAGAAATGGCTTGCAAAGACCTTTAAAATAGACATTTACGACGTGGTGATGTTCCTCGGCGTGGCGCTTGGGCTGATATTTGCCGTGGGGCTGTTCGTTATCGCACCGCAGCTCGTTACGAATTGGCTCAATACTTTTATGGGGCTTGACGTTAAGTCTGTATGGTACAACCTTATCGAAGGCGGTATTCGTATCGTTATTTTCGTTGCGTACATACTCTTGACGAGCCTGATGAAAGACGTTCGCCGAACTTATATGTACCACGGGGCGGAACACAAGACCATTTCGTGTTACGAATACGGTTGGGAACTGACCGTCGAAAACGTCAAAAAAGCCAGCCGCGTTCACGACAGGTGCGGAACGACGTTCATGTTTTTCGTAATGACGGTCAGCATACTCGTCTTTTCGTTGGCGAATTCCTTTATCGGGGCGGAAGGCTTATTGAGAATACTTATTAAGATAGCTCTTTTGCCCGTCGTCGCGGGGCTTTCGTACGAACTATTAAAAGGCCTTGCCAAAACCGATTTTCCGCTGTTTTACGTTTTTAAAGCGCCGGGGCTGCTGTTGCAAAGGATAACCACGCGCGAGCCGGACGAAAAAATGATAGAAGTTGCCATAACGGCTTTCAACACCGTTCTGGAAATGGACGCCGATCCTTCGATCGAAACCAAAAAATTCGTCGTCGCCACGGAGGCCGACAAGCTTTTGAAAGAAGTTACCGAAAAGCTCAAGGCGGGCGGCATAGACGAGCCCGCGGAGGCCGAATGGATAGTCTCCGTATGCTCGGGCAAAAAGCGTTCGGAGCTCAATACGAGCGAAAAGATACCGACCAAGACCGTTGAAAAGATATACGCCGTTATGAACGAGCGCTTGACGGGCAGACCTTTGTGGTACGTTTTCGGCAGCACGGAGTTTTACGGATATACCGTTAAGGTCGACGAGCGCGTGCTTATACCGCGCCCCGAAACGGAAGAACTCGTCGAACAGGCTTTAAAATGCATAAATAAAGACAGTTTGGTGCTCGATATGTGTACGGGGAGCGGCGCGATAGCTATCGCCATATCCAAAAAAGCAGGCTGTCACGTCGACGCGGCGGACTATTACGACGACGCTCTCGCCGTTGCGAAAGAGAACGTCGATATAAACCAAGCCGACGTGGAAATTTTCAAGAGCGATATGTACGGATCGGTCGTAAAAGAATACGACGTAATAGTATCCAACCCGCCGTATATTAGGTCGAATGACGTTGACGGGCTCGATAAAGAGCTTTCATTCGAGCCTCGTTCGGCGCTTGACGGCGGCGAGGACGGACTGACTTTTTACCGTCTGACGGCGACGGGCGCGTACGCTGCGTTAAAGGTCGGCGGAACGCTGTTTCTTGAGATAGGCTACGACCAAAAAGACGCGGTAACGGGCTTATTGGCGGACTTTTCGTCCGTCGAGGCAATAAAAGACCTTAACGGAAAAGACAGAATCATAAAGGCGGTCAAGTAATAAATGCTATCAAAACTCGAAGGCATATTAAGTCGTTACGATAAGCTTACGGAACTATTATCCGACCAAGCCACGCTTTCCGATATGGCGGAATGGAAAAAGCTTTCCAAAGAGCGCGCCGATATGGAGGAAACGGTCGAAAAGTATCTTGAATACAAGAACGCCGACAAGCAGCGCACCGACGACGAAGAGCTTTTAAAAACCGAAACGGATCCCGAGATGAGAGAGCTGCTTGCCGAAGATATCCTGTCTTTGAAAAAACGGCTCGAAACCATCACCGAGGAACTCAAGATACTTCTTCTTCCCAAAGATCCCAACGACGACAAGAACGTTATCCTCGAGATACGCGCGGGCGCGGGCGGAGAAGAGGCGGCTTTGTTTGCGTACGAACTATACAGAATGTACGTCAAATTTGCCGAACGCAACCGCTGGAAGACGGAAGAGATAGATTCCAACAATACCGAACTCGGCGGGATAAAGGAAGTGACCTTTTCCGTCAGCGGCAGGGACGTTTATTCCAAACTGAAATTCGAAAGCGGCGTCCACAGGGTGCAAAGAGTGCCCGAGACCGAGTCGCAAGGGCGAATACACACCTCTACCGCTACGGTCGCCGTCCTTCCCGAAGTCGAAGATATCGAAGTCAATATCGAAGAAAAGGATCTTATTATAGAAACTTGCCGCAGTAGCGGTGCGGGCGGCCAGCACATCAACAAAACGGAGTCATGCATACGAATGGTGCATATACCTACCGGGATAGTCGTCAACTGTCAGGACGAGCGCAGTCAGATTAAAAACCGCGAAAAGGCGATGCGCGTTATGAAAAGTCGTCTTTACGACTATTATAACACGAGATATCAGAACGAGTATTCGCAAAACAGGAAAAATCAGGTGGGCACGGGCGACCGTTCCGAAAAGATACGCACCTATAACTTTCCGCAGGATCGCGTTACCGATCACAGGATAGGTAAGACCGTTCACAACCTCGAAAATTTCATTATGGGCGACATAGGCGAAATGATAGAGGCTTTGCAGATAGCCGACAGAGAGGCAAAACTCAGCGGCGTCGAAGAATGATTTTTTACCGTTTCGTTAAAAAAATCGGTAATTTTGATAAAACGAGGTCAAAAACCTTGAAACTTATTTTAAAATAAGCTATTATATATATAATAACCTTTTTACGGAGGGATCATTATATGATTCGTTTGATTTGCGGCCCCAAGGGGACGGGAAAAACCAAAATTATACTCGAAGAGATCGCTCGTTCTGTTGACGTCGCAAAAGGCGATATAGTTTTTATCACCGACAAGAAGAAAGATTACGCCCGCGGGATTAGTTTTAACGTCCGCGTGCTTTATACCGACGATTTCGGCGTTGATTGTCCGATAGCTTTCGGCGGATTCGTCAAGGGGCTTATGGCGGGCAATTCGGATATCGAATACTTGTACGTCGACGGGCTTACCAAGATTATCGGCGACGATTGCTCGGCTATAGCCGATTTTTTGAAGACGATAGTCGCGCTTGAAAAAGAATATAATCTTAACGCCGTGATCACGGTCAGTAAGCTCAAAGAGGAATTGCCGGAAGAATATCGCGCTTTCACGGAGTGATAACTTCTCTTTTGGCGGCGGGTGATTTTTGCCTACCGCCGTTTTTTTAAAACAAAATCTTATCCCGCGACGGCTCGGAATAAGTTTTATTTTAAGCCGTACGCTCCGCGCTTTTTAAGATAAAAAGCGGAAAATTTAATGAATATTTAAAATAATCGTTATATAATAGGGTAAATATGTCGAACACGGTTTTCAGCGCCGTTCAGCCGAGCGGCGTGCCGACTATCGCAAATTACGTCGGCGCAATAAAGAATTGGGTAAATTTACAAAACGAATACGATTGCATTTTCTCTATCGCCGATCTTCACACGTTGACGGTAAAGCAGGTGCCGGCGGAGCTTCGCGCAAGGACTTTGGAACTTCTTGCACTATATATCGCTTGCGGAGTCGATCCCGAAAAGTGTGTGCTGTTCGTGCAAAGCCACGTTCACGAGCACGCCGAGCTTACCTGGATACTCAATACCATAACGGCGGTCGGCGAAATGCAGAGAATGACGCAGTTTAAAGATAAATCTTTAAAGCACGCAGAAAACATCAATATGGGGCTTATGGATTACCCCGTACTTATGGCTTCGGATATTCTTTTGTACAACGTGCAGTACGTTCCCGTCGGCGCCGACCAGAAGCAACACCTCGAGATAGCGAGGGATCTTGCCATGCGCTTCAACGCCCGATACAGCGATACGTTCATCGTGCCCGAACCCATAATCCCCAAGCTCGGCGCAAGGGTGATGAGCCTTCAGGAACCGTCGTCGAAGATGTCCAAAAGCGACGAAAACGTCAACGCGTTTATCTCTATGCTCGACTCGCCCGACGATATTATAAGAAAATTCCGCCGCGCAGTTACCGACAGCGACTCCGTGGTAAGATACGACGAGCAGGAAAAGCCGGGTATATCCAACCTTATGACGATATATTCCGTCTTTACCGGCGAAGATATGGACGCCATAAAGGCACGCTTTGAAGGTAAAGGCTACGGCGAGTTCAAACAGCAGGTCGGCGAGGCGGTCGCGGAAGGGCTTAAACCCATTCAGGATAAAAGAGCCGAGCTGTTAGCAGATAAAACGTATCTTCTTTCCATACTGAAAACGGGCGCGGAAAAGGCTTCGTCGATAGCTTTCAGAACTTTGCGCAAGGTTTATAAAAAGGTCGGACTTTTGCAGTTATGATCGTTTGAAAAACGGTTTTTTGCTTGATTATCGACTTATAGGCGGACTTATTCACTGTTTAAGTTGACAAAAAGGTTAAAATGTTTGGTTACGTTGCACCCGAAAACGCACATTTATATATGAAAGACGACGTTTTGTATAAAGCGTTGTACTGCGGTATATGCAAGTCTATCGGCGGCACTTGCGGGCAGGTTTCCCGCTTGAGCCTGACTTACGACGTTGCGTTTCTTTCGGCGATAGCTCATAACATAGTCGGCCGCGACGTTACGGTCAAAAAGTCGCATTGCGTTATCCACCCCGTGACCAAGCGCCCCATAGCAGCAAGGGACGAACTAAGCGACGCCCTTGCCGACGTAAACGTAATCCTTGCCTATCATAAACTTCTCGACGACGTTTACGACGATAATAAAGGAAAATTAAGAAGTCTTATCTTAAAAGGCGGGTACAAACGGGCAAAAAAACGCCACCCCGAGATAGACGAGATAGTTAAAACCAATTACGAAAAGCTTTTCGGGCTTGAAAAAAGTAACTGCGCCGTTCTCGACCGTGTGTGCGACGCTTTCGCGGTGATGCTGAAAGATATTTCAGCAAGTATTTTGAAAGAATACAGGACGGAATATACCGACAAACTGTTTTATAACGTCGGGAAATGGATATATCTTATCGACGCGCTCGACGATTACGATAAGGACATAAAAAAGAACGATTACAACGTTTTGCGCCTTTCGTATTCGGCAGAAAGCGCCGCTATATTGCTAAAAGATCACAGCGAGGATATGTTTTTTACTTTCGACGTGATATTCAGAGAGATAGCCGATTGTCTTAAAAACGTTAAATTTCATTTCAACACAGACCTTATTGCAAATATATTATTGAGAGGTCTGCCTGCAAAGACCGACGAGGTCATCGGGAGGATCGATAAATGTTCGAAAAACAGTATAAAATAATAGGCGTTTCGCCCGAGGTGTCCGACGCCGAACTCGACGCCGCTTACGCCGAAAAGAAAAAACGGCTCGAAGAAGACAGGTTTTTGGACGGCGAGGCGGGTAACGCCGCCGCAAAAGAGCTTACCGAGCTTAACACGGCGTATACGGAAGTCAAAAGCTACCGTAAAGAGCACGCCCGCGTCGACGAAGAGGGCCGCTTCAACGAGATAGATCAGGCTATTCGTGCCGACGATCTCGTTAAAGCGCAGGAAATACTCGATTCTTTCAACGACCGTCCTGCCGAATGGCATTATATGCAGGCCGTCGTCTTTTATAAAAAGAATTGGATGAACGAGAGCAAAAAGCAGCTCGAGATCGCCAAAGAGATGGCGCCCGACAACGAAAAGTACAAAAAAACTTACGAGCGGCTGACGGGTAAAATGCAATCGGAAGATAAAAAGGATGACTCCCGCTTTACTTCGGGTTCGTCGGGCGGCGGCAGGTTTTCCGATCGCGGCGGCTACGCCGGCGGGTACGACGAGTCGCAACAAATGGGCGGCGACGGGTGTCTGGATTTTTGTTGCCGAATGGCAATATGCAATCTCTGTTTAAACTGTATGTGTAATTGCAGATAATGAGAAATGCAAAATTGATAGCAATATCGGCGATAGCTTCGGCTTTCGCCACCGTTTTTTTGACGCTCGGCAACTGGTTTACGACCTTTTCGCTTTCGGGTGCGTTCACCGCAAGTTTGTGCATGATGCTGCCGATAGCCAAAAAGTCGTATAAAGGCGCTGTTTTGGCGTATTTGTCGACGGTCGTTTTAACCGGCGTTTTTTCGGGATTTTTCACCCGATGGGAGGCTCTGTTGCCGTTTGCCGTGTTTTCGGGGCTTCATCCGACGGTCAATTATTTTCTCGAGGAAAGAAAAGTAAACAAGATACTTGCGGTGGTCTTGAAAGATATCTGGTTCGTCGGGACGCTGCTGCTTACGCAGCTTTTAACGAAAATCTACGTCGGCGAAAACGAATTTATCAATAAGTACATTTATCCCATTCTTATCATAGCTGGCGCGCTCGTCTTCCCTTTATACGACCACTTAATGGGCATATTCCAGCGCTCCGTTATTACCATCATCAAGCGACTCAACCTATAAGTATACGTTATGGATATCAAAAAGAACGACGTTTTGACGGCGACCGTGAAGGCCCTCGGCTTTAACGGCGAAGGGATAATCGATCATTTCGGCACGACTGTGTTCGTGCCCTTTTCTCTTGCGGGCGAAAAGATAGACTTTAAGGTCTTAAAAGTCAAAGGTAACGTCGCTTTCGGCAAGGTCAAAAAGGTGATAAGTCCGTCTATAAGTCGGTTAACGCCCGTTTGTCCCGTGTTTTTTAAGTGCGGAGGCTGTCAGCTGCAACACCTTGAATATCCAAAGCAGTTGGATTTCAAGGCGGAGACAGTTAAAAACTGTTTCAAGAAGATCGCGGGGCTTGACGTGGATATCGATAAGAAATTCGCGTCGCCGAACGTTTACGCTTATCGTAACAAATTGCAGCTACCGACGCGCGCTTTAAAAAGCGGTAACGCCGTCGGCTTTTTCCGCCCGAACAGTCACGACGTGGTAAAAACCGACGTTTGCCCCATTCACCCCGAATGGGCGAACAAAGTCATTTCGGCAGTCAACGAATTTATAGAAAAAAGCGGTGTGAGCTTATATGACGAAGTTAGCGGCAAGGGCGTATTAAGACACGTCGTCGTAAGAGAAATAAACGGCGAGTATCTTTTTACCTTCGTGATAAACGCCAAAACGCTGAAAAATACCGACCTTTTGACAGATATTTTAAAAAGAGATTTCGGCAAATTTTCGCTGTATCTCAACGAGAATACGTCCGATTCCAACGTGATATTGGGCGAACGGTTCGAGCTATGTTTCGGCAAGGGCTATATCACCGTAACGGAGTTCGGCGTTACTTACGATATAACCCCGCAGGCTTTTTATCAGGTCAACACCCCCGTTAAAACGGAAATTTACAACGACGTTTTGTCCTTCGTGTCAAGCGGCGGCGATACCGCGGTCATCGACGGCTACGCCGGCGCGGGAGTTTTAACGGCAATGCTTGCGAAAAAATGCGCAAAAAGCGTCGGCGTGGAAATTGTCAAAGAGGCTTGCGACAGCGCCGTAAAACTTGCCGCCGATAACCGTATCGATAATATGGAATTTATCTGCGGCGACTGCGAAAAAGTGCTTCCGGAACTTATAGAAAAGGTCCGTAAAACTTACGGGCGCGTCGTTCTCGTGCTCGATCCGCCGAGAAAGGGCGTCGACGTCAAAACGCTTACCGCCGCATTGAAAAACCCGCCCGACGAGATAATCTATATCTCCTGTTCGCCGCAGACTCTTGCCCGCGACGTCGGCGTTTTAACGGGAAGCCTGAAATACGAAAACAATCAATTAATCAACCTATCCAAAGACTTTTCGCCAAACTACGACCTGAAATTCGTCGGGATCTACGATATGTTCGCACAAACCAAGCACGTTGAAACCGTCGTGCGCCTGTCTCGACAATGACTTGCTCCATACGGAGCATGAATTGCAACAAGTTGCATAATGCAGTTAGGTTATTAATAAAGGAAATGACTATGCCTGAAAATCAATTAATAATATTATCCAAATCGTTTGCCGTAGATATCGCGATGCGTTAAAGCTGTAAAAAATATTAAAAGTGTTTTCGAACAGAGAATTGATTTATGAAAATAATTTTAAGCCGAAAAGGATTCGACTCGGCTAACGGTGGGATAGCCAGTCCCATAATGGAAGACGGAACGTTACTGTCGTTTCCCATACCGTCTGACGACGTATGCACATATGACGATTTGTTGTATAATAATGACAGTTACTCTGAAATACTGAACGATTTAAAATATAAGGGTAAGATGACTTGCCATATCGATCCTGATCTGAATATTTCAAGGAGAAAAGAAGCGATCGATAACTGGATCCCCGTTTTTGGTCAATGCGATCAATCGGCCGGCTACTTATTAAATAACGTCAAAGTCGAACAAGGCGACGTTTTCCTTTTCTTCGGTAATTATCACAGAGTGGCAAAAGTCGATGGCAAGTATAAATATTTAAAAGGCACGAACGACTTTTATAAGGATAACGACTTACAAATCATTTGGGGATATTTGCAAGTGGGAAAGATAATAACAAACAGAATCGAACAGGAAAAGTACTATTGGCATCCGCACTCGTCTGCTGCATTCACGTCAAAAAAGATAAACGTAATGTTTGTTGCCGGTGAAAGGTTATTGTTTAACGATAAATTAACCGGCGCGGGGCTGTTTAAGTTTTCTGAAGACAAAGTACTTAT
>JAFZXN010000004.1 GCA_017616695.1 Clostridia bacterium | reverse complement strand
TCCTTTTTTGCAAACAGATAAGGTAAGTTTTTTGCCATTTATACCACTCCGATTTTCTTTGTAACTATTTTATCTTTTTTCTATATTTTTGTCAAGTGTTTTAAGGCGTTTAGGTAAATATTTTATGATGCGGTATTTATGCAATTCATTTTATACCCGTTTGGGTATAATTGGCATTTATTTACTGTGTATTATACCCGAACGGGCTTATTTTGTTTATTTTCTTCTGTTTAACATAAATCAATTTAACCTTTGGTTTTGGGGGAGCGGCGAAAACGTTCTAATCAAATACCTAATAAAAAATGCACCGAAACGTGCAAGGGAAAAATTATTTTACGGTTAAAAATTCTAACGGATTTTTGCTTATCTCTGTTTATCGTTCGTGTATACACGAAAAAACAAAACGCCGAATAGTCAGATAAAATCTGTTCTAATCGGCTGTCGGCAGTTAAAAAACAACGATAAACATCAGTTCAAAACTATCCGTTAAAAGTGCAGAAAAACACTGAATTTTTGAGTCACTACGGAACCGAAGGCTAGAGGTTCGAACCCCCTATGGCGCGCCATTCCGTACTCAGTTGAACCACGTTTTCGGTTTGACTGAGTATTTTTTAGCATTTTCCCGCATTATTGCTGCGATTTGATATGTTCATATTTTTAAAAGCACAGCAGATGATCCTCGACAAAATTACCCCTATCACCACGTCTTTTTGCTAAAAATCTTTCTGCTTTTTGCCGTGTCGCTCTTAAACAATACGGCTGTATCCGATAAAGTAACAATTACATTTTAATAGCCGTATGGTAAAGCGGGGCTTAAATAGCCCCTTTTTTAGTGTCATATACCAAAAAGTGCCCGTATAAGTCGATTATCAACAAAATAGTATAGTTTAAGCCGAAAGCAAACTCGTTTGTCTTCGGCTTTTTTATATCAGATTTTTAAAAAGAGGGCTTGTTGATCAAGTCCTCTTTTATTGCCGGTATAAGTTAAACTGCAACGTTTATCCCACACGATTTTCAAAACCGCAATTATTTTTAAGCCTAACGCCTTTGTAAAATATTGGATCTCCGTGATATCGTGTTTAAGATATCGGAAGGTGGTCAGGTGATTTTTCTGATGCCGTCGATGATCGAGCGGACAGTTTTCAGGTCAAGTTGTTCCATCGTACTGCTTTCGCTGTATCTGTCGACGGAAAAAAGGATCTGCCCGCCGAGAATGGGGTTTATGATCCTCGACAAAATGCCTGCCGCGCCGGAAACGTGATAGCTTATCGGAACGGAAACTTCTTTTTTCAGCATTCGCATCGTTTTAAAGCTTTCCATAAGGTCGTCATCGTCTTTTGCGGGCGTCACTATTTTTATCAGGTCGGGGTTTCTCTTTTGCAAAAACAGCGCGAGTTCCACGACCTGCTCGCAATTCATCGGAACGCCCGTATGGCAGGATAAAAGCACTTCCGCGCCCAGATCGTGTATCTTTTGAATGAAGGCGCATTGTTTCTCGATCACCCTCTCGTCGGTAACGACTTCTTTAGGGTTGTTTTTCGTAAACGAATACTTATCTTCGCCGCAAAAGCCCGTTTTTGAGGGCAAGTCGAAGGTATACCCCTGCATATCTATACCTGCGGCGCCCGCTTTAGCGGCGCGGACGAAAGACTCCGTTCTCTCTTCTTCCGTAAACGACGCGGGAGACCAGTCGTAATTGCTGTTATAATTTAACGCAAGTATCGGAAGTTTAGACGCGGATATCACCGACCTTAAAGCGTCGACCGAACTATCGTCAAGACAAGACATGTGAAGATCTATCATATCGGCGCCGTCGTAAACGCAGTTTTTTATCTCCGCGATGGCGCTTTTTACGGTTTTTTCTCTCACCACCCCCGCTACGGCGGGAGGAGCTATTTGCGAAAGCTTTTTCATCTTCTGAAATTACTCCTTATAAAGACTCGTTTTTTTCTCGGAAATGCGGACTTAGTGTAAACTTTTAAAACGCTTTTTACAGTTTGAGACCGGTAGTCGCGATTCCCTCGACGAAATATTTCTGGAACACGGCGTAAAGGATAAGTATCGGAAGTATGGTCAGGATACTGCACGCCATTATTGCCGGATAGTTTTTACTTGCCCAGCCGTTGAAATTGGCGACGACGAGCTGCATGGTATATAGTTTCGACTCCTGCAAATAAAGCATCGGCCCGAGGTAGGCGTTATAGTGCGCGATAAAGCCGAGAAGCCCTTGTGCAAGAAGTGCGGGAACTATGAGCGGCAACATTATCTTCACGAAGATGCCGAACCAACCGAGCCCGTCTATTTTGCCCGCCTCCATCAAAGAATCGGGTATCCCGTACATAAACTGGCGAAGGAAAAATATCGTGCTTGCCCCGCCGAACAGCCCCGGGATTATCAACGGGGTGAAGGTGTTTATCCAACCGAACGACTCGTACATCATAAAATGCGGAACGAGAAGAATGGTCCCCGGGATCATCATAGTGAATACTATAAGATCAAAAAAGAGATTTTTCAGTCTGAACTTTATCTTTGCAAACGCAAAAGCCGCCAAAGCCGCCACGAACAGCGACACGAGCGTCGGGACCAAAGAGGTAAACATCGTGTTTAAAAACCCGAGGAATATCAAAGGCACGTCGTCTTCCGAAGTATACTCGAACACCTTTTCATACCCTTGAAACGAAAGTCCGTCTTTTGCGCCAATGAGCGTAAAGTCGAAACTTGTCGCGTCGCGGGCGGTCTTAAACGACGTTATCAGGATGATCGCAAACGGAAAGATGACGACGAGCGCCGCCAATATAAGGCCCAGATATATGAGAGCGGTGTTGATAATTTTGCTCGTATTTTTAAGTTTTACGGTCATTTTATCCGACGTATTATTCCGCATCGTAATTCACCCACTTTTTGCTCATTCTGAAGTTCAAAAAGGTCAAAAAACCTATAAACAGAGCAAGGATTATACTTGCCGCACACGCAATACCGACCGCAGGCGTTCCCGCGAACGCGGCGTTGTAAACGTAAAACACCATCGTAAGACACTTCGTGCCGCCGGCGTCGAGGACTTGTATTCGGGTAAATTCCTGAAATACGCCTATCAGCCCTACGACGAGAACGTAAAATACCGTCGGGGTTATTGCGGGGATAGTGACGTGAAGGAATACTTTTATCGGCCCCGCCCCGTCGATGCGCGCCGCCTCTTTGAGCGACGAATTGACGTTGGTTATGGCCGCCGTAAAGAGCAATATCCTGAACCCGCACGTCGACCAGATACCCATTATGATGATAGCCCAGATAAAGTATCTGTTATCGGTGAGCCACTGGATATCGAGCCCGAAAATGTGATTGACGATACCGTATTGTCCGTTGAGGAGCCAGTTCCACATAAAAGTAGTCGCCGTGACCGAACAGACGTAAGGTATGAACAGTATCACTTTGAAAACGGGGGTGAACTTGACCTTTTTGGATAAAAGCTCGGCTATCACGATGGATAAAACGATCGAGATAGGCAATTCCAGAAACAGGACCAGGTTGTTTTTAAGCGCCGCCCAGAAGTATTCGTCGGAAAGCACGGTGACGTAGTTCCCGAAGATATTATTAAGCGGCAGCATTTCCGCCCCGTCGAAAGTCATACCGGGAATATTCATAAACGACATAGCCACCGCCATGCCCAAAGGAATAAACGTAAAAATGATCAAGCCGAAAACGGGTATACCGGCGAACAAAGTCCCCCAGAACTCGTCTTTAACGTTTATTCTTTCTTTCTTTTTGTCGGTTTTAGTTCTCACAAGCAATTACCTGAAATTATTTTTTAGTGTATTCGAGCAATTTTTCAAAAGTTCCCTTGTAATCGTTGGTCATATAAAAAGTAGGTATGTCGGCCCTATAATTTCTGACGGTCTGGTTAAGGTAGTTTGCCCAGCACCCGTTGCCGTCGATCCAGTCGCCGTCTTTCAAAAACCACCAGTCGCCCGGCGTCTGGTATTCGGCCTCTTTGATGAATATCTCGAGGTTCTGCGGCGATTTGCCCGCGTCAACGTCCACCTTCGTCATCTCGTAAGCGACCGACTTCTGATTTGCGATGATTGTACCCGCCTCGCAGAGCGTTCTTTGACCTTCTTCGCTCGCTGCCATCTTCACGAACAGATACGCGGCGTTGGGAATGGAAGATTTGCTCCATACGCACCAGGAAGTCGAACCGGAATGCGCGCCCTGAACGCCTGAAACGACTACGTTATCGTTTTCGTCGTATTCTTTATATACGAGCATAGGCGCGACGTCCCATTCGTCTTCCATAGAATCACGACAGTCCTGAACGGACGCACGCAAGTCCACGCACATGGCGACCTTTCCCTGATAGAAATACGATATCCTGCCGTCGGTCGAGAAGGTGTTGGGGTTAGGTGAAATATCCTTGTTGTTAACGGTAACTTCGCTCGTGCCGTATTTCTCGTCGTTTTTCGGAGAATAGTTATTGGCGTTATCTCTCATTATAACGTCGTTTCTTTTTATGCAATCTTCAGGCGTATCGGCAAGTTTATAAGGAATAAGCTCCCAGAATATATCCGTAACGCCTACTCTTCCCGAATAATACTTATCGTTGTCGGACTTGCCGGCAAGGCTCATATACTCTGAAAACGCCCTTCTTTGCGACGGAAGAACGTCGCAGTTTTCCGCCGTTTCGTCGGTCAGATAAAACTTGTCTCCGTAGGCAAGTATCTCGCCGGCTTTATATTCGGTGCCGTGAACGGTCATATCCGTCTTGACTTTATAATTCACGGTCGAATCGGCGAGCGTAAAGGTATAATAACCGCCGTTGTAGTCGGGATCGTCGCTATCGATATGTCCGATGCAGCTCGAGCCCACGGAAAATCCGTAATTGAACCACCAGGACGTTAAGAACCCGTACAGACAACCCGCCTGTTTGTTCTTGGAATTTTTCTGCAACTTGGTCGCGAGCGCGGCGCACTCTTCCCAGTTCATAGGGATACGGTTGTTGAAATACGTCTTTCCGCCGTACTCGAAATATGCGCGCTTGGGGAAATTTACGGAGTTTGCGGTGTTATAGGCGTCCATTTCCTCTTCGTAAACGGAAATAATATTGATGCCGGCGTTGTTCATATAAGTCTTGTTGTAATAGATAACGGTCGAACCGGTACCTTTCGGCAAGCCGTAATAATGAGCCTCGGGGCCGGTTTTCGTCGTCGTCTTCACGTCGTACAGATATCTCGAAACGCCGCCCTCGAACATTTCGTTTATGCTGCTTTTCATATTAAGCGTCGCGTTGTTGCTTTCGATATACGGATCGAGATCCATCATATATCCGAGCGTGGCGAACTGCTTGTAATAGCTGTCGGCGCAAAGGAATACGTCGGGGCCGGAAGAGGACGAGAGCGTCGTCTTCATAGCCTGTTCGTAGCCGCTGGCGTTCATCGCCCTGAACGTCGCTTTTATGTTATATTTCTTATATTTTTCATTGAATTGACTGACGAGTTTTTTATTGAGCCGCTCTTCGTCGCCGTCGCAATACGCCCAGATCTTGACCGTCGTGCCGGACGACGCAACGAGATTGCCGTCGGCGTCGAAAGAAACGTCTTCGTTCAGTTTTTCATTGTTGCGAGAACCGAAAATAAAGATCGAAGAAACGACTATCGCCGCCAGGACCACTACGGACACAGTTATTATTATAATTTTTTTCATATAATCCTCCGCTATCGTTATTATTCACGCAAAAAGCGTATTAAAAGTCATAAGTTTAAAAGTTGTGCGAATTTTGCGTCGGCGGCGGCGCCGGTACAAGCCGAATATGCGGAATAAGTCGCCGTAGCGCTTGCCGACCATATACCCATTATGGTCTCTTCCGCCTCCTGACCGTCTTCGGTTATGGTATCGTGGAGATATATCTTGCCGAATTTCGGTGAAAGCGTTACGCCGTCCGCGGTCTTACATACGGGATCTTCGTCCGGATCGGTACCGTCGGAAACGAAATAGAGAACGTCGTTCACAAAGAAACAGATAAGATCGCCTTTCCTGTAAACGGCAAGCTTGACCTTCTTTAAGTAATTGGCCTCCGAAGGCTCTTTGCTCGTATCGTTGATATAAGTTCCGCCCTTTTCGACCGTCCAGTTCCATTCGGAGTTAGCCGCGTCTCTTTGAGCTATGCCGACGCGCTTTGCGTCCGAAGTCTTTATATAAAGCAACACTCTGTTGCCCATATAGAAGACGGCAAGCCCCGTTTTGGGCAATTTGCTCGAATCCCCCGCAACGTTTTCGACGGTGGTCTCGAAGTAACAGTCGTTTGAGCTTAAGTCCTTTACGAAAGCGTAAGACGTGCTCGAACCCGACCTTAACGCGACCTTGCCGTCGCCGCTGTCGGTAAATCCGTAATAGCTTTCGGCTCCGCCCACAGCCCCGAAGAAATCGTTTTCAAACGAGACGTTTTCTCCGCTGTCGTTGTCCGTGCGCTTTACCGGCACCCAGGAATAGGGCGTAGCCTGAAAACAGTACGTTCTCGACGTTCTGATACGGGAAGTGTAGTTTTCCCTGCCCTGCGGATCGTTCACCTTGTTGTACGCGGGATAGAACATTATCCCGTCGACGTCGTAATTGCCCGCCGCGTCGGGACGGTAGCCCAATTCGTACCAGGGTATGAACGTTTCGACGCTGAACCCGTTCGCGTTGTTGGAATTGAGTTCCCCGTCGAGTCTGACGGCAAATTGCCCGTCGAAATAACTCGTAACGTAAGTGCTCTTTCCCTTAACGCCGCAAAGCTGCGCGGACTTTCCGCCCGCCGCGATACGGTATTGACAGGTCGATTTATCGATATAAGTCTTTTTCCAATCGTTGAAGAACAATTCCACGGAAGAGTTGTAATAGACGGCTCTTTTGGAGTTGTACGATAAAACGTTGTCTTTTACGTCGACGAAACAATGAAGCCCTTCCTTGCCGAAATAGATATAACAATCCATATAAACTTTGCTCGACGTGTTGTTCCTGTTATATAACCTGTATACCTTTTGTCCGTAACAGGCCTCTTTTTCTCCGTCGAGTTTCATTTGGTCGGCGTCGGTGAAATCGTAAGTGGCGCGGGGTATCGGTTCTTCGTTTTCGTAAGTGAAACTTTCAAAAGTCTCTCCGCACGAAGAAAGGATAAGCATAACGCACGTAACGATCAACGCAAATACGATCTTCCTTTTCATTATCACGCCCTCCTGCCGAGAACGGCTATTTCGGGAACGGCAAATCCGTTGCCGCCTTTAGAAGAAGAAATAGTTATTTCCAATTTATTTATCTTTAATTCGTTGAATTCTATCGACACCGACGCGCCCGCAAACGCGCACTTATAGTCGACGGCGGCAAAGATATCGTAATTGAAATCAAGCCTCCCCGTTTCCGCAACGCCCGTTTTTGCGTCCTTTTCGTAAAACAAACGAACGTTGTCGACGCAGGTGAACGTCGAATAATAATCGCGACTGTTGTATATCATCAGGCATTTGGCGGCGATATAGTCGTCCCAGGTAAGCGTTATTACCGACTTACCTTCTTTAAAGCGCGTCTCTTTGACGACGGAATTTTCGTGCATCATAAGCGTTCCGTCGTTGAGCCAATACACGTCGCCGTCATCGGCGAGATTATCCGCCGTTATCTTTGCCTCGCCCGCGTAGTCGTGAAGACCGCTTATCTTGTCGGGCAACGGCTGTAAAGTGACCGTCGGGCCGTTGGCGTAAATTATCGGCAGACCTTTGTCGTTGGTCACGAAACTTACTTTATCGAATCTTATCTTTCTCGATTCGGAAATATCGGTATCGTTTAAAAAAGTGTGGTACGCAAGATATAACTGATCGCCCACCCAGATAAAGGAATGGTGTCCCGAAGAGTTGGTGTAAATGTTGATATTGTCGGTAGTTATGACCACGCCGCCGTCCTCGACGGAAACTTTTTTGAACGGCCCCATAGGCGAATGCCCTACGGCTTGTCTTACCTGATAATCGGGCGAGTCGTAACTGTTGATGGAAAAGGTCAGATAGTAAAGGCCTTCGTGATAGATCATATACGGGCCTTCGTTGACCGTGCCTTCGAACACCGTCTCGCTGCCGCCGACGGTGATCTTTCCGCATTCCGTTATGCAGGTTATGGTGGAATAATCGGGGTGCTGCCAATCGTCCATCTTCATAACGTACGTTGACGAGGCGTTATATCCGCCCGATCTGTCGTGAGTAAAAACGAGATACTTCTGCCCGTCGACGGGATCTACGAACGGCTCTGCGTCTATGGCGCCGAAATAACCGTTTTCGTAATCGTCGGCCGAAGTACGGTACTCGAAAAGCGGGTTGTCCTTAGGAACGTTGGCAAAATCTATTATCGGCGCGTCGATTATTATCCCGCGCGAGTCCTGATTGTATACCGCTTTGAAGCCGCCTACAGGCGAATTGCTTTTCGCCAAAGAGATATAATGCGTCTTCGTACCTTTCTTCGTCCAGGACGCGGAAAAATACATATAGTAGCAATTATCCGTTTCGTCGAAAAAGACCGACGGCGCCCAGAAATTGAGATACCCCCAGAAAGTGTCGAGGTCGGGGCGGAAAGCCGCGCCGAGATACTGCCAATTGGTCATATCCTTGGTGCGCCAGGCGTTTATCGTGGACGTTCCCGTAACGTACGCGTAATAATATCCGCTGTCGGGATCGCCCTCCTTTTCCGCAACGTATATGAGCGAAGGATCGGCGCCGCGCATGGTTTCGACGTTGCCGTAAAACACGCTCGTATCGAATTCTTTTATAGAATCGTTAAAACTGACGAAGGAAAGCGTTTCCGAACACCCGCACAAAACACAAAGCAGCAAACAAACGATCGTCAATAAAGAAATCTTTTTTTTCATATCCGCTCCTTTTACGCCGCTATCTGCGGAAATCTCTCTAAGATCGCCGCTTTGTCTTCGACGAACTCGTATTCCGAAAATTCCGCCGTGATGCCGTAAGCTGCTTCGGCGTAAAGACCGAAGTTTATCTTGCCGTCGGCGCCTTTGTCGTAAAAATCGGTCAGCTTAGATAACTCAATCGTCCTGACGTACACCAGCTCGGACTCGGGGACCGAACCGGTCGCGGAACAATCGTAAGCGCCCGCCGTCCCGCCGAAACACGATAACAGCACGTGCAATTTGCCGCTCGGCCCGTCGTAGACGAAACCCGCTTTAAGCTTTACGTTATTTAATTCCGCGTTCGGTATATTCTGTATACCGCCGTAAGACGTGCCTATCGTTCCGCTTGTCTGCTCGCCGGAACCGCCCGCGATAAGGCCCTGAAAACCCGAATTGATAACGCGTTTACCCGATTCGAACGAGGCGGAAAGATATCTCCTCGTGACATACGCATCCGATCTCGAAGTATATTTTTTGATGCAATAGCCGATAAATCCGAGATTTTTCGTATTGCCGAAAAATACTGCGAAATAGCTTTCGTCGGGGCCTTTGAAATCGTACTCGGTAAGCGTTACGGTAGTCGTAAACATAAAGCAATCGGACGTATTTCTATTGTAAACGTACCCGACCTGACGGTTGGCGTCGCCGCTGCCGAGCAGCGAAACGCTTACCTTCGGATCGTCGCCCGTATCGGCGGAAAAGTCGAATTTATCCGAATTGAAACCCTTCATCGACGGAGAGATATCGCCGAAGTTCTCGCCGAAGTTCATACCCGAATCGATAAAGGTCATCGACACGTTGACGTCGGTATGCGGCATAACGAACGTAACTTCCGTCCTTTCGTTTATCCTGCCGCGGTATATTTCGCTCCTGTTGACCAAAAGCGTCCTTTCCCTGCCGTAATAGCCGAAATCGGGCGTAACGACAAGTTTCACCTCGTCGCCGTAAGCGGCGCGGTCCTTGTCAGCGACTACGCTGCCGCCTACGCTTTCCGCAACGGAGATAAGATAAGTCGGCTTTTTAAAACGGACTTTTACGTCAACGTCTTTTGCGCCCATCACGAAATAACGATCGTTAAGCGCATTTCCGTCGACTTCAACGCCGTCGCATTCGTAACCCGTATCGGCAATGCAGGCGATACTTATCCTGTCGCCGAAACTTGCGGAACTCACTTTTTCGCCCCTGAACGTCGCGTAAGCCGTTCCGCCGCCGCCCTCGACCGTAACGGTCACTTTATGGGCGGAGCCGTCGTCAAACGTCTGCGTACAGGAAGAAAGAATAAACGTCATAAAGACCGCAAGCGTTATCGTTATTATACGAATAAACGTCTTTTTCATCAGCCTTCCCCTTTTATTGTTTTTTTACTTTAAGGACCACCTTGCCGGTGTTCTCGAACCTTTGCAGAATGCCGTGCGCCTCTTCCGCCCGCTCTATATCGAGCACTTTGTAAACGGAAGGTCTTATCTTGCCGCTTTCTATATGTTTCCAGACGTTTTCAACGAGTTTTTCAAGGAGTATCTTTTTCTGCTCGTTCGTTCTGTTTCTCAACATACTGCCCACAAGGTGCAACCCTTTTGTAAGAAGCGGTCTTAATTTTATTTCCGTCGTTACGCCCGCAAGCGTGGAGATGACTACCCAATATCCGCCGCGCGCCATAAACGGAAGAGCTTTTCCGAGGTCTTCGCCCGAAAGACAATCCATACAAACGTTGACGGGGCAGCCTTCCTTTTCGAGCCGCTCGAAAACTTCGGGTATGCTTTCTTCCGATTGGATAATTATATAGTCCGCGCCGAGATTTTTTATCTTTTCGGCGACTTCTTTGGTCTGAACGCTGGTTATTACCTTTGCTCCGAGTGCCTTCGCCATGGGGATAGCCGAACTCGCAAGCCCGCTCGCGCCCGCCGCGACGTACACCGTCTGCCCGCTTTCAAGATGACCTTCTTCAAAAAGATTGAGATAACTCGTGGCGTACGCTTCGGGTAAAGACGCCGCCTCTTCCATTGAAAGTCCTTTCGGAACGGGCATCAAAAGCCCGTACGGAACGGCTATTTTTTCGGCGTAAGCACCGCCGCCCACGAGCGCGCAAACGGCGTCGCCTATTTTGAAACGGCTCTTACTTTTTGCGACCTCGCCCATATCGATCACCCTGCCGGCAAGCTCCAGCCCCATCCAGCTCGGCCAGCCTTTCGGCGACGGATAAGTTCCCGCGCGTTGAAGTAGGTCCGCTCTGTTGAGAGCCGTGGCGTATATCTCGACGAGCACGTCTTCCGCGCCGACGACGGGTTCTTCCACGTCCGACCAAACGAGGTTTTTATTTTCATCGATAAGCATTGCTTTCATATATTTTCACCTTCTTTAATCAAGCTGTGTTTTTCACGTTTAAAACGAACGTTACCGAATAATATCGCCGTCGCCACCAACGCGATCGCAACGAGGTGTTGCCAGCGAATGGGCGTGTTTAACGGCAATATGGCGCCTATGAACACGGCAAAGACGGGCTCCGCCATTTTTACTATCAGAAGCTTGGAAAGATCGTATTTTCCGACGAGATAGTACCATATCGTATAACTTAATATCGTTGCTATTATTATATACGCGAATAGCCCTATACCCGCCGGCGTGACAGTGCCGAACTGTCCCCCGAGCAAAAGCCCGACCGCAAAAAGCACTATTCCGCCGAAAAACTCCGCGTAACAAGTGTAAGTGACGGGTTGAACGGACGAATTTATCTTTTTGCTCACTATGTTGGAAACGACGGACGCAAGTCCCGCGCACAGTATCAGCAGCGAGCCGATATCGAAATTGATTTTAAGCGCGTCGAAATTGACTATCAGTATAGACGCGACGCCCGATACGACGGCTATCGCTTTTCCGACGGTGAATTTTTCTTCCTTGAAAAACAAAAAGGAAAAGCAGATAAAAACTATCGACGCCGCCTGATTTAATAGCGACGTATTGGAACTTGATACCGACGACAACCCGACGTACAAAAAGCCGTAATGCAAAACGAATGCAAATAAAGCTATAAACAATACGTTCAGGTAATTTTTCGGTTCTTTGCCGAGCGAGATCTTTTTGGTGGCCGCGCAATAACCGAGCCCGAAGACGCCGCTTATGATAAATCTCGTTCCGGCAAAGACGAAGAGCGTCGGATAAAAAGACGCTTCGAGCAAAAAGACGGAATAACCGAGCTTTATAACGGGAAAAAGAGACCCCCATAAAAGCATTACGAAAAGTCCGAGAAATACTGCTTTGAGCGTTATTTTTTTATCATTGACCGAGTCTTTTTTTTGCGGATCTGCCTGCGACATAATAATTTAAAAGTATTCGTGTCTATCGTATCGTAACGGTTATCGTTCCGTCTTCGTTATATTTTACCGCGTCGCCTTTAAACGACAATTTTTCCGTCTTGGCAAGATAATCTTCTTTGTCTTTAAAGGTGGGAACGTAATTTTCTTTTACCTTTTTCGCACGGACGGCACCGTCTTTTAATAGAGCGTAAATAACGCCCGCCTGAAGTTTGGCCGCAACTACGCCTTTTAGGTATTTATCGACCACTTTAAACTCCGCCGAATGCCCCGCGGGACCGCCGTCGCCGACGAAAGCGTGACAGACGGGCATAAGCATCGAGACGTCGCCCATATCGGTACACCCCGCCGCCGCGGGAAGATCGACGTAAATATCTTCGTCTTTATATAGATATCTCGCCGTTTCCAAGAAGACTTCCTGCAAGTTTTTGTCTTCTATCCTCGGATAATAACCGACCTCGTTGTCTATCGTAAGGTCGCACCCCGAAGAGATCGCCGCGCCTGCGTACGCAAGATCCACCCATTCGTTCACCTTTTCGAGCGTTTTCGTCGTCAAGGCTCTTACTCCCGCTACTACCGTGACTTTGGCGGGGATATTCCCGGGAGCTTCGCTGTCCGGAACTACCGTGGCGTAGTAGCGCATAAGGTCGCCGTCGGTGAACCTTTCGCGCAAGGCGTTGGCGGCGTTCATGGCAAGCATAGCCGCGCTCAAGGCGTTTTTCGAGTTGCGTGCGCCGGCAACGTGCGCGGTCTTACCCGTAAAAACGTACTTTTTGTTGATACTGCCGTTACAGCCTTTATTTAATCCGAAACCCTTCGCCCCGCCGTGGATCATGATAGCCATATCCACGTCGTCCAAAAGCCCTTTTCGGATAAACTCTTTCTTGCCGCCGTAAAACTTTATCTTGCCGTCGCGCTTTAAATTTTCGTAAAACTCTCCCGAAACGAGTTCTTCGCAAGGCACTGCGAAAAGCCTTACGCTGCCGTTAAGAGCGGAAAGCACTTCACTGTCGACAAGCCCCCTCGCAACGCCGTAAACGGAAGCGCACTGCGTGTGATGCCCGCAAGCGTGGACGGCGCCGGTAGTTTTATCGCATTCGGGGTGCGAAGGTATCTTCAGCCCGTCCATTTCCCCGAAAACGGCTATTTTCGGGCCGGGCCTTCCGGTGTCGATATCCACGAAAAACCCCGGGATATCGCCGACTTCACTTACCGACAAGCCGAGCTCTTCGTACTTTTGCTTTAAGTAGGCGTGAGTCTTCCACTCGCGATATCCGAGCTCGGGATTATCCCAGATATGGTCGAGAACCCCTATGATATCGTCCTTTGCGATCTCTATATCGTTGAAAAGCTTTTCGAGAATTTTATCCATGATCGGCACCAAAAGGCGGAATTTTCCGACAAAAAAATTATCCGCTTGATTATATTACCATTATATCTTAAAATAAAAAGAAGTCAATGTAAATATGTTATTTGATATTATTTATTTATAATGATACAATTTTTGGCAAAAACATTATAAAATCGTAAGAGCTTTTATCCGTATTGATATCTTTTCGACGGTTTTTTTCGATAAATATCGTCTTTTGTCTTGTTTACGGAAACGATTTGGTGTATAATAACGATATGGATACCAAAAAAATAGATTTTACGGACGTTATAATAACCAATATCGCCGCCGTCAACACGATATTCAAAAAGGCAGGCGACAGGCATAACCGTCAGGACAGGCCTAACCCCGCGCTGTCGATGAAGTTCGACGGGGCGAGCAAGTATTACTGCAACGGCAAAGAGTACGTTTCCGATCAGAACCATTTCGTCTTCATAGGCAAAGAAACCAATTATTCGTATTTTTGCGAGAAAGAAGGCAAGTGCATAATGCTTGAATTCAACGGGTTTTCCGACGCGTACAACGGCGAAATAATCTCCGTTGAGATACCCAACACGGTCTCGCAGGAACTGACCAAGCTTTTTACCATGCTTGAAAACCTGTGGCTTTTGAAAGAACGCAACTATATCATAAAATGCCGCTCTATCTTTTATAAAATACTCGATAAGGTGATGTCGGCAAAAAGTCCCGAATACACTCCGTCAAAATATATGCACGTTATCCAGCCGGCGATCGACCACATGAATTTTCATATCGACGATACCGATATCTCCAACGAATACCTTGCGGCGATATGCGGAGTGTCGACGGTGTATTTCAGGAAACTGTTTTTCAAGATATTCGGCATATCGCCGATGAAACACCTTAAAGACCTTCGTATCGAAAAGGCGAAAGAACTGCTTATCGGCGACGTTTCGGGCATGGCGCAGGTGGCCGAGATGACGGGCTTTTCAAGTATTTACGCCTTCAGCAAAGTATTCAAAGCGGAAACGGGTATACCGCCGTCGAAATACTCCGAACTCGAATTCAAAAAACACAAATCGTAAAAAAAAGGGGCTTTGAACGGCCCCTTTTATTTTTTATTCGTGATCTATAACGAGCTTATCGTCTCCGTCGAAGTGCGCGGGACAGACGAATATCTTTCTGCCTTTACTTGGATCGGAAGGATCTTTGTGCGCGTGGAAACAGGTAAACCATTTGTCGCCCACTTTGAAATAACAGTTGTGTCCCGGCCCCGACAATAAAGTTTCGGATTCATATTCGACGTATTTCAAGATCGGGTTTTCAGCCGCCTTTTCGTAAGTGCCGAGCGGCGAATCGCTCACGGCGTAACCGACGGCGTATTCCTTCACCCTGTAATGGTTAGCCGAATACGAAAGATAATATTTTCCGTCGTTCTTTATAACGGACGGGCCCTCGTTCCAGAAGTTCGCGGCCTCTTCCGTTTCCCAAGCGACGTCGGGGGTAGAAAGAAGCTCGGGGTCGCCCGAAACTGACTTTTTATCGGCGGAAAGCCTTATGCCGTATATATGGCTTTCGCCTTTTCCTGCGACGATATTATCGGAGCAATCGCGAGAATAGTAAAGATACCCGTTACCGTCCCCGTCGATAAACGGCGACGGATCTATTACCGAGTAACCGAGATCGAACATAGGCTCGTTTAAAACGTCTTCAAAAGGCCCGATGGGACTCGCAGAAGTAGCGACGCCTATTCTCAATCCGCCGCCCGTTGCGGCATAATCGGAGCCTTTGGCCGAGTAATACATTATAAATTCCCCGCCGTAATATATGACTTCGGGCGCCCAATAGTAGCCGTTGATTTTAGCCCATTTACTGCCTGCGGAGTCGCCCGAAAAGCATAATCCGTCGTCTTTGAAATAAGAAAAGTCGGTCGTTTCGTAGACCTTAAAGCCCTTGCTTGCGCCCGTGACGTAGATATAATATTTTCCGTCGTATTTAAGCACGAACGGATCGGCGCCGGAAATACCCGTATCGATCACCCTGCTCATAAGTATCGTCGGCGACGCTCCTACGGAATTACTTACCGTGACGCTGCCCGTAGACGCGTTGGAAGCTACCGCGTCGCTTACCGAACCGCAAAGAGCGTCCTGCTCGTAACAATCGACTATCGTGAGATTTACGGCCTTGGCGGCTATCCTTCCGATAAGCTTGCCGGCATTGGTCGTGCCGCTTATTTTTCCGTAGTTTTCGTTATTTTTAAAGCCGTCGGCAGCGGCGAACGTACCCGCATAGTTATTAAGACCGAGTATGCCGCCTACGCCGCTTGCGCCGGAAACGTCCATATAGTTTTTGCAATTATTGATCTTTGCAGTAACTTCGTCTATCGCGCCCACTATACCGCCCGCGTAATTGGCGGTGCCGGAAGATATTGTCGCCTCGGAAAGCGCCGTTCCGTTCACGCAACCGGTTATTTCCTTACCCTTCATCGTGCCGACTATGCCGCCGACTCTCGTCTTTGCGCCGGTAATCGAAACGGAAGCGTAGTTTTTTGAGTTGCTGACCGTTGAAGTCGCGCCGACAAGTCCGACTATGCCGCCGACGTCGCCGTTTGTTCCGCTCGTTGCGCTCGTTACGGTCGCATAGTTGACGCAGTTATCAACGGTGGTGGTCGCAGTTATCCAACCCGCAATACCGGCCACTCTGCCATGAGTGGAAGATATCGTGCCGCGGACGGTGACGTTCATTATCGTCGCCCCGCTTACCTTTCCGAATAGCCCCGCGTTTTCAGCGGTCGGCGAAAGTGACAGATATACTTCGTGACCGGCGCCGTCAAATACGGCTTTGAACATATTTGTCGCATTGCCCGTCATAGCGGTAACAGGGTGTTCCGCGTCGCCGATATCGTTCATAAGCTTTGCGCCGAAATGCGAAGCGTTGGTATCGAAATCGGCAGTCATCGACGCGAGCGCCGTCATATCATCAAGGTCGTATATGCAGTAGAACAACCTTCCGCCGAGGCTGCCCGTGCCGTCTCTGACGGCGGAATAGAGATCGGCGTCGGCGTTGGCGTATTTGTTCGCGGCTATCCTGCCGACGAGCTCACCGTATTGATCGCTTGCGGTTATCGATCCGCTGTTCGTGCTTTCCTCGCCGACGAAAGTCATGCAAACGACGTTATTGCTCGCGCTCGTACATAGACCTACTATGCCGCCCGCGCCTTTGCCCGTGTCGGAGATTGTGACGTCGCCGCTGTTGGCGCAGCCGTTTATATAGGCGTTGGCGTAAAGATAACCGACTATACCGCCGGCATAGTTGCCGCCCGTAGCGCTGACGTTACCCTTGTTGGTATTGCCCGTAAGATAAAGGCCCCAATTGGTCCTTCCGATAACGCCGCCGACGGTCTTTACGCCCGTAACGGTCGCCTCGTTGGTACAGTTTGAAATGGTGGTACTCCTATCCGTACTTGCCGCCGTGCCGACAATGCCGCCGACCGAAGTCGTATCGCTGTTGTTGGTAGAAACGACGGAGCCTTTGACGGTAAGGTTTTTGATGGTCGCACCGTTGACGTAGCCGAAAGTCGCGACATAAGAAACGTTTGAATTTATATCGACCGTTATTGATTTTCCGTTGCCGTCGAAAGTGCCCCTGAAAGGAATGCTGTAAGAGCCCGTTCTCGAGCCAACTATCGTCGAGATCGCGACGTCTTCGCCGATATCCGCGCCGAGTCTGATATATTCGCCCGAATAAGGATATTCCGCCTGATTGACCGTAGCGGCAAATTTTTCATAATCGGCGTCGGTGTTTATCATATAAGGATCGGCCTCCGTTCCCGCGCCGCCAAGCCCCGCGCATTCGTTGGATATGCACGCCTTCGCGACGGACAGAGTTTCGCCCCCGATAAGCTCGCTTTTTATATAATAGCCGAGCGCCGAGGCGACCGAATAACTCTTTGCCGCGGAAAATGTGTAAGTTTCTCCGTCATAGTTATAAGCCGCGGCGTACAGCACGGTATAATAGTTATCGGAGCCTACGGGGATCCTCACCGTGAAATAGCCGTCGGTAAGCGCATACTCACCGCCGACGTGCGTATAATTCTTGCCCGATAAAGGAAGGCTCGTGACCTCTCCCGCCGCGTCGATAACGCTGTCGAAATCGGTCTTGTCCGTAGTAACGTACAAGCCGTTATAAGCGTCGGTTTTGTAGCGGTAGTTCATGGATACGTTTTCATAGTCGGAAAACGCGCCGTCCGATTCCGTATAGGTAAAAGAAAGCTGGAATTGGAATTCTTCGCCTTCCGCCGAAACTTTTTTGACCGCGGGCGCCGTAAATATCGCGCCGAATACGGCGGCAGCGGCAAACAAAGCTAAAAGCGCGATCGAAAAAGATCTTCCGTTGATAAGTGTTTTTTTCATTTTCTTTTCCTCTTTTTTAATACTTTGGTCAGTTAAAAGGTGTAATATCGGGTAATTATATCCACGGGAAGCTTACAGACTTAGTTTCCGTAGACGAGTAAGACGTATCGCTTTCGTCGCCGACCGACTGATCCGTAGCGTCGTCGCTACTTACGGTCTCGTCAAAGGACTCCGACGAAAAAACGTCGATTTTCGTATCTGTCGCCGTTTCGGAGGCGTTCGGTTTTTCCTTGGGCGACGGCGAACAGCCCGCCGCAATAAAAAGCGCCGTGATAGCGAGAGTAATTACCATTGTCAACAACAATTTTTTCATAAAGCCGTCAATCTCCGAAGAAAAAGTCGTCCGTCACGTCCGGCGACCAATCGTCACCGAATTGACGTTGCCCCGACGTCATTATCACCTGATCGTCGTCAAGAAGAATAAGCTCTAATTTCGGTTCCGTAAAACCTTTTAAACGATTTTCTTTCATATTCACATCCCCTCGGTATTTTTATAGTTTTTTCCAATCGAACGCAACGCCCAAAGGAAAATCTTTATCCTTTATCAATCTTTCGTACAACCTGCCGCAATCCTTCGGGGAAACGACTTCGTTTATCATTTCCTTTACGGATATGCGCTTACCCATATTAAGCTTAACGAGCGCGAGCACATCGTCTTCGTTCGTCCAGTAATGCGGATGACCGTCGAACTTCGGGCGCACCGAATTGTGCGCGCCGATAAGCGTTATCCCGGGGCAGTGTACCTGTCTATAGAAGTCGACGGTGCAATCGGATACGCGGGTACAGCCGTTTAAGGCTATCCTTGCCTGCCTTGCCGCCACGTCGAGCGCCTCGTTAAGCGCCGACGCCGCACCCGTGACTTCCACGATGGCGTTCACGCCCTTGCCGTCGGTTGCCGCAAGCACTTTTTCCTTAAAGTCGGGAAGAGTCGGATCGAGGACGATATCCGCACCGAGCTTTAAGCCGAGAGCGCGGCGAGACGCGCTAAGATCCGCCGCGATCAGCGGATACGCCCCGCTCGCTCTTGCCGCCTGCAACGCAAAACAGCCGAGTAGCCCAAGCCCGAATATCATTGCGCTTTCGCCTATCTCCAAAGCGGTCTTTCTCAGCCCGCCCAACCCCATGGCGCCGATAATGCAAAAAACCGACTCGAGTTCGTCCGCATCGGGCGGCAAAAGATACACCCTGCTTTCGGGAACGAGCGAATAGTCCGCGTGAGTTCCGTGGTAAACGAGCACTCTGTCGCCTTTTTTGACTTTTTTGACCTTTGCGCCGACTTCAACTACGACGCCGACGCCCGCATAACCTTCCGTTTTCGGCCACCTGCCGTATGCGAACGTGTTCGGCAGATCGAGTAAGTTGGCTTTTTCCGTGCCTTGCGAAACGACCGTGTAAAAAGTGCGCGTCAGAACGCTTTCGTCCGTCATTTCCGGCAGCGGTCTTTTCACGAGTTCGGCAACGCCTTTACCCGTAAATTGTATTTCGTTTATTATCATAGTCTTTCGGACTCGTCCTTTCTCCGCAAAATAATTGCGGCGTAATTTATAAAATTATTCTTAAATTCGTAGCGATAGGCTTAACAAGCAACGCAATAGTATTTACCTTTTCTGATATAAACGGCGCCCGAAAAACCGTTCAGCGACGAGCTTATCGAAGTCGTCTTGCTCTCGGATCTCGGTATCTGCAAGATAATTACCGTAAACGTCCGACGCATAAGCGCTGCGACGGGATATTTATTTTCATCTTACTTCTATTTTACAGACGCTCTGCGATAATATCAATAGATATTTTGATATCCTTTGTCAATTCTGATACAAAAAAACGCCTGTCATTTGACAGACGCTTTTATTCATTTTCAACCGTTTTTTAGTTAAGACCTTTAAGGTATATCTCGGGATATTGCCGCTTGTTTATATGTTTATCGAATACCGACTGGCACCAAAGCGACAGCGCCGCGCAAACGTAAGGCAAAACGATAAATATTTCAAGAACTATCACGATATATTTTACGATAAGATCGTTTATCAAAAGAGAAAGTAACGGTATCGCGCACAAAATAAACATCGGGATAGCCGTAAGCGCGCTCTTGAAATAAAGTATGAACGAGTTTTTTATAAGACCTGTAAGATCGGTTTTATATAGCGTAGATTGCATCGCCGAAAAAAAGCAAACGGGGATAACGACAAACGCGAGTATCGCATATAAAGTTCCCGTCGCAAACGGCGGTAAAGACGTAAAATTCGCAAAATAATCGCAGGCAAAAACGCTTGCGCCGATTATAAGCGCGTTTACCGAAAAAGACAGCCCGCTCGCTTTCACGCCGTCCTTGAAATCGCTCGTGAAAAACACGCTTTCATCGAAAACCATTCGCAAAAAAACTCTGCTCGCCCCCGCGAGCGCGACGGAAAAAAGCATCGCCGCGGGTATCGTAACGGCAAGATAAAAGCTCCTTGCGCCGTAGACGGCGGAGGCTGTCGAGGCGGCGTCGAGGCCTTCGATCTCACAGTGTTCGTAAACGTTTATGACGGAAAGGTCTCCGAATACGCTTACGAGCAAAAGAACGACGGCAAACAGCAAAAAACACGCGCCTGTTTTAACGAAAGTGATATATCTGGTCTTAATAAGCCACAAAAACTGCTCTCTTCTGTTGTGCGGAAGATCGGAAAGCGAAAGGTCTTTCGATCTGAATTTTCTCTTTCCCATATCATTCCCACCCGTATTTCAATGAGTTAAGCATGGAGCGGACGAGATCGTCGTCTACGCTTCCGATATTCTGCGGCAAAAAGCTCGTTGATATGGAGCCGTCGCGCAAAATGAATATCCTGTCGGCAACAGACAGCGCCTCCGCCAAGTCGTGCGTGACGTAAACGGTGGTCGCGCCGCATTTTTTGAGGGCAGATCTTATAAGTCTTCTGCAAGCCGTTTTGCTTTCGGGATCGAGCGAACCCATAGGCTCGTCCATAAGACATACCGACGGCTCTTTCACGAGCGCTTTCAAGACCGCCGCACGCTGCTGCTGGCCTAAAGACAAATGCCTCGGCAAGGCGTTCAGACAGCCGACTATATCCAATATTTCGGCGAAAGACTTTATCCGACGGGTTATTTCCTCTCTTGATAATTTTTGTTTTTTCAACGCAAGCGCGGCGTTGTCGAAAATGCTCATCGACGGATACAGCGTGGAGTTTTCGGTGACGTACGAGATATTCTTTTTTCCGTAACTTAAATAAAAAGCGTCGTCTTGTCCGAAGAGTACGTCGCCCTCGTAGTTTAAAAGGCCTCCTATGCTTTTTATAAGAGTGGTCTTCCCCGAACCCGACGCGCCCATGACTACGCTTATCTCGCCCGCGCGGAAAGTGACGTCAAGGTCTTTTATAACGACCTGACGTTCCTCGCCTTTTCCGTATGCTGCCGTAAGCTTTTTTAACGTTATATCTTTCAATCGGACACCTTAAATAAGTATCTATAATTAAGATAAAGCAATTTTCCCGTTATGTCAATACTTTATACGACAAAAAGGCGGACTCGCCGCCTTTTCGCCCTATTTATTGCATTTTCGTTCCGTTTTATCAGTCGTTTCCCGTCTTGGTCGCAGGTGCGCCGTCGGTATTACTTACGGTAAGCGTGCCGCCCTTTGCGGTAGCGCCCTCGGACGCAACTACGTCGCTTATCGAAGTCGCGAGCGTTCCTTGATCGTAACAGTCGACAACCGTGAGATTGATCTTCTGACCGGCTACTCTTCCGATAAGTTTGCCCGCCTGATTGGTCTCGCCGAGTGCGCCTCCGCCCGTTACGCTGACGGTGCCGTAATTCTCGTTATTTGCGAAGTTGTAAGTTCCCGCCGGATTCAAAAGGCCGAGTATGCCGCCCACGCCCTTCGCGCCGGAAACGTCCATATAGTTGATACAGTTATTTATCTTGGCGCCCGCTCCGTCTATGGAACCGGAGATACCGCCGGCGTAGTTTGCCGTGCCGGAAGTCACCGTCGCGGCGGTGCCGGAAGTGCCGTTCACGCAACCCGTTATTTCGGTACCCTTCATATTGCCGACTATACCGCCCGCTCTCGTCTTGGCGCCGGTTATGGAAACGGATGCGTAGTTGCCGCAGTCTTTGACCGAAGAAGTTGCACCGACGATACCGACTATACCGCCGACGTCGCCGTTAGTTCCCTTCGTTTCACTCGTTATCGTCGCGTAATTATAGCAGTTTTCGACGAGGGACGAAGCGGTTATATACGCCGCGATACCGCCTATCCTGCCGTGAGTGGAGGTTATATAGCCGCGGACGGTAACGTTCTTTATCGTCGCGCCGCTCGCTACACCGAAAAGCCCCGAATGTTCGGCGGTCGGCGTAAGTCCGAGATATACTTCGTGACCGTTGCCGTCGAAAACGCCGTGGAAAGCTTTGGTGTAATCGGTAGAAGATACGTAAGAACCGATAACGACGTTTACGGGATCGTCTTCACTGCCGATATCGGCGGTCAGACGGAAGTATCCGCTCGTCATCGTTCCCGCGTTGACCAATGAAGCAAGCGCCGCATGATCGGTCGCGTTTGCGATAAGATACCAGTTATCTTCAGAGCTTACGAAGTCGGTATCGTCCTTTTGGGCGGGCAATACCTTCCATTCGTCGACGTCGGTTATTTCGGCGGTGCATTCTTCGTCCGCGAAATATCCGCCGCAATCGGCGCAGTAGTAATAATCTTTAACGCCCGTCGTAGCAAAGGTGGCGGCGGTCCCTTCGACCTTTTCGCCGTTGTGGCCCGGTCTTTGAGTTCCGCATACGCAAATACCCGTTACCGCGTCGTATTCGTGTTCGTGCGCTTCCTTATTTTTCGCGTCGCAGCGGGTGCAGGCGGTATATTTGTACCAACCGTCGTTCTCGTACGCATAAGTTACTTCTCCACTGAAATCGTGATCGAGAGCGGCTATCGCGATATCGTCGAGTTCGACTTTCCGATACCCTTCGCCGCTATTTACGAAATGTCTGCCGCATACGCTGCAATCGTAATGAGCCTCGTATCCTTCGACCTCGCACGAAGGCATCTTTAAAGCTACTGCAACGTATTCGTGTTCAACGCATTCCGCAACGGAATAAGCCGTTACGTTGGTATTGCCGTCGGAACCTATAACGATATCCGCACCGCCCGCCGTTATGGGAGCGTGATAATAAGTTATCGTCAAGTTCTCGAACGCGCCCGCGCCTATTCTTCCGATAATACCGCCGACTTGTTCGGTGCCGCTTATCTCACCGGAATTGGATACGCGAGTTACGTCTACGTCGGCGATCGTCATATTCGGCGAAATGAGACCGACTATACCGCCGATACCTTTTACACCGCTTACCGCGCCCGTATTCGTACAGTTGTCTATCGTAATAACGGGTTCCGCGGTAGCGTAATCGCTCTTGATGGTGTATGCGAGTATGCCCGCGGCGTAGTTGCCTTTCGTGGTTATTGCGCCCGTATTCGTGCAGTCGGTGATTATAAGGCTGCCGTAGCATCTTCCCACGATGCCGCCCGCTTGCGTGCTGTCGGTTATAGCCGTAACGGAGGCGTTGTTGGTGCAGCCCGTTACCGTCGTCAAAGCGCCGCTTGCGTAGTTGACTACGCCTATGATACCGCCGACGTGGTATTCTTTAACGGTAGTTTTGACGCTGCCGTTTACGGTAAGGTCTTTAACGGTCGCGCCGCCGGACGTGCCGATAAGTCCGCCGAAATCTTTTGAAACTATCTTAACGTAGACCGACTTGCCGTTGCCGTCGAGAGTTCCCGCAAACGGGAGCGTTCCCTGCGTGCCGAGTATCACCTTGACGGGAGAATTTTCGGAACCGATATCCGCCGTGAGTTTTATAAACTTTCCGCTGAAATCGTCGTTGAGCGTTTCACGCGCGAAAGCAAGATATTTGAGCTGATCGTCGATGATGACGGGATCTTCTTCGGTACCCGCGCCGGATAAAGTCACGGGCGTATATACGTCGGCCTCGTCGGTAAGAGCCAAAGCTTCTGTGAATTTGGCGCCGAACCTTCTGCCGAGTTCGAGCATAGCCGCCGCGTCGAAATGAGCGTAGTCGGTGTTGTCGCGATCGTAAGTGGCCCACGCCTCGCCCGCGGTTTCCACGAAGAAGGCTTTGCTGTGTTCTTCGGCGTAGAGAGCTTTGACGTTGTTGAGCGCTTCGCCGTTGGTCCAATATTCGGTCACGCCGCCCTGAATAACGGATATACCTTTGCCGTTCGTATAGCCTTTGGCGTCAACGTAACCGTTAAGGTCGTCCATAAAGTTGTTCCACAAAGTATAATAATGGCTTACGTAATCTTTTGCGTCGTTTTCGCCCTGTACCCATACGAGCGATACGATCTTCGCGTCGATATCCTGTTCTTTGAGGATATCCATACCCGCGTCGATCCTGTCGAGGAAGTGCTTATAGAGATTGTTCTCTTCGTAAGCCAAAACGCCTTTATATCCGAAAGACGATTCGGAATACCACCTGTCGTAAAGCGTGGTGGCGCCCGTCGCGTCCTTTATAATATAAAACGTTTCGTCGGGATAAGTTTCCGTAAGATACTCCGCCAGACCGAGTTCGGGGCCGAAACAGCCTTCGGGATAAGTCGTCGGATCGGTATATTTGCCAAAGCCCGACGTCACTTTTACGAAATCGTTGGTCAAGACCGGTTCTCCGCCGAACGGATTGCAGGAAAGGAATATTTTAACGTTCTCGAAACCGTTTTGATATTTTTCTATCTGCTCGTCTGAAAGATGATAGGTATACGACTGCCCGACGGCGTTACTCTGCCCTGCAAGCAAAATGACCTTGGCTTCGGTTTTTGCCGGAGGCTGTTCGCCGGGATCTTCGGAAGAACTCTGGCCTTCGGAAGACTGGTCGGTCGAGTCGCTTTGGGATTGCTCGTCGGAACTTGTTTCCGTCGTGCTTTGATGCGCGGAAGTCTCCGTATCCGACGCGGAAACGGTCTGCTTAGATCCGTCCGGCTCGTTTTCTTTTCCCGTTCCGGAATTACACGACGCCGTAGCGATGCCTATTGCGGTCACCAATAGAATAACCGCCAGATAAGTGAAAAACTTTCTCATGATCTTCTCCTTATTTTTTGTTGTTTTTATTTTCGGCCGATCGACGTTTTATATCAATCGGTGCCTTTCGTGCCGAGACTTCTGCCGCCGTCCACTACGAGATTGAACCCCGTGATAAATTTCGCCTCGTCGGACGCAAGAAACGCTATGGCGTCAGCAATGTCGTCTGGCGAAGGAGTGGTCTCCAAAAAATTGGTGTGCGACAGATCGCCGCCCGTGGCGTTTTTGGTGGGGATCATTCCCGGGCTTACGCAGTTTACAGTTATCCCGAATTTGCCGACTTCTTTCGCCATAGCCTTGGTCATAGCGATCGTTCCGCCCTTTGCCGCGGCGTATTCGACGTGCTTGGTATGCCCGTTTATCCCTACGACCGAACCCGTGTTTATTATCCTGCCGTAACGCTGTTCGATCATATACTTAGCGCAACTTCTCGCAAAGAAAAAGTCGCCGTATAGGTTGATCTTCATAACGTTTTCAAACACTTCGGTACTCTGCTCGTAGAAAAAAGCTCGCCTGCTTCTTGCGCTCCCGCCCGCCAAACATACGAGTATATCTATCCTTTTGAAACGCTCCGCAACTGATTTGACGCACGCGTCCACCGCGTCGCCGTCGGTAACGTCGCAAACGAACTCTTTAGCGACTCCGCCTTCCGAAACTATTTCGTCGGCAACGGCTTTCGCCGCACTTTCGCTTATATCGACCACGGCGACTAAAGCGCCTTCTTTTGCGAATAATTTTGCGGTGCAAGAGCCTATGCCGCCCGCTCCGCCCGTTATGATAACGACCTTATTTTTAAATCTTTCCATAGTATTTTAATCCAAAACGTTATAGCCGCAAGAGGCCAACGTGTATTTTTGCAAATCAAATTCGTGTTCAAAATCGACGTCATACGGTATTTCCTTTCTTATCATCGCGAAAAACTCGTCGAACATAAGATCGTACCGCCCGATCTCGGTCATCGGAACGACGCGATGCACGTCTTTCCACGGTTTTTGCTCGTCGATAATCGTTTCGGTAAGAGTAAGCGGCGATTCTATCGGTCTTAAACAGATAGTCCCGCGCTCTCCGCAAACGGTCAGTTCTCTCATTCCCCAGCCGTTAGTTTCTACGGACGACACCTTTATGGTCGCAAGACCGTCGTTATACCCGAAAACGGCTATCGAAGTGTCCTCGAGATCGAGCCCTTCGTCGCCCGAGATCGTATGAAAACTCTTTAAGTATCCGGGTTTTCCCTTTATCCTTAACACGAGGTCTATAAGGTGACAACCGAATATATACATTACGGGCGCTTTCACGCCGTAACTACGTAATTGCTCTTTAAAATATTTCGGGTGCTTCGTACACATCTGCGCGCTGACGTTGTATATCCTGCCGAGCCGACCTTCGTTTACGGCTTTAATCAGGTAGCGGACGCCTGCGTTGTATCTGTACATATAACCCGTCCGGAAAACGAGATTGCGCTCTTTCAGCGCCGAAAGAAGTTTTTTGTATTCGTCGAGACCGCCCGCGGGTTTATCCATATGGATATTGATCCCCTTTTCGGCAAGCGCCGTCGCAAGCTCCACGAGTCGAGGAACCGAACACTCCACGAGCGCCGCATCGAGCCCCATAGAAGAAAGCTCGTCAAAGCCGCGCCGTTTTATATCGTCGTATAGCCCGTGCGCCTCGTCGTTTCTTTTTGCAAAAAGTGCGTCGTTACTTTCGTAAACGCCCACTATTTCAACGTCGGATCTGCGTTTTACGGTCTCGGCCACGGCATTCGCATGGCCGTGCCCGACGCCGAATATCCCTACTTTCAATTTATCCATTTTATACGTCTAAAAAATCCCGATCAAGCGATCTTTATATATAGATTATATTGCCCGCCGATTTTTGTGTAAATGGGTTTTTTGATACTTTTTATCTTAATTGATACTGTTTTTGGCATTTAGATACATACCCGTCTTAACGCAAGGCGCACCCTCCTCGGGATAATATAAATAGTCTCCGCCTTACGGCGGTAGGGGTTTACGGCTGCTTACGACGGGATCTTAAGGTCGGCGGCGGGGGCGGCGGTATCTTTATATAAAACGACCGCCCGAGCGAATTTTTCGCTCGGGCGGAAACGGTTTTTTTCGGTATCGTTCCGTTATATCAAAAGCAATAATCGATAAATTTCGGGAACGATCGTAAAAGCTTCACGTCATGCCTCTTCGTAAATTATGCGCAGACCGTCGATATAAAGTATCTCGCCGTCGTCGAAGGCAACGTTCACGGAAAGACGTACTCTGTCGAACGCCGCGCCGTCGGTACCTGCCGCGGAAAGCGGAAGCTTGTAATAATACCAGCCGTTGCCTGCGTCGGTGCGTTTATCGGTATTGTACGACTTGTAAGCCTTTACGTCCTGATAGCCGTCGACCTTCGTGGTGTTGCTACCGTTATAAAGCCTTATAATGACACCCGTGAGATCCGCGGTGGAGGTATGTCCTACGTTCTTGATATAGAACTCGATATATATCGTGGACGAAACGTTTACGGCGGACTTATCGGCGTTGACGTATAACATCATATTTTCGCTTGCCGCGCAATCGGTCCACTTCAGGGCTTTCTGCGAGGAAGTGCCGTCGCCGTAATAGTTATCCGTGTCGTAAGCGTGGGTGGCGTTTATCCAAGCGACGTTGCTTTCGTTGAACATATCGTAGGCGTCGGCGCAGATAGCAAGCGTTTCGGCACTGTGATCGACGGTAGAAGGCTGTTCGGGTTCCTGCGGCTGTTCGGGTTCGTTGCCGCCTTC
>JAFZXN010000035.1 GCA_017616695.1 Clostridia bacterium | reverse complement strand
CAGATTGTCGTCAGCCCATTCGAAACCGGCGTACTGATAGTCGTGATCGAGAGCGGGGGTGTCGAATACTTTGGAATAACGATTACCACCGTATATGGCTACGTATTCGGACTTGCCGCCTTCCGTACAGGTAGCGGGAACAACAACGTTAGTTTCCGCTATCGGCAGAACGATGGATTTCAACCATTCCTGGCCTTGAACGTCGTTATCGTGTTCGTACTCGTCTTTGTGAGAACACTGTAAGAGCGCGTTGGGCTTATTGTCCGGCGGCCAGGTAACGTCTACGAATACGTAATCGTGATGAGCGGGATCTACAACGTCGTTGGTCTCTTCCTGGTCTTCGTAAGTGGCGGTATACGTGATAACGCCGTCTTCGTAACACGTAGCGGTAGTAGGAGCCGCAGTCATCGTCGCGTCGTATTCGACTTCGTCAAGACAATCGGCACATCTATATAACGCTTTTGCGGTAGTGCCGTCGATAGACCAATTGAATCCGACGAATTCGTAAGCGTGCCCGTCGGGTACTTCTTCGTCTTCAACGTCGTTGGTGTCCGAATATTCGCCGTAAGTGGCGGTATACGTGGTGTAGCCGGCCTCAGTGCAAGTCGCGGGCGTATAAACCGACGACATTTCCGCGTCGTATTCCGTTACATCGCCACAATAGTCACATTGATAGACCGCTTTTGCGGTAGTGCCGTCGATAGACCAATTGAATTCGACGAATTCGGTGTACTCGTGTTCATGCGGCACCATGGCGTGTGCTTTGTTAACGTTCAGGGCAGTAAAGCCGGCGAGCGAAACGAGCATAGCGAGGGCCAGCAAGAGCATGAAACTCTTTTTTGCTGTTGTTTTCACTTTCATAAAAAACTCCTTTTAGATTTTTTTACAATTTTTCTCGTGCCATAGGTCATACTATGACAATTTTCTATTATTATAAATTAAGGCACGCGTGTTGTCAAGAGTTTTTCGATTTTTTTTTAAATTTTATAGCCGTTTTATTATCGTATACGGTTTTTTTGCCTTATTTTTCCACCGAACGCAAAAAAAGCCGACCTTTGCCGCCCGCCGTCGGTATTTTTCGGCGGCTTTCAAGTTTGGTTAAAGCCCGTTTTAAGCGCGATTTCTCCGCGCCGAGCTTTACCTATCGACTTAAACGGCGGTTTTATCGCTCTCGTTTTTTTGCCGCCGCCCGTTCAAAAGCCACGCACCGTTATCTTAATTATAAATATATACGGTCTTCGCCGCGATTTATCGTATATTTTCAAATTGCGCGCAAAAATAAGAATATAGCCTGTAACGACGTATCCCGCAAGCGTTTTTGATTTTTCCCGTCAAAAGCTTTCAAAAGCCTTTTCAAACCCGATTTTTTCTTTAAAGCACGGTGATTTTAAAGTTATTTTTATTTCCGGCGGACAAATTGTTTCGATTTTATTGCAATTTAAAATAAAATCTGCTATAATTCCATATCGGTTGCGAATTTTTCGCGGCGTAAAACCAATTAAGGCTATCTATCGGCATTCCGTTTACCCCCTTGTTTTCCGACTTTCATTTTGCCGAAAGGTCGTTTTTACTTAAAGACAAATTTTTAAAGGAAAACTATGGGACTCAATAACCTCAAGGACAAAGACACGAGCGTAAAATTCGATATGGCGCGCCCGCCCGAAAAACAGGCGTGGTATTTAAAACCCGTCGCTTGGGCGTTAAGCTTTCCCGAGCTTATCGCAAGAAGATCTAAAGTTTATAAGCATAACGTCGACGGCTTGAAACCGCCGTATCTGCTTCTTTGCACGCACGCGGCTTTTCTCGACTTTAAGGTCGCTACCAAGGCTATGTTCCCTCACGGCGCGACTTACGTCGTCGCTATAGACGGGTTCATCGGCAGAGAAGGCATTATGCGTAAGGTCGGCTGCATCGCTACGAGAAAGTTCATAAGCGATATCCGGCTCGTCAAAAACCTTTCGTATTCTATAAATAAGCTTAAACAAACGGTCGTCATCTACCCCGAGGCACGCTACTCTATAAGCGGCACTACCGCTATCTTGCCGCCGAGCCTCGGAAAACTTGCCAAGCTTCTGACCGTTCCGGTGGTCGTTTTGAATACCCACGGCCACTATTGTAACAGCAGCGTCTGGAACCTTAAATGTAAAGGTATCCCCGTCGAGGCCGATTTTACGCGGATAATAACCAAAGAGGAACTGAAAAGCCTTTCCGTCGCCGAGATCAACCGCCGCATTCGCGAGGCTTTTTTGTACGACGATTTCAAGTGGCTCAAAGATAAGGGCTATCTCATTAAGGACAAAAACCGCGCCGTCGGGCTGGAAAAAGTCCTTTATAAATGTCCCGCATGCGGCGCCGAACACGTCATCTATCCCGACGGCTCAAAGCTTATATGCGGCAGCTGCGGAAAAACTTACGAATTTTGCGAAAACGGGGCTATAAGCGCGTTAAACGGCAAAACCGAGTTCCCGCACGTCCCCGATTGGTATGAATGGGAAAGGTCTTGCGTGCGCGACGAGATACTCGCCGGCAAGTATAAGATAGAGGACGACGTCGACGTCGATTCCCTTCCCAACAGCAAGGGGTTTATCAACCTCGGCAAAGGGCATTTTATTCACGACGAAAACGGGCTCAAAGTCACTTTCAACGAAAACGGCAAGGAAAAAACCTTTATCAAGACCGTTCCCGAAAACTATTCCTGCCACATAGAATTTGAATATAACAACAAGGGCGACTCCGTTTCCTTCTCCAAAGACGACGACACCTATTATTTCTTCTTTGAAAAGCTTAAAAACGTCATCGTCAAGATACATTTCGCCGTCGAAGAGCTTTTCAAACTCAAAGTCGAAGATTTCAATTTGTCGTGATCTTTCATTTGAATACGCAAAAAAACCGCCGTGTTTTGAGCGGCGGTTTTTTCTGTTTTTTTTGCAATAAATGGGCCTATAAGCCCGCTATCGGCACTTTTTAAAAGTTTTGATAAGCCTATCCGACGATATTGTCAGCGTGAATAGCTGCTTTCCGTGTTTTCTGCAACCAGCCCGAAAATGCCGCCGAGAAGATAGAAAATATCGCCTAAAACGCCGATGACTATCATCACGATATGTGGCGCGTTTTCCTTTACGCCGTTATCGAGCGCCCGCGTCGCGTTGTTGGCAAGAACGAGCGTTACTATCGAAATAACGAGCGCTACCGCCCCGCCTATCGTGAACCCCGTTCCCGACGCCATAGTCAGCATTCCCGACAAAGCTTCGATATTTGCCGCTACGGTTTCGCCGAAGATCATTACGACCAGCCCCAATAAAAGCATAAGCGACGTCATTACTATTTCTATAATATTCACGACCTTTCCGACCGTATACAGTATCTTTGATGCGCTTCCCATGATTCGCCTCCTTTATTCCGATTATGGGCAAACACGCGAAATTTATTCGTTTTTTTGCGATTTTCTATTAAAATCATTATCGCATTTTGCGCGTTAACGAAGTTATACGGCGACTTTTTTCAAAAAAAGTCGCCGTATACCTGCTTAATAATATATTTAATTAATTAACAAAAAATCATTCGAGATACTTGTTTTTTAACGCTTTTATCTCTTCGTCGGTCACGCCGAGCGCCGTTTTAACGTAGCCCGTCGCCGAGCCGTATTTATCCTTCATAAAGTTTATCGCATTAATTAAAAACCGCTCGTCAACGCCGTCAACAAGTACGATAACCCCGTCTATAACGTCGTTATCGACGTTTTTTGCCATCAACTCACTGCGCGTTTTCGCTATCCTTTCGGCATTATATAAGTTGGTCGCCATAAAGTCTTCGACGACCGTTTCTTCGTCCACGCCGAGCACCGACATCAAAAGCGCCGCGGCTATGCCCGTTCTGTCCTTTCCGCCCGTGCAGTGCCATAAAACGGCTCTGCCGGCGGGGGCGTCCGAAAGCATTTTAAAAAACTTTGTATAGCCTTCTTTTCCTTTCTCGCTTTCGAGTATTTTTGCGTATAGGTCGTCGTTTAAAAGCCCGTAAGCCTTCGAGATATTATAGACCGTTATTAAATCGAGCTCGGCTATCGAAGCCGCGTTCGTTCCGGGCGCATAATCCTTTGCCGACAGCATATCGAATACCGACATACCGTAATATCTGCTCGTTCCTATCGGCGCGTCGGGCTTTGCTGCGGCCTCACGCTCGCTGCGAAGGTCTCCTATCGCGTACAAGTCGTATTTGTCGGCAAGGACGGCCTTTTCGTCTTCCGTAACGTCAAGTAAGTGCCCCGTGCGGAGCAATAACCCGCGCTTTATCGTTTTGCCGTCTTTGGTCTTATAACCGCCCAGCTCTCTCGCGTTGCTCACGCTTTTAAGGTTTAAGGATCTGCTTTTTTCGCTCGTCATAACCACACCTCGCGCTTTCGCCTTCACGGTTTTCATCAAGAACACCGTTTTACGGCTTTTTTTATTATATAACAAAAAACGGCGGAATTGTCAAGCCTTATCGCCCGCCGCCCCGCCAAAACAACAATTTACAAAAATAAATGACTCGAAATCCCCGCCAAACTGCATTTATACACTTGCATTTTCCGCCGCAAATGCCGACCGCCGCACCGCTCAATATCATATTAAAAAAATAATACCGGAAAATCCTATAAACTATATTTAAACGCTTGTATTTTTTAAAAAATTCTGCTATTATTATACGGTAAATCGATATTGGGGACTCGCCAAGCGGTAAGGCTACGGACTCTGACTCCGTCATCCGGGGGTTCAAATCCCTCGTCCCCAGCCAACAAAACCTTGATCGGATACTTTCGGTCAAGGTTTTGTTTTTTTGGGGGGAATCAAAGAGGGATTTGAACTGAGGGGCAGTCGCCGACCTAAAAGCCTATATATTACACTATGGTCGGCGACCAAACGCAACAGTGTTGCGTTTGCCCGAGGGGCGTGATAGCGAGGTACAAAACGACCACAACGCAGTTGTACTCAAAATCGATTCCTCGATTTTGTATAGTTTCTACAAGTGGTCAGTTAAAGCCGAGCGGAGCAAATCCCTCGTCCCCTGCCAACAAAAGCTTG
>JAFZXN010000034.1 GCA_017616695.1 Clostridia bacterium | reverse complement strand
GATATCTTTCGGCTTTCGGCAGCCCCTAAAAAGGGCGCTTATTAAAAAACGGCGCTCGCATTAATTAAATTTTTTCGAGTTGATATTATGGATTTCGATAAATACAATTTAAGTTTGAGGATAAGATTTTTACCTGACAAAAATCAAGACAAGAATATTAAAAAGATAATAGACGAAGCAAAACGCGGCGATTATACCGACGTTTGTTTTATCGTCGATAACGGTCACGGCCACCCGACCGAAGAACAACTTGCTCCCGAAGTAGGTGCTATAAAGCGCGCCGCCGCTATCGTAAGAGAAAACGGGCTTTCCGTAACGCTCAATCCCTATATAACCATGGGACAAGGCGGTATGGCGGACCTTTTTGAAGGCAGAAAATTCACTCCCATCACTGCGGCGAACGGCGTCGCCGAAAGCGCCGCTTGCCCGCTCGATGAGGATTTCAAAAAATATATCAAAGATATTTACGCATACCTTGCGCGTGAGATAAAGCCCGAAATCATCTGGCTCGAAGACGACTATCGTATGCACAACCGTTGCGGCGAGGGCTGGGGCGGTTGCTTTTGCGAACTCCACTTAAAAGAATATTCGAAGTACCTCGGCTTTACCGTCACGCGCGAACAATTCCTCGAGGGGCTTTTGAAGGAGGGCGAAGGCCGCTCGCCTTACCGCGAAGCTTACGCTTTCGTTACCCGCCGCGCTATGGAAGACTTAGCGGCAAATATCGCCGCCGGCGCAAAACAAGGTTACGATAAAGTCCGTATCGGCTTTATGACTTCGCACCCCGAAGAACACGCCATAGAGTATCGCGACTGGCATAGGCTCTTTGCCGCCGCAGACGATAAAAACCCGCCTATCGACAGGATACACCTGCCGTGTTACGACGAGCCTTCGCCGCAACTTTACGGCTGGCTTTTTAATAAAGTTTGCGTGCAGACGCGCGCCCGCATACCCGAAAATACGCTCGTTATGCCAGAAATGGAGACCGCGCCGCGAAGCCTTTTTTCCAAGTCCGCCGCTTTTGCCGCGATGACGGTGGAAACGACTTCCGCGCTCGCGCCCGCCGGTATAACTATGTTTATGTATAACTCTTCGGGCGTTATCAAAGAGTGGAATTACGCCCCCGCCATAAAAAAGGTCGTCCCGTTTATGCGGGCGATAAGGGCTGAAAAACTTAAATTTTCGTCGCTTGACGGCGTTATCGTGCCGTTTTCCAAAGAAACGGTCTTAAACGCCAAACCCGTCGATTATTTTTATTATCTCGACCACTTAAAGCCGGACGACAGCTTCTTTTCGGCGTATCTCTCGGTGCTCGGCGTCGCGTATAAGTTCGTTGAAGATCCTATCTTCGTCAGGAATAAGGTAGTCGCCGTGTCCGGGCAGTGGCTGAGAAACTTCGATAATGAAAAGGTGACCGCTTTCCTTAAAAATAACCGCGTTATTTTAAACGCAGAAGCCGTTCTGACGCTCGTCGATATGGGTTTGGCAAGCGAAATAGGCGTAAAAAGCGCAAAGTGGGCGAAACCCGCAAAAGAGGGCGGCGCGTTTTGTGAAAAGTCCGACTCGTGGTTTAACGTTTACGGCGTGAACGGTTATACCGATTGGGCTATCCCGCACCTCGATATCGAATACGTTAAAAGCGACGATCTCGTTTCATATTCTCATTTTTATACTTTCAAGGGCAAAAAGCTTGCCGCGGGCACCGTAAGAAGAAACAACGTTCTGTTCTTCCCGTTTAAAGGCGAGTTTTTCGATCCGCATAAGCTCTTCCCGATAAGAGAAGCCGCCGTTAAGGACTTTTTGTCCGGCGGGCTGACTACCGACGGCGGTATCGCCAAGGGCAGTAAAAAATCGCAAGGGGAAAACCCCTCGTTCATTATTAACGCCGCTATGTGCTGCCCGTATTACTTTGCGGATAGCAGAGTGCTTATCGTCAATAACTTCTCTTTGGACGAACAAAAGTGCGCGTTTTTCGTTCCCACGGGCTTTACGTTCAACGCCGTGCGGATTTTGTCGAGAAACGGCGAATGGCTCCCCGCCCGCTTTACGAAAAACGGCGACAAAGTTACGCTCACAGGCAAAATTTTCGCACCCTTAAAGTCCACCGCGATAAAATTCGATTGAGCGATTATATTTGCGTTTTAAGGAGTATTTTTAGTTATGAAAAGAAAAATCATATCGTTCGTTTTATTGCTTGTCACAACGGTTTTTGTAGGTCTGTCGCTTTATGCCTGCACCGACGAAAATTCAGAGTCGCCAGAAGGCGATAGCGCCGCTTCTTTCGTACAGTCGGGCGATGCGTCTATATCAAGCGCGCACGACGTTTCCGAAAGCGACGGGGAGATCTCGCAAAGCGGCGGACAATCGGACAGCGCTATAGATGAAGGAAATAATTCTTCGTCAGGCAATATCCAACACGATCCCGTTCCCGTGGGGATATCGGTTTACGCCGCAAAAACACAATTTACGGAGGGCGAAACCGTTTCCGCAGGCGATCTTGCCGTAGATTTGAACTATGACGACCAAACTTACGAAGCGTTGACCGTATTCACGATAGAATATCAGTCGGGCGATTGTTTTTCTTTGGGCGACGATCATTACACTGTCGTTTACGGATCGTTAAATAAGCGCGTTTTTGTAACGGTCGTTGCCGATAACAAATTAAAAATTTCGTCGGACGTTTATAACGATGTAATTGACGGTTATCTCAGCGCCGACGATACGGCGACTCAAATTTCTTATCTGCTCGATTATTCGGGGCAAGAGTACGATAAACAAAGAATAAAAGTCGTTTGGCGTAATATAAGCGGCGCGACCGATTACGTATTCCGTTTATCTGTCAACGAAGATTTTTCTGCCGCGATAACGAAAAAATCGAAGACGAGCGAAGCCGTTTTCGGAACGCTGATACCGAACGTCGAATATTATGCGTATGCCGAAGCGTCAGATAGTAACGGCGACGTCATATCGAGGTCGGATACCTGCGTTCTGAAAGCGGAGACCGATCACACCGTAAGACAACTTACCGTCGACGGCATGACGAATATGCGTGATCTCGGCGGGTGGTCCGCTACGGACGGAAACGTGATAGGTTACGGGCTTTTGTATCGCGGCAGCAATCTCGTCAATATTACCGAAAGCGGAAAAGACGTATTCAAAAACGAACTCGGCATCAAAACGGAGATAGATCTGCGTTCAAACGGTACCAAAGACGCCCCTATGGAAGGCGTAAATTATTATAGATACGGTCTGTGGCTGTATAGCGCAATGATACCCGACGGCGATCCCGATAAGAAGATATCTTTCAATTCGAGTTCCCCGACTTCCATAAGCTCGATATTCTCGTTGCTTGCCGATGAAAATAATTACCCCATTTATTTCCATTGCAACGCGGGCGCGGACAGGACGGGCTCTTTGGCGTTCCTTATCGAAGGGCTTCTCGGCGTTGATTATCCCGATCTTATCAAAGATTTCGAGCTTACGTCCTTTTCCAAAATGGGGCAAAGGTGGAGAAGCAATATTGTCGACGGCGAGTTCACGAGCGACGGCATAATGCAGAACGACAGCAACAACTACGTCGGTTTCGGCGAGCTGTATACGCTTATGATGAAGTTGTACGGGGCGGAAGGAAAGCCGCTTTCCTACGCGATAGAAAACTATCTCAAAAGCGTTTGCGGCGTTTCGAGCGAGACCATAAACTCCGTAAAGAGGATTTTGTTGTACGATCCCGCCGCTTTAAGCGACCGTTTTGAACTTTCTTTTGCCGTCGGCGACGAGAAGACCGAAGTCGTTTACGGTGAAAAGATAGGCGACGTGCTGCCGGTTCTTCCCGCCGATACGGAATTAACACGTTATTATTGGGCGATCGACGGCGTAAGGATAACGCCCGATTCCGTCTGGAAATACGGCGAAGACAAACGGGCTTTACTTTGCGCTGATACGAGCAACAATAAGTTTACTGCCGATCTCGTCCTGACTTCAAATGAAGACTATATAATTTCTGCGGCAGATATCGACGGCGAACTTAATGCAGAAGATATAATCGCGGTCAGGATAGGCGAAACGTCGCTCGCTTTTGACGTTCAGACGGATAGCATAGTCTTTACAAACGCTTTGATAAAAGAGCAAACGGCGGGCGATCATATCTTCGACTTTTACACGGCGACAAAAGTTTATCGTGTTAAGATAGCTGTCGTAACTATGGTCATAAGGACCGTCGAAGACCTTAACGTCATCGGCGCGAACAAGAATAAACCCGCTTACGATACGGGATATTACGTTCTCGGTAACGATATTGACGGTAAAGATCAGGTAGGCGTCAACGCGCTCTCCGAATGGTGCGGCGACAATTACCGTACTGTAGGTTTCCGCGGTATATTCGACGGCAGAGGTCACGTTCTCAAAAACCTCAAGCTTGCCGACGGGCATCTGTTCTACGGCGTAGGCGATAATGCGATAATAAGTAACTTTGCGTTGATCGATCCGATACAGGTCCCCGAAAGCCCGACGGTATACGTTCTTGCGAGCGGCGTTCATCACGCGACTATCGAAAACGTTATCGTAAAGGCGGACAGCAAAGTCGTTATCGGGTCTACCTGGAAAAACACGGTCGTCCGTAATTGCGTATTTATTATCGAGAAAAACGGTCAACAGGTCGTCGGCACCGCCGGTAATTGGAACGACCGTCAGACCACGATCACGGATCTTGCGATAGTGGTCGGCGATCCTACCGCGGGAACGCTCGGAAACGGCGCTGTGTCTTTTGCGGGGCTTATCGGTACTCATTACGTTTCGGGTAGCTACTCTTCGTTTAAGACCGAAAACGATATTTACGAGTATACGACTCTCGCGCAAATGCTCCTCGCGCTTGATAGCGATAATTATATTGCCGCCTGGAACTCCGAAATAACTTACGATAATTTCGGTATTTGGTTCAACGGCGTAAGAGTTATACGGCCCGTCATCGGGCTTTACGCGCCGTCGAATGAAATTTTCGCGGGCGACAGTATGACTATATCCGCCGTAAACGCGAGCTTTGAACTTACCGAAGAAATATCGGGCGTTTCGATAGATGCGCAAACGGGGCTTCTTATCGTCGGCAACGGCGTTGCCGTTGGTACGGAAATAACCGTCCGCGCGACGAGCCTTATCGACGGCAGTCTTTTTGAGGAAACAACGATAGTTGTTGCGCCTGAACCCGTCGATCTTACTTCAAACGGCACTTACGACGTCGAACTCGGCGTTACGTTCGACGTGGCGGCGATAGACGGCGACGTTATAGCCGTAAAGACGGCTTCCGGCAATAAAGTAACGTTGGCTACGCCGAACGTCGTTACGGCAAGCGAACTCAATGTCGCCGCGGGCGTAACTTACAGCGAACGTCTTACGATCACTTTCTACACTGAAAACAAGGCTTACGAACTGAACGCGGCGTTCATTACCAGGATAATCAGGACGGTCGCCGACCTTAATGCAATGGGCGAATACGGCAGATTGAATCCGACCAATCATACGGGTTATTACGTGCTCGCTAACGATATTACGGGCGGTACGTTGACGGAAAGACTCTCTCAATATTGCGCCGGCACTAACAGAACGACAAACGGTTTCCGCGGTATATTCGACGGACGAGGACATTATATCAAAGATCTGACCATCGACAATACTTTTAACTATCTGTTCTCGTCTATCGGTCAAGGCGGAGTTGTAAAGAATTTTGCTCTTATAAATCCTATTCAGTCGGATACGGGCAAACCTGCTTTGATCGGTGCCGAACTGCAAGGGGGAACGGTATACAACGTTATCGTTAAAGCCGATTCGCAAAAGGCGATAGGTAGCACGTTTAACGGCGGCGTGATCAGTAACTGTGTATTTATCCTTGAAACGAACGGTGTGTCCGCTATAGGACAGAAAGACGATACCACAGGTTCGACTGCGTCTTCAATCAGAAACGTAGCTATCGTTATAGGAAGCAATTCCGGTACGATGAATGCCCTTTACGGAACTTATTATAAAGTTTCCTTAACGTACGCGGAATACGAAACCGCGAACGGTATTCACGACTACGCTTCGTCCGCCGTTATGCTTTCGGGGCTTGCTACGGAAAACTATATCGCAAATTGGGATTCCGCGTATATCGAATATAAAGATAACGGTTTGTATTTCGGCGGCGTTAATATCTTATAAAACCGCAATATTACCCAACCGTTTTACGGCACGATACGTCGACTTTTACGAAATAGGGCGACAAAGTTACGCTCACAGGCAAAATATTCGCTCTGTTTAAAGTCCGCCGCGATAAAAATCGATTGATTTTTTCCGCTTTAAAGTATATAATTTGAACTATGGAATATCTTAAATACTTACTGCTCGTAGTTTCTCTTTCGTTTTCCGTTACGAGAAGCCTGCTTTTGAAAAAGGTCAAAAGAAAAAGCCCGTTTTTCGAGGAAGTCAGGCTCAACGTAATGTTCTTTTTCGTGGGTATGCTCGCTATATTGCCGTTCGTCGTTTCGGCGTTCGACAATATTTCCGTACAGCCTTTGCACCTTTCCGCGATATACGGGCTGCTGCTTATGGCGGGGCTTATATGTACCCTCGAAGCCATGGCGCGCGGCTCGCTTTCTCTGACCGTGTTTTTCGGTCAGTGCGGGTTTTTGATACCTACAGTCTTTAACGCCCTGTATTTTAAAGAATCCGTTTCTATCGTCACCGCGGCGGGTATAGTGCTCATCGTCGTTTCGCTCGTTCTGACGATAGACAGAAAAGGCTTTAAATTCAGCTATTCCTGGCTTATTTTTGCCGTTTCGGGGCTTATTTGCAGCGGGCTTATAGGTATCGACCAAAAGTTTCTCGCCGTTTATTACCCGCAGGCAAAACAGACGCTGTTTGCCGATTTTTCGCTCGCGTTCGCCGTTTTGTTCGGGCTTATCGCTATGCTCGTAACTTTCCTTAAAAACAGGAAAAAACAGCCCGAAAGCGCTTTTGAAAGCTCTACGGCCGCTATCGCCGCGGATAACGCGCAGGGGCCCGCCGCCATAGCGACAAGCTCGAAAGGCGAAAAGTTGAGAATGGTGTTTATCGTCGCTATCGGTATTTTTTACGGCGTGATAAACGTTCTCAACACTTATCTTTCGGGGGCACTGCCGAGCGTGGTGTTCTTCCCCGTGTACAACGTCGGGGTGATAGTGTCGGTCACGGTCGTTTCCGCGCTGGTATATAAAGACAAATTGAGCGTAAAGCAGATTATTTCGATAGTTCTCGGCTCGCTGGCGATAGTCGTTATCGCCGTCGGGCGGATAGTTTGATAAAACGAAGGTAAAGTATGTGGAACGGTAAGTTAAAAGCGATTACTTTTTCTTTTGACGACGGTTGCCGTCGTGACGAAGATTTGGTCAAAATCCTAAATAAATATGGGCTGAAGGCAACTTTTAATCTTAATTCGGGCTTGCTCGGTACGCAGTTTGCGCGTGATGACAACTATAAAATTTCACCCGCCGAAGTCGCGCGGGTGTACCGCGGACACGAGATAGCCGCGCATACGCTTTCGCACCCGACTTTATCAAAATTGCCCGACGACCAAACAGTCGCTTTTCAGGTGGAAGAAGACAGACTCTTGCTTGAAAAACTGTGCGGATATGATCTGTATAGAGCCGTGGTCGGCGCTTTCCGACGACGCGGACGAAACGGTCGAGTTTGATAATAATGAAAAATATTTCTCGCTTAAGGAAGGCGAGAAGAATACTATTGATTTCAAAATCGTCTACTATTAGGATATTATTGCACTACTACAAAGAGAGAAGGTGTTGATTATGGATTTAAAAGGGCTGAAAATAGGTTTTTTGGGCGACAGCATTTCTGAAGGTACCGGCGCGAGCTCATACGAAAAAAGCTTCGTGGGGCTTTTTGCCGCCGCGCATCCCGAAGCGCAGGTCTTCAATCACAGCATAGGCGCGACCAAGATAGCCGCGCAGATAGTTCCGCTTGCCGAAAAGGATAATTTCCCGTTCTTTACGCGAGTGGAAGAGATGGATAGCGGCCTTGACGTCGTCTTTATATTCGGCGGCACCAACGATTTCGGGCACGGGGACGTTCCGATGGGCGAAAAGGGCGTCGTTATCAGCCGATATACTTTTTATGGCGCGTTGTTTTCTTTGATACTCGATATACAGTTGAGGTGCCCTAAAGCGCAAATAGTTATCGTAACGCCCATTCACCGCCACGGCGAAGATTTCGTCGCCGTGCGTCCCGACGGTAAGTACGTCTTAAAAGATTACGTCGATATGATAAAGAGCGTTGCCGAGTATTTCGCTCTGCCCGTTTTGGACCTTTGGTCGACGTCGGGCATTCAGCCGAATATCCCCGCCAATATGCAAAGGTACGCGCCCGACGGGCTTCACCCCAACGACGCGGGACATAAAAGGCTGTTCGAGCTTTTCGACAGATTTATTAAGCAGATGTGAAGGTGAAAGGGTATGAGATATTTTTGCGAAAGCGATAAAAGAAAGCGGTATGATAGGTTTTACCTTCGCACCCGAAGTCATTCATCTGTTCGACCCCGAAACGATAAAGAGCTTTTATAAAACACTTGCAAAAAAGCGGTAAAAGGAGTATAAAGATGAATAAAATATCGGCGATGATCATACTGACGCTCTTTCTGATCGTTCAGACGGTGGGTCTTTCGGCTTGCGAAAACGCCGAAAATATCCGGAGCGATGATCGGACGTCGGTGCAGTCTTTAAACAGCACGATAAATAATCCCGAAGAAGGCAACGCGTCGGTTCACGGTCATATATATTTCGGCAGTTATCCGCAAAAAGACGTTACCGAAGATATGGGCGATAGGCTTGCGATTTTTGCGGGAGAGTTGCCCACCGACGAAAACGATAACGCCTGGACGAGTTACGGCTATTACATGAACGGTAATATCGATAAGGACTATATGTGGTACAAAGACGTAGACTTAAACGGCGACGGTATCAACGATTACCGCGGAGTGTATTTTACCGATTATCGTCCCGATTGGACGGAGGATAGTCGGTCTATGGAGTATCAGATGCGGAACGAATACTATCCGAACGTCGTTTATTGGTTTGAATTTGAGCCTGTAAAGTGGGAAATACTTGACATTGAAGACGGAAAGGCTATAATATTTGCCAAAAGGATACTCGACAGTCAGGATTACAATCACGTTTACGTTCAATATTCCGTTGACGGTAGTCCGATCTACGGCAATAATTATCAGTTCAGCAGCGTTCGCGCCTGGCTCAACGATACCTTTTACAATACCGCTTTCAACGAAACCGAAAAATTGTTGACAGAGGTCGTCGAAGTGGTCAACACCGAAATCAGTACGATGGACGACGGCGTTATGTTTGTTTTTTACAGCGATTACGTTTGCGAAAATACTTATGACCGCGTGTTTTTGTTGAGCGCGCAGGAAGTGACGAAAAGCAAATACGGGTTTGAAAACCACGTTTATAGTCCTGATACGGCAAGACAAAAGACGGCAAGCGATTACGCGAAGATCCAAAGTGCGTGTGCCTTCGGCGACGATTACGGTTATTGGTGGTTGCGTACTCCTTCGGAAGAAAAGACAAAGGTGAAGGGCGATTCCGCTATGTTCGTTCACCCCAACAGTAAAGCAAATAATTTCAGCCGTGTCAATTGTACTCCGTGCGGCATAGTCCCCGCATTAAAGATCGCTTTGCCCGTCGACGTTGCCTGAAAATGACGTAATTTAAGGAGAAAAGATGAAGATATTATTACCCGACGGCAAGGGCTATAAAGCCAATCTGCACGGGCATTCCACCGATTCCGACGGGGAATTCTCGCCCGAACGGATAAAGAGCTTTTATAAGGGAAAAGGCTATTCTATCTACGCGTATACCGATCATCTGTATATGCGCGACAGAAGCTCGCTTTGCGACGAAGATTTCGTCGCGTTAAGCGGCTACGAAAACGTGCTTTGCGACGGCAGGGCGGGCGAAATTTGCAAGTGCTATCACCTCAATTTCTATTCGCCGAGCCCGTCGAAGGTCGGCATGGTGGGCGTTTCGCCGTGGTTTTACGAGATCTGGAACAAGAATAAAACGGAAGAAGAAAAGCGTTTATCTCCCGTTCTCGAGTTTTGCGACGAAGAACATTCGGTCAAAAACGTCAACGCCATCATCGAAAGCGCAAAAAAGCTCGGCTACGCCGTAGTTTACAATCACCCCGTCTGGAGCCTTCACGACTATCGCGATTATACGGGATTAAAAGGGCTTGACGGTATGGAGATATGCAACGCGTCTTTCGTCTACGGAAGCGAGCCCGACGACCAGGGCGTTATTTACGATCAGATGCTTAAAGACGGACAAAGGTTAAATTGCTTTGCCAACGACGACAATCATCGTTTATCCGATTTTTATCACGCGTACAACGTTATGTACCCCGAAAAACTCAATTACGAGTCGGTTTTCGAGTGTTTGAAAAACGGGACCTCGTACGCTTCGACGGGCGCTACGCTTCGCGGGCTTTTCGCCGACGGGAACAAAATTACCGTTTGCGCGGAAAACGCCCGTTCGATAAGGTTTTCGACCAATGCAAGGATAGGCGCATATTTTTGCTTTAAAGACAAGCCTTTGACCGAGGCGACTTTCGAGATAAACGGCGATTATATCGAATATTTCAGAGTCACCGTGGAGGATATGAACGGCAAAAAGGCCTGGACGAGAGCTTACTTTAAAGACGAATTCGATAATTGATCTATTTGCGGTTTCATTCGCCCGACGTTTTTTATCGGCTTTCCGTCGCTTTGACGGCGGGCGGCGGTTCGGGCGGCGAAACCGTTTATTACGTTTAAGTGTTTTTATGTGGAACGGTAAGAAAAAAGCTGTTACTTTCAGTTTCGACGACGGCTGTCGCCGTGACGAGGATATGGTCAGAATTCTTAATAAATACGGGCTGAAAGCGACGTTCAATCTCAATTCGTCGCTTCTCGGAACGTATTTTTTGCGCGACGATAATTTTAAGATATCGCCGGAAGAGGCAAAAGTCGTTTATAAGGGGCACGAGATAGCCGCGCATACGCTTTCGCACCCGACTTTGACAAAATTGCCCGACGACAAAACTATCGCTTTTCAGGTCGAAGAAGACAGGCTGCTCCTTGAAAAACTGTGCGGAGATCCCGTCGTGGGGTTTGCGTACCCCGGCAACGGCGACGGCGCAACTTTCGACGACCGCGTAGTAAAAATAATCAGAGAAAAAACGGGGATAAAGTACGCAAGGACGGGTTATTCCACCTACGATTTCGACCTACCGACCGACCTATTTAGGCTCAAACCTACCGTTCACGTCACCGACGAAAAGCTTATTTATCTTGCCGAAAAGTTCCTTGCGCTCGAAGCCGACGAGCCGAAATTGTTTTATATCTGGGGGCATGGCTTCGAGCTTGACAACGGCGACGGTTTCGACCTTTCTTCTTTCGAGACGTTCTGCCGCTATATCGCTTTTAAAGACGACGTTTTTTACGGCACCAATCGTGATGTGCTTTTATAAAACGGTTTCAACTTCGCGGCGCTATAAAGGCCTTCGTCGGGCTGTACTGTCGCCGCTTTCGGCGTTAAATAAACTTTAAAGGAGTTTTGCCGTGCGGGAAAACGGATTGAAAACTAAAAATATCAAATGCGACCTTTGCGTGGTCGGCGGCGGTATCGCCGGTATGAACGTCGCGATAACCGCGGCAAGGCTCGGCGTAAAAGTCGTTCTTATCAACGAGCGCCCCGTTTTCGGCGGTAACGCTTCGGGCGAGATCCGTATGTGGATATGCGGCGTGCGAGACTACGAATACCGCGAAACGGGGATAGGCGAAGAGATAAACCTCGAGAATTTCTATTATAACCCGACCAAAAATTACAATATCTGGAACACGATTTTGTATAACAAAGTGCAAAGCGAAAAAAATATTACGCCGCTACTTAACTGCACTTGCTTCGAAGCAAAAGCCGAAAACGGTAAAATATCGTCCGTTAAAGCCTATCAGATGACTACGGAGACCTTTTTCGTCGTGGAAGCCGACTACTTCGCCGATTGCTCGGGCGACGGCATTTTCGCTCCGCTCGTCGGCGCAGGATTTATGTACGGCAGAGAAGGAGAAGACGAATACGGCGAGCCTATGCGTTCGCACTTTAAGCGCGACGAAAAGACGATGGGCAACAGCTGTTTGTTACAGGCGAGAAAGACGGATAAGGTCGTTCCTTTTACCGCGCCCGAGTGGGCGGAAAAGGTCCCCGTTGAAAAATTAAAGAGTAAAGGCGTGGATATTTCAAGCGCCGGCGAGAACTTCTGGTACGTCGAAATAGGCGGCGACAAAGACGTCGTCGGAGACGCCGAAATGCTCAATAATCGACTTATAGCCCTATGTTTGGGCGTTTGGGATACTATAAAAAACTCCGGCGAGTTCGATGCCGACTGTTACGAATTGGAGTTTCTCGGCTTTTTGGGAGCTAAAAGAGAGTCGCGCAGAATGCTTGGCGACTACGTTCTTACCGCAAACGATATTTTGTCGGCAAAAGCCTTTTCCGATACCGTCGCTTACGGCGGTTGGCCGCTCGACGACCATAACCCCGCGGGCTTTGACGGAAATGAAAGCAATTACACGATAAACGTCCCAAAGCCTTACGGCATACCCTATCGCTGTTTATATTCCGTCAATATCGACAACCTGTTTTTCGCGGGAAGAAATATAAGCGCCACGCACATGGCTTTAAGTTCGGCGCGCGTTATGGGCACTTGCGGCACGTTAGGTCAGGCGGTAGGCGCCGCCGCTTTCGTTGCGAAAAAGTATTCCTGCACCCCGCGCGAAGCGGGAAAGCATATCGACGAAATACAGCAAACGTTGCTATTTAACGACTGCTACCTTCCGAACGTTATCCGCCGCGTCGGTAAAGTTTGTCTTATAGGCGGGCTCGTCGGCGGAGACGATACTTTAAGAAACGGCAACGACAGGTGTTTTAACGGCGAAAAAGCGTTTTATATTCCTAACGGAAAACCGATAAAATACGTTTTCGATAAGCCGACGGAGATCGGCGGCGTCAAGGTCGTTTTCGACAGCGACCTTACCCGTTCGACCTTCGACATGGACGAGGTGGAAAAACACCACTCTATGCGCTGTAACATTCTCGACGATTCTCCGCTTATGAGTATGCCGAAAACGCTCGCAAAAGAGTTCGATATAGTCGCCACGTTGCCAAGCGGAGAGACAGTCGCATTATCCAAAGAAAGAAATAATTTAAAAAGAAACGTGCTTATAGGCGTAGATATGCCCGTAAAAGAAGTCGCGCTCACCGTTTACGCCAATTGGGGAAAAACGGAAAAAACGGGCGTATTCACGTTTGAAACTTACGATAACGGAGATTGATTATGAAATTTGAACGCGATATTGCCGTCAAAAACGGTTACGACGTTATAGTCGTCGGCAGCGGCCCCGCGGGTATAGCCGCGGCGGTCACCGCGGGAAGAAACGGCGTTAAAACTTTGCTCGTTGAAAGTCAGGGGCGCGTAGGCGGTACCGCCACCGCGGGCTTTATGAGTCATTGGACGGGCACCGTCGGCAACAAAATTTATTGGGAAATATTGAAAAGGCACAATTTAAAGTGCGGTAAGGACGAAAAGTCCATCTGGATAGATCCGGAACTACTTACGATAACGTATATCGAAATGCTCGAAGAAGCGGGCGTCGATATGCTTTTATACACTACCGTCTGCGACGTCGTAATGGACGAAAAGACGGTCAAAGGCGTTGTTTGTTGCAATAAAAACGGGCTTACTTGTTATACCGCAAAGGTCGTTATCGACGCGAGCGGCGACGGCGACGTTGCTTTTAAAGCAGGTGCCGAATTTACACTCGGCAGAGAGTCGGACGGGAAAATGCAGCCGGCTACCCTTATGTTCAAAGTCGGCGGCGTGGATATGAAAAGAGCCGTTCTTCCGGGCTCGTTCGAGACGCTCGTTCCCACGGAAAAAGGCGAATTGCAGGCGCTCGCCAAAGAAAAATTGCCGTATCCCGCGGGGCACGTTCTTTTAATGGAATCGCCGACGGAAGGCGTCGTCACCTGCAATATGACCAACGCTATTGATATTGACGGGACTAAAGTCGAAGACCTTACGAGAGCGGAGGTAACCTGCCGCAAGCAGTTGATGCCGATAGTTGAGTTTTTGAGAGAATACGCGCCCGGCTACGAAAATTGTTATATCGTCGGGAGCGCGTCTTTGATAGGTATCAGGGAAACCCGCCATTTCAAGGGCTTGTATACCCTTACGGAGCAGGATATTCTCGACGCAAGGAAGTTTAAAGATTTCGTCGTTTACGGCGCGCATTTCAATTTTGACGTTCATAATATAAGCGGCGCGGGGCTCGACGAGACGGGCAGTCAGAACACTTTCAAGCAGGAAAAAGGCTATACGATCCCTTACAAATGTTTGATTCCCGAAGTTATAGACGGACTTTTACTATCCGGCAGGAATATTTCGGGCACGCACATGGCACACTCAAATTTCAGGGCTATGCCTATCTGTGCGGCTACGGGCGAGGCGGCGGGTATAGCCGCGGCGCTGTCCGTAAAAGGCGGCGTTCTTCCGCGTTGCGTCACAGCCGAAGAAATTCAAAAATATCTGTAAGAGTATACGATCACGTCGTTCCCGATTGGGACTCTATCCTCACTCTCGGTTTTACGGGGCTTAAAAAGCGCGCGGAAGAATATCGTATCGAACTTACCGAAAAACAAAAATGTCTGACGGAAGATCAGATCGCATATTTTGACGGCATCGAGATAGAATACGCGGCGATAATACGTTTGATAAAGCGTTTTTACGATTTGTCCTTAACGAAAAACGGAGCGAAGATCAAAGTTGTTTCCGACGCGTTGAAAGATCTTTCCTTCGGCGCGCCGAAAAATATTTTCGACGCGATGATGACGATGTACTTCTATTTTATGATCTCCGAATCGATAGAATATTATCAGGTGCGTTCCCTTGGCAACGGGCTCGACTCCACTTGATATCGCTTTTATGAAAACGACCTTAAAAACGGCACTTTTACAAGAGATGAAATAAAAGAATTTCTCGCATATTTCTTTATGCAGTGGTCGGCTATCGGAAATTATTGGGGACAGCCGACGTATCTCGGCGGCACGGATAAAGACGGCAATACGAAAAAATCAGGAGGATCTGCGATCTATGAAAATACATAACGAATTCATTGGCGGAAATATAAAAGTCGTTAAGCGAGAAGGAAACGACGTTTATCTTGAAAACGAGTTGCGCGATACAGAGTGGGATTGGTTTTATTGGGCTTTCTGCGTTGAAGGCGCAAAAGGGCAAACGTTGACCTTTCATTTTCAACCGATACGGCTCGGGTACTGGGGCCCTGCGATAAGTCACGATTTAAAATCGTGGCGTTGGTTAGGCGGGCGTGACGGCGACAGTTTTACCTATACTTTCGGCGAAGACGAAGATAAAGTCTACTTTGCCCACGATATGCTGTACCACCCCGATCGTTTTTTCGCTTTTGCGAAAGAAAAGGGGCTGACCACTGAAAAATTTTGCATAAGCAGGAAGGGCAGGTCGCTTCCTTGCGTAAAACTCGGACAGGGTGCGCGCAGCGTTATCGTTGCGGCAAGGCACCACGCCTGCGAAGCGACGGGCAATTACGTACTCGAAGGCTTTTTGGACGAGTATCTGAAAGCCCCCCTCGCGGACACGAAGATATTATGCGTTCCGTTCGTCGACTACGACGGCGTTATAGAGGGCGATCAGGGCAAAGCGCGTACACCGCACGACCACAATCGCGATTACGACGTTAATATCCCGTCGATATATCCTTCTTGCGCGGCAATAAGAAAATACGCCGACGAAAACGGCTGTAATTATGCGTTCGATTTCCATTCCCCCGGACATTTCGGAGCGGTCAACGACAACGAATCTATCGTTAGAAACTCCTTTGAAAAGGAAAAGCGCTTTGACGCTATCGGAAAGCTGTTCGAGGCGGAAATGACCGAAAGATCGTTCAAATACTACCGTAAAAACGACTTCCCGTTTATGTTCGACTGGAATATTCCGAGCGCAAATTTCGGGGCGTATATGGCAAAAAGAAGTGAAAACGAGATAGCTTTCAGCCTCGAAACGCCGTATTTCGGCAGCGAAGACAACAAAGTCTCGCAGGAAAACATCGTCGAAGTCGGACGCTGTTTTTGCCGAGCCTTCAAGCGCTACGTATCGGAATACGAAGGCAAATTGCCGATATAATTGATACTGTTTGCGGCAATATTTTTGTTGAAAAATTCGGAAAAATATGTTAGAATGTATAATGAAAATCGGTTGAAGATCTTTATACTGCGATAATTTCGTCGGAAGAGGTTGTTTCGGCGATAGAAAAGGCTGGCGATATCTCGTTTTGCCGAAAGTTACAAAGCAGTGTGAAAACAAAGCGTTTTATGCGCTTTGACGCATTTTCAAAACACCTGACACGACGGGGGGATAAACTATGAAATACGACCTTCACCAAAAGCCGATCATAAGCGACAAGGCGTTGCCCGATCGGGCTTTTTATTTGCCTTACGGCGCTAAACCGAAGAGCTTTTACGACTTTTCTCAATGCGAGCGGCTGGCGCTTCTTTCCAAATGGAAATTTGCGTTTTCCCCCCGCTTTGACGAGAGCGTTATCGGCGAGGTTGCCGAAAGGGAAGTTTCGGTCCCCGCAACGTGGCAAAGCTACGGCGTTGATAAGCACGGATATTTGAACATTCGTTATCCCTTCCCCGTCACGCCGCCGAAGATCCTTTGCGATATCCCCTGCGGGCTGTACGTCACTTCTTATTCCGTCGGCAAAAAAAGCGGCAGATATTACATAAATTTCGAGGGCGTAGACAGCGCGTATTATCTGTTTGTCAACGGCGTTTACGCTGGCTATGCCACAACGCCGCACTGCCGCTCGGAATTCGATATAACCGAGTTTATCGCAGAAGGCGAAAACGAGGTAAAAGTCGTCGTTTTGAAATGGTGTTCGGGCTCTTATTTCGAGGCGCAGGACAAGCTTCGCATGAGCGGCATCTTCCGCGAAGTCTATATTTTAAACCGTCCCGAGGGGCATTTATACGATTACAGGATAACTACTGACGGCAAAAAGACTATTCGCTATTCGGGCGACAAAGAGGCTGTCGTAAAACTTTACGACGGCCAAACGCTTATAGGCGAAAAGACGGGCAAAAAGTGTTCGTTCACCGTCGATAACGCCAAGCTGTGGACAACCGAAACGCCAAATCTTTATACCGTTGAAATAATATGCGCGGGCGAGCACGTATTCGACAGGGTGGGGATAAGAAAGATATCCGTCGAAAACGCCGTTTTTAAGCTTAACGGCGCGCCGATGAAGTTCAAGGGCGTGAACCGTCACTCTTCGACGGTCAACGGCTACGTCGAGAGCGTGGACGATATGATAAAAGATATACTTTTGATGAAAAAGTATAACGTCAATTCGGTCCGGACGAGCCACTACCCGCCGCATTCGTTTTTCACGATGCTGTGCGACGAATACGGCATCGCCGTACTCGAAGAGGCGGATATAGAAACGCACGGTATCATTTACGGAACGGGCAAATATCAATCCGAATTCTGGACGGAGCTTGCCTCAAACGCACTTTATAAAGACGTCGTCGTCGGCAGAAATTTGAAGATGTTCGCACGCGACAAGAACAGACCTTCCGTGCTTATATGGTCGCTCGGCAACGAGTCGGGCTTTTCGCTCACGGACTACGAGCCGTGTAACTTTACAGCCGCGGCGCTCGCTTTGAAGAGCGTAGACGACCGCCCCGTTCATTATGAAAGCAGCTACCAATGGCTGCCCGATAAAGAGCTGCGCCACGTCCGCGAAAACTGTCTGGATCTTTATAGCCGAATGTACCCTTCGATCGAGGATATGGCGGGGTATTCAAGGGGCGAAAAGGTCTTCACGCCGCCGGTAAGGCCGTATATTTTGTGCGAGTATAGCCACGCGATGGGCAATTCCTGCGGGGACGTCAAAGCGTATTGGGACCTTATATGGTCCGACGATATCTATTGCGGCGGTTTCATTTGGGAGTGGATCAACCACGGCGTTTACGATAAGGACGGCAGATTTTTGTACGGCGGAGACTTCGGCGAAGTGCTCCACGACGGAAATTTCTGCGTCGACGGGCTGGTCGAGCTCGACCGCGGGCGCGTGCATACGTCGCTTATGGAGGTCTCCGAGGCATACGCGCCGTTCGATATAGAGTACGTCGGCGGCAAGTTTTATCTGACGAACAGACGGGATTTCAATACGCTCGACGGCTATAAACTGGAACTTTGCGTCAAGGTGAACGGCGTTACGAGCCTTAAAACGGAGCTTGATATAAAGGGAATAAAAGCACGGGCGAGGAAACTCCTGAAATTGCCGTCGCAGCTAAAAAAAGCGCCTTCGTATAAAAAGGCGGGCTACGTCACTTACGACTTTACGCTGACCGACGACGTTTACGGCCTAAAAAACGTCAGACAGATAGTTTTGTCCGACGGCTATCCGACGGAAAAATTTACGCCCTGCAGCAAAACGCTGTCCGACAGGTGCGTGGAGCTTGGCGGGTACAAAGTCATTTTCGGCAATAACGGGCTTATCGAGCAGATAGAAAAAAGCGGCGAAAAGCTTTTGAAAGAGCCGATGCGTTTCAATATCTGGCGCGCTCCGACCGACAACGACAGGAATATTTGCGGCGAGTGGAGAGATTTCCATTTCGACAAGGCGTATTTCGTCGCCGAAAATACGGAGACTTTTAATGGCGGCTTTGCCGTCTGCGGGCATATCGTTTACGACAGTTTCCGTCCGTTTGCCGACGTCACGGTGAAATATCTTTTCGACGAGGGCGGGAAGGTGCGTATAAGCGTAACGTCTTTGTCGGCGGGATTTATACCGCGCTTCCCGAGATTCGGACTTTGTTTCGCGTTTGACGAAAACTTCGATAAAGTCAGGTATTTTGCGCGCGGCGAAAAGGAAAATTACGAGGATAAACACGCTTACGCGCCCGTCGGCTTATACTATAGCTCGGTTGCGGATATGACCGAAAAATACGCCGTTCCGCAAGAAAACGGCGCACACGGCGGCGCGAGATATCTCGAACTTATCGGGAAAAACGCCCGCGTCGCATTTGAAAAAGATAAAGACTTTTCGTTCAACGTTTCCCAGTTTGACGAGAGGAGCTTACCAAAGCACGCTTTCGACTTAAAACCGAGCGGGAAGACTTTCGTCAACGTCGATTACCGAAATAGCGGCTTAGGCAGTAATTCCTGCGGCCCCGCTCTGGACGATAAATTCGCGCTTACCGAAAAGTATATCGATTGGGATATGACCCTCGTTTTAAAGAACGAATAATATCGCGCTCTTCCGCTCCGCATATTTTTAACGAAAACACACTAAACGAAAACATACTATAATTAATTCTTTAATGTTTAAAGATAACGATTGGGGGTCTGGATAATCATGCCGAAAATCACAGTTTCGCATCTTACGGCAATTTATAGAAGCAAGCAAACGGGTGAAGTCGTTGCGCTTGACGATCTGAGTGCCGAGTTTTTGCCCGACGCTTTTAACGTCGTCATCGGGTATTCGGGTTGCGGAAAGACCACTTTATTAAAATGTATTGCCGGCCTTAAAGATCACGACGGTGATATTTTATTCGACGACAACGACGTGTTCGATCTGTCGCCTGCGGACAGGGGCGTTTCCTACGTTTCGCAGGAATTTGTTTTATATCCGCACCTTACGATATTCGATAACATAGCATTTCCGCTGAAAAATTCGGGCGTTCCCAAAAAAGAGATAATCGAAAGAGTGAAGCAAGTCGCAGAAGAATTGGACTTAACGTACTGTCTTACGCGAAAGCCCAAAAACATTTCGGGCGGACAGCAACAGCGTGTGGCGCTTGCGCGCGCCCTCGTAAAAAAACCGTCGATATGTCTGTTAGACGAGCCGTTTTCCAACGCCGATATACAGTTAAGGTCGCAGCAAAGGCAAACGATCAAAGAAAAGATGGTAAAATACGGCTGCACGACGATATACGTCACGCACGATTTTCAGGAGGCGATGGCTTTAGCGGACAAGCTGTTCGTTTTAAACGAAGGAAAATGCGTGTTGCAGGGCGATCCCAAAACGGTTTTCGATTCGGGAAACGAGATAGTCGTATCGCTTAAAGGCGAAGGGGGGAAACAATGACGCTTTACGATGAAAATATGCCTTCAGCCTATTCGGCAAAGATAAAAAAGGGCTTTCTTATTTGTTTTTTGCCGTTGGGGTTTTCGCTTTTGATATGCGTCGGGCTGTGCTTTCTCATTGATAAAGACAACGGGAACGCTACCCTCATTCACGTTATAAACGTTATCGTTACCGTGCTTTCGGGCTGGCTTTCGATCACGGAGCTATTCGGGTACGTTTTGCCTTGTGTACGAAGAAGAAAAATAACGGAAAAGATACTTTCTTCCGAACGAAAGCAGGTTCGGGGGAAGGTCGTTTCGACGGACAACTCCTTTACCTTGCGCGAAGGGCTGACCGTGACGGAGATACAGACGGAGATAGACGGCAAGATCTTTTCGTTTTATTACGATAATGCGCTTATAAAGCCGCAATTTTCTGTCGGCGACGTCGTTAAAATGACGATAGCCGACAATTTCGTTTTTGCCTACGAGGTGGAAGATCATGAAGAAGAAAATTGATCTCCTTGCGTTTTTGGGTAGGAACTGGTTTTATTACGTTCTGTGGCTTATTATCGCCGTTTTTGCCTGGGAATGGGTGTTCGCCTATTTGACGAAACCTAAAGAAGAGGAAAGCGTATATCTGTTTTTCGGCGTGGAAAACGTTCTCACCGACGAGGCGCATTCCGCTCTCGATAGTAAAAAGCCCGAATACGTTCGCAATCTTGACATCACGTTTTATTCCACGCGGTCGGACTCTTTCGACGTTTTGTTTGCCACTCGCATACAGACCGAAGCGGACGTTTTCGTTTTGCCCGAAGAATACTGCGAGCCGTCCGCGATGAGATATCTCTTTTATCCGATGGACTTATCCGAAGTGAAAGAGATCTTCGGCGAAGACGCTGAATGCGGCGCCGCCGTATGCGAAGATAAGGCGTACGGCGTTAAAATTTACGACAAAGAAACGGGCGAGGGAAAAGCTGCGAATTATTTAACGTATACTTACCTCGACGAAAACGGCGAGAAAAAAGCCGTAGGCGACTACTACCTGTTCTTTAACAAAAAGTCGTTGCATCTCGGCAAACTGTCGAAAAGCGAGCTTGACGGAGCTTTGGTCCTTGCTTCGGCAATTTGGAACGATAAGGCGGAATAATGAAAATTAAAAGATCGAAAAAGGATTTTTGAATTTCCCCGTCAATGCGGGTTTGGGCGTGGACGTCAACAAAGAACTTATCGTAGAAGAAAACAAGACTCCGCACCATTAAAAAAAACGTCCGGCGGCAAGAAGACGGAAGTATCGCCGAGTGGTAACCGTCGGCGACTAAAATAAACGCAATAAAACGGTGTTATATAGTGAAAAATGAGAAAAGAAGAAGTCATCAGAAAAATCGAAGAACAAAAAATAATCGCCATAATCCGCGGTCTTGATACGGAAACTGTCGCAAAAACCGCAGTCGCTCTCGAAAAGGGCGGGATAGGACTTATCGAAGTGACCTTCGATCAAAAAGCCGCCGACGGATATAAAGAGACGGCAACGGGCATTTCCGAAATAAAGAAACGTTGCAAAAACGTTATCGTCGGCGCGGGTACCGTTTTGACGACGGAGCAGGCGGATATCGCCGTAAACGCGGGCGCGGAATTTATAATTTCGCCCGATTCGGACGAGAAAGTAATCCGCCATACCGTTAAAAAAGGGGTAGTATCCATTCCCGGCGCATACACTGCCACCGAGATAAAAAGAGCGCACGATCTCGGCGCCGATCTCATAAAGGTTTTCCCGTGCATAGACGGCGCACTATCTTATATCAAAGCCATAAAAGCCCCTCTTTCGCATATAAAACTACTTGCGGTCGGCGGTATAAACGCCGATAACGCGAAAGATTTCATAAAAGCGGGAGCGGTCGGCGTGGGCGTAGGCAGCGCGCTCGTCAATAAAGAGTTCATAAAAAACGGCGAGTACGATAAGCTGACCGCGCTTGCCGAAGGATTTATTCATAATTTGAATAATTAAAGTAAAGGTTACGATAAATAATCCCGACGCTGCGGTTTATGTGGGTAAGGCCGAAAAGGCGTGATGTGCGTTGAAAAAGCGCAATAGTATATATAATCAAAACTGAAACGACACATTTTTTCGGGGTGGCAAAACTCGGTTGTGCCTTGGAGAGCGGTCGGATTTTTACGGATAGAAGTTCCGGAAAACGAAAGGAGCTGTCGCATTAAGCGGCGGCTCCTTTCGTTTGGCGCGGCGGGCGGGGTGTTTTTTAAGATATCGGAAGTAGGTCTGGCGTTTTTTTGTTTCTGAACGTGGCAAAAAAGGTCGGTTTCAGAGGGCGACGCATAGGACAAAAGGGTACCGTTTTTATATGCATACGCGCGACCGCATTATTTATAAAAGGGTATCAAAAAATTTTTAATACTTTTTTTGGGAAAAGTATTGACATTTCAGCTGAAATATGATATAGTAATTATGAACTTAAGTGTCTTAAATATGGAGGTTTTTTACAGGATGAAATCGTCAAAAATCAAGGTTTTATCTGCAATTTTGACTGCTGCCTTTTTGTTCGGCGCCGTTGCGTGCGAAGGTAACGTTCCCGAAGTCGTTTCCGAAACCAAAGTGGGCTTTTGCGCAAACAGTCAGAACGTTATGCGCGAAGAGAGCTTTTCAGGCGGCGATTTCGTGCTCAACACGTTTAAAGGCGACGTGGAATCGGGGCAGATAATAATCAATCCGAAAGACGACGTAGAACGTTTCAACTTCAAAGTCAACGATCTTACGCGTGAAGGCGGGAGCGAAAAGCTTACGAGCGATATGTTCGACGTGTTTGCCGAAAGGTACATTGAAGTTATCCAATCCACGTCCGGCAATACGGATACGGGTTGGTATCCCGACGCGCTCGTTCCCATAAAGAACTACGTCGCGAAAAGGGACAATAAGATCAAGAAGGGCGAAAACCAAGGCATCTGGATAAATCTAAACGTTCCCAAAGACGCCGTTCCCGGCAAATACGTGGGCGCGGGCGAGCTTACCCTCAACGACGAAAAGATAAGCGTTCCGATGACGGTGAACGTATATAATATCGACATGCCCGAAGAAAACCACGTCAAGACGGCGTTCTATCTCGATACGAGTTCGATGACGTCCGGCGAGGGTAAAAGCATTACTGAAGAATTGTTCGAGACGTATTACGAATTTGCGCTTTCCAAACGTATTTCGACCTTACTTCTTCCCGGCTTCACTATGGCGGGCAATGCTTACGATCCCGACGAATTTGCCGCGGCGAGCGTGAAATACGCCAAAGATCCGAGAGTTGCTGCGTATCAGCTTCCCTATTCGGGCGACGGAACGGGCGCTGTCAGGGGCGAATATTGCGAGGCCGTACTCTTTGCGCTTGCCGAAAAGAACGTCGAGCTTATCGAAAACGGTGATACGGACGTCAACTTGTTCAAAAAGGCGTATTTCTATCTGGGATCGCTCATCGACGAGCCGTCTCCCGAAAGGTACGATATAGTAAGAGAATGCGACCTTCGCATACATAAAGCCAAACTTAAAGTTGCCGACAGCGATCTGTTGAGGGATTATCCCGAACTTCGCGAAAGCGTACTTAAATTAAATCATATAGTAACGACGAAGATAGTAGAGCAGCTTTACGGCACGGACGAGACGGGCGGCGTTCAGACCTGGTGTCCGCTCATAAACTATTTCACCGGCGAAAGGAACCGCAGCATCGCGTTGTCAAGAATGAACTCTACCGACCGCCGCGGCGGCGAAGGCGTATGGTGGTACACCTGCTGCAATCCGACGAATCCGCTGCCGACTCTTCATCTCGACGATACGATAATGTCGCCGAGACTGACGAGCTGGATGCAGTACGATTATAAGATACAAGGCCGTATCTATTGGAGCATGACCGCCTGGTTCAGATTCAAAGAGAACAGAGTCCAATCGGGTTTCGACGTTTGGAAGGACGCGCTCAACTATGAAAACTGCAACGGCGACGGCATACTCTTATATCCCGGCTCCAAGTACGCGGTAGACGGGCCGATCGCAACGTTAAGGCTGGAAGCTCTACGCGAATCCAACGAAGACTACGAGCTTTTATGGCTCGCCGAACGCGGAATAAAAGCCATTAACGAGCGTAAAGGAAAGAATTACGACTCCGACACGATCCTCGGAAAGTTCTACGACAGGCTTTATACGGGCATACTTCGTAACGAAGATCTCAACTCGGCAAAGTTCGAGAGCGTGAGAAAAGAGCTTTTAAGCCTTGTCGAAAAGATATACAACGACGAGAACGCGGCGACGGCTTTACTTGATAATTACAATAAATAATGTCGTCTGATAACTGCAATAAATAATTTTTTAGGAGATATATTATGAAAAAACTTGTTGCTTTATTGTTATGTTGCGTATTATTCTTCGGGCGGTGTTTCCGACGAGCAGTTCGCTTCTTGCTACAGGGCGCTCCTTGAAGGGCTCAAAGCACGCGGAACGATAGCCGTCTGTCTTGCTCCTTACGACATTAATCCCAAGATTCAATACAGAGTGACCGAGTTCGAGGCAAAACGTTCTATTATTCACGACCTTGCCGTGGAATACAACGTTCCGTTCATCGATATGAAGCCGTATATGACGCAGGCTTTGGCGGACGGCGCAAGCAAAATGGAGCTTTTCGGCGATCTTACTCATCCGTGGGCGGCGGGTTGCCGTATCATCAGCGAGCTCGTCGTAGACAAGATATCTTTGCTCATCGATAAAGATTATTCCACCCCCGCCGATCTTGGCAAATACCGTCCTTTGACGGGCACTGCCGATAACGCGGACGATCTCACCAATTTAAGAGCTTTCCTTGCGACCTCGCAGGGCGAACTTTCTTACGATACCGCGGTATATTATACCAAAGACGGGTTTACTTCTGCAAAGTCTTTAAAAGCGGCTATCGTCAACCCCGATCCCGTTCAGACGGGCGAAAACGCCGAGCAAGCCAACTCTTATATAAGAGTTCTGTTCGACTATTCGCTTTCGGCAAAGAGAAACTTGACGAGCGGCACTTTGAAATTCGACGTCAAGCTCGAAAACGCCGAGCAGTGGGTAATGCTCCAATCTTATTCCGACCTTACGAGACACAACAGCAGTTGTTCGGCTTTCTATACCGTTCAGCTTTCCGACGGCACGCAGGCTACCGCGCTCGGCGACGGCTGGTACGAAATAACCGTCGATCTTGCAAATTGGGCTGCGCAGGATAATTCCGCGGCGCTGACCGATTCCGTCGCGCTTATCGTGACCGCAAGTAAGGGCATGACCGCTCAGGCAAGGACGAACGCCGGTATAGACGGCAAACTGCCGACCGTGATGTGGATAGATAACCTCGTTATCGAATGCGAAACCATTCCGCTCAACAGACAAGAGTTCGTTTCGGGCAACAGCCTTACGATACTTGCTCCCGAAGAAAGAGCTTATACTTCCGTTTCCTTCGATTATATTATTACGGACGGCGAATACTTCCAGATAGTCTTGCTCGACAACGCCTGGAAATGCGGTTACGGTTATTTCAAGTTCAACGCTGACGGCGCCGCCGAAAGCTACGCCAACGTGACCTGCACCAAAAAAGCCGACGGGTATTATCACGTTACGATAACAATTGCCGAAGGAACGAAGGTGTTCTCCGCCGCGCCCGAAGCTATCGGGCTGCTCTACTTAAGAGGCTCCTGGTCTAACGCCGGCGGTTACATTCAGAATTTATTGTTCCTGTCGTGACATTATCGGCGTTTTGTCAGATTTTAGTGTAGATAAAAATGTTTTTTTGTTATAAGGAGAGAACAATGAAAAAACTTGCAACCATTATCGCTTTGACGGTAGCTTTGGCGCTTTCTTTGGCGTTCGTCGCGTGCGAAGATAATGGCGCGACCGCAAACGATTCCGATACGCAGTCGGTTTCTTCGTCGGTGGGCGGCGGCACGTCTTACGACAGTTCGACGGAACAGAGCGGCGGCTCGTCAAGCGGCTCGTCCGGACAGGGCGGCGGCTCGACGGAAATCGACGGTCTTTCGCAGTACACGAACACCTTGTACGTCGAGGATAATAAAGACTTCGTTATACTTAACTTTACCGATTTCCAGCTTCACGACGGCAAATCGACTTACACGGCGTTCGACATTATCGACACCTTGGTCGATTTAAAGCGTAAGCCAAAAGCGCTTTCGGGCGGTCAAAGACAAAGGGTGGCGATCGGCAGGGCTATCGTTCGTAATCCCAAGGTCTTTTTGATGGACGAACCGTTATCCAACCTCGACGCCAAGCTCCGCAACCAGATGAGAGCTGAGATAATAGAGCTGAGGAAAAAGATACGTTCCAACTTTATTTACGTTACGCACGACCAGGTGGAAGCGATGACTTTGGGCGATCGGATAGTCATAATGAAGGACGGTTTCGTTCAGCAGATAGGAACGCCCAAAGAAGTTTTCAATAACCCCGTAAATCTGTTCGTGGCGGGCTTCATCGGCGCGCCGCAGATGAACTTTTTCGACGCAAGGCTGATAAACCACGGCAATGCCGATTACAGCGTGCAGTTTAACGACGTATTGTTCCCGTTATCCGAAAACACCTGCCGCAATTTAAGATCCGGCTTGGTGGAAAGTCAGGATATCGTACTCGGCGTTCGCCCCGAACACGTCGTGCTCACAAAAGGCGGCGAGACCTCCGTAAAAGCGAAAGTCGAGATATCCGAGATGATGGGCAGCGAATACCAGATACACGTTACTGTGGCGGGAAAAGACGTCATTATAAGGGTTCGTATTATGGAACTCGATAAAGATATCGCAAGCGCCATCGAAAACGGCGGAGAGATATCGTTTACCTTCACGCCCGACGTTATGCATATTTTCAACAAAGATACGGGCGTAAGCCTTCTGTAACGGGCGTAAAGGTATGAAGATATTGTTTTTCGGCGACAGTATAACGGATATGGGGCGATCAAAAGAGGCGGGCGCAATACCGCCCCTTGCGCTCGGTACCGGTTATCCGATGATCGTGGCGAGCAAGCTTTCCGAGCTGTATCCCAAAAAGCACGAAGTCGTCAATCGCGGGAACGGCGGGAACAGGATCGTCGATCTGTATGCGCGTATAAAAGCCGACGTGTGGAACGAAAAGCCCGATATGGTGGTCGTTCTGGTCGGTATCAACGACCTGTGGCACGAATCGATAGTTAAAAACGGCGTCGATATCGAGCGGTTTGAAAAGGTCTATACCATGCTGATAGAAGATACTCTATCCGCGCTCGACGGCGTTAAAATGGTACTGTTGAGCCCTTTCGTTATGAAAGGTTCCGAGACCGAAAAGCAATTCGAATTTTTTTCGCAGATACACGGTTATGCCGAAGTCGTTAAAAAACTTGCGGCAAAATACGGGCTGTATCATCTGTCTTTGCAGGAAAAGTTCGACGCTTATGCCGAAAAATACGGTGCGGAATATTACGTTTACGACGGCATCCATCCGAACGTTGCGGGCGCGACGCTTATTGCAAACGCCTTTATAGAACTTGTCAAAGACCTGTTGTGATTTACGTATAAAAAAAACTCCCGAGATACTGTTTCGGGAGTTTTTCATATAACGGTTTTTTATACTACGGGGAAGAAGGGACTCGTGACGTACTTGGAATTGTGGATATACAAAAGCCCGTCTTCGCAGTTTTCTTCGTAAGGAAGTTTGGGCTGTTCGAGCTCCTCTATCCTGTCGATCTTGCCGTCGGCGTATTCGTTTATCCTTAAGATTATCTCGTTGAGCCTTTCCTTTTGTCCGCCGAGGCGAAGTTCGGAGACGTCAAAGCCGAAAGTCTTGTTCTCTTTATGCCAGGCCGCACGGTATGCCGAAATGAAGGCGTTGAGCTTTTTTATCGCCGTTTTCACGGTCGTTTCGGCGTATTTTTTAAGCCCTTCGATATCGTTTTTCTGATACAGCGCGTACAGATCGTTGCCCATATTCGCTTTGACCGAAAGGTAATCGCATAAAGCTATCTGCTCGTCGAAAAGGTATTTCCACTCACCCGCGCGCTTTGCGACCGTCTTGAATATCGTAACGCATTTTTTGTAATACGCGTTGTAACTTGAGTCGACGTGATAGTCGAGTATCCCGCACAGCGGATCGTTCAAAAGGAGATATTTTGCGGGGTTGACGGGCAAAATCGGGTCCTTGATCTTATATGTATTCGGCTTGTCGAGTTTCAAAAAGTCGCTGAACGAAATATTCGTCATCGCCTTTGAGATGCCGTCAAGTAAAGCCGAGTCGGCTTTGCCGAAGTAGGCGAGGGCGGAGAACGAAATTATCTGCGGGAAGGTGGCGAATACGCTGCATTCGTTACCGTTGTCGCCCCAGGCAGAAAGCGATACCGCCTCGAGATCGGCGTTTAACGCCGCGAGCATACCGGCTTTCGTGCGCCTCATTCCGTATCTGTTCATAGGCGCGTTTCCGAGCCATTTCCAGTCACCCGCGCGGAATTCTATGTGCGGGCGAAGCGCTTCGATCTTTTTAAGTTCTTTTAAATATAGGCGTTTGTCCGTTTTGTAATAGTCCCAATAAACGAATTTGACGTTTTCGTTAAGAGCGATCTTGTCTGCGGAAACGTAATTATGTAAGAAAATATCGGCGTAAATCTTGCAGGTAAACCCGTATTTTTTCGCAATCCCGAGCACTTTTTTCAGATGCTCCATAAGCATTTTGCCGCGATCGGAAAAGCCGTTTTTATCGAGATATTTGCCGCGCCCCGCATAATAGGCTTCGTCATAACCTATGTGTATTGTCCTCGAAGTGAAACACTCGGCAACGCTTTTGAACATTTTGTCGATAAGCTCGTAAGTCCTTTCTTCGCCGATCAAAAGGCAATCCCATATATCGTGGATCTCCCAATACCTCGGCCATAAAAAGATATTGTCGAGGTGGGTGAGAGTCTGTATGCAGGGGATAAGTTCAACGCCGTAATCTTTTGCGAAAGCGTCGAGCTCTTTGAGTTCTTTTTGCGTGTATCTGCCGCGGAGATGCCCGAAGTAAGGCTCCGAAGGTATTTCGTAAGTGTCTTCGGTGTACAGTTCGAGCGCGTTATATCCGAGTTTTGCAAGCGTTATTATGAATTTTTTACACGTTTCGATATTCAGGACTGCCGAACGCGAGCAGTCGAGCATGAAATCTACCGTCTTATAGGGCGTTGTCTTAATAAGCTCGAAAGAGTCTTTGCCGGAATTTGCCGCAATAAGCGTAAAAGCGTAAAAAAGCTGCGCCTTTTCGGTTATAGAAACTTTTATTTCGTCATTTGCTTTTTTAACGGAAAAACTATCGCCGTAAACGACGTTCACGACGCTTTTCGCTTGCCCCGACAGGCTTATTTCAAAATGTTTCAATACGAAATCGAGATACTTTTCGTCCGAAAAACATATTTTTTTGAGAAAAATCATAAAAAATACCTTCCGAATGATTATAAACTATTGTTGCACAATTATATTCTACCATAAAAAAACCGTCTTGTCAATAGTAAAACCGCCTGTTAATACTAATATTATTATTTATTAACAGATAATTGACTAAATAAAAAACAAACGCTCATTATAATATTTAATTTGCGCACGGTTATTGACAAAATCTTCGTTATGTTGTAAAATATAAATAGTAAAGCGCGTAGGCGTATTTTTGTCATACGCGGTCGGCACGGAGAAACGATGGAATCCAAAGGTAAAAAACAACAGAATATTGCTCATTTCAATAATAAGCTCTTGGTCAATTTATTGATACAGGAGCCGCTTTCCTGTATCGAGCTTGCCGAAAAAACGAAGCTTACCCATACGTCCACAAAGCGCATAGTGGATAGGCTTTTAAATATGAACCTGATAAAACCGTACGTCGATCCGAACGCTAAAAAAAGCAGGGGCAGGCAACATTTCAGGTACGAGATCAACGCTAAGCGTGCGTACTTTGCTTGCGTATCTTTCCAGCACAGCAACGAATTTCTGGCGATTTTCGACCTTATGGGCAACAATGTTTATATGGAGCGATTTGAATCGGGAATGGTCGATAACGAGGTTATAGACCGACTTATCGAAAAATTGAGAGGGGTTTTAAAGCGTAAAAGAATACCTTTGGAACTGCTTGCCGTAATATCCGTGGCGATACCCGGAAGAGCCGACTCCGAAAACGGAAATATCATAGTTTCGTCGAAAATACAAAAAGACGTCAACTTGAAAGAGCGTTTCAAATCTGACTTCCCGTCGTCGCTCGTGTACGTCAACAACGACAGTGATTTCGGCTGTTTATACAGCATTTTGTCGGAAGAATTCGATTACGGCAAGGGCGTTCATCTGTATTTATTTATCGACGCGGGCGTTTCCTGCTGCGTGGTGTTCGACAGAAAGATAATTCTCGGCTCGAACGGGTTCGGCGGCGAGATAGGCATGAATCGTATCGACGGTAACAACAAAAGACTTCACGATACCATCGGCACTTACGAAATGCTCCTGTTTTGCCGCAAAGTCACGGGAAATAAAGACTTTTCGCTCTCCAAACTTGCCGCGGCGAGCGAAAAATATCCCGAAATTAAAAACAGGCTCAACGAAGAGGCAAGATTTCTCGGCATAACTATATGCAACCTCGTAAACGTTCTCGGCTGTTCGCACATAATTTTCAGCGGAACGATAACCAAATATCCCTCGTTTTTCTTCGACTCTTTCCTGAAAGAATTGAAAAACACCAACTACAGCGAAAAGATAAGCTATAAAATAGATTTTTCCAATTCCGAGGAACCCGAAAAGGGACAACTGATGCTCGCAAGGCTCAACGCACTCGATTGGGTTATGGAACAGTATTAAATAGCTTTTTCAGCCGCATAGCGGTATAATATATATCGTCGCAACGCCCTTTTTAGCGCAGCGAGCCTAAAAAACCGTTAAATATTGCGCGGTAAGAAAAAAGCAATACGCAAAAATCAAAAAATCGATCAATAAACGAAAAGACCGGAAAGCGTTTGGTTTTCAGGTCTTTTTTTTCTTTTGGACGCTGAAAATATTGATCAATTATATTATTTTTTTAATAAGTTTGTTACGATTTGGCGCAAAATGGATCGATAGAGTGTCGGTGAATAATTCGATTAGTTTTAAAATAATGACAAAAGCACAATAAATAAGGACAAACGAGTATTGAAAAAGCAAATGATAATATATTATAATAAAATCGGGAATAAGAGGGGAAAAGTCGTTTTTTATAAAAAGCAAAATATAGCGGCCGAATATCCTTTTATCAGCGATAATCAGCCGAAACGGCGGCGCCTTGCAGAGAGGTGTTTCGCGAAAAATAAGATGAAAAATAAAAAAGGTGAAATTGTGCAAAAACGATTTACAGTTGCCATTATCGGTTGCGGATCGAGAGGCGGCGAGACCTACGGAAGGTTGATGTTTAATGAAAAAGACAAGTTTTTTATCACCGCCGTCTGCGATCACAATCCGGAAAAATTAAAGAAATACGGAGACGTTTTCGAAGTTCCGTCAAGCCGAAGATATTTAGACGAAACGGAATTTTTCAAAGAGCGCAGAGCCGACGTATTGGTCATTGCGACGATGGATAACGATCACGTTCGCCAATGTATCCGCGCTTTGGAACTCGGCTACGACATACTTTTGGAAAAGCCGATAACTAAAGACGAAAAAGAGTGTCGTCTTTTGCTCGAAGCATACCGTAAGTACAAAAAGAAGGTCGTCGTTTGTCACGTTCTCCGCTACGCTCCGGCGTACGTGAAGGCGAAAGAGATTTTAGACAGCAAGATTTGCGGGGATCTCGTGATGATAGACTCTATCGAGCAGGTATGTTACTGGCATCAGGCGCACAGTTTTGTCCGCGGCAACTGGCGAAACAGCACGGAATCCTCACCGATGATCTTGCAAAAATGCTGTCACGACCTCGATCTTTTGCAGTATTATGCCTGCGGAAAATGCGTGACGATCTCTTCGATAGGAGACCTTAAGCACTTCCGCAAAGAATGTAAACCCGAGGGCGCCGCAAGTAGATGCTTACAGTGCAAGTTCGTAAAAAGCTGTACTTACAGTGCGGAAAGCATTTACGTCGGCAATTGGAAGAGCATCGGTATGCCCGATAACGCCTGGCCGTACAACGCCATAACCCCCGAATACCCTCTGACCGAAGAGGCTATCAGAAAAGCTATCGAAATCGGCCCGTACGGTCGTTGCGTGTACGAATGCGATAACGACGTCGTGGATCATCAGATAGTAACGATGACCTTCGATAACGGCATCAAGGCAAACTTAAGAATGACCGCGTTTACGGCGGGCGGCGGACGAATAATGCGCTTTTATTGTACGGACGGGCAGATAGATCTGCAGGATGTGGGCGAAAATCTGATAGTCCGTCGGTTCAATAAGCCTGAAGAGATAGTCAACGTCAACGACGTGGCGGCGGAAGGCGGACATAATCACGGCGGCGGCGACGGCGGATTGCTTCGTGATTTTTACAAAGTGCTTATAAGCGACGAGGCTTCGCCGACGTCTTTGGAAGCCTCGCTCGAAAGTCATTTAATGGCTATCCGCGCGGAACAATCAAGAAAACTCGGCGGCGAACTATTGAAGATACATTAGAGTCGGAATAAGCAAAATATTGTAATAATCGACCTATAGACGCACTTTTTGAATGTGGAAAGTGGAGAGTGGAAAGTGGAATTGTAGTCGGGCGATTTGTTTCGGGCTACAAGTCTTCGCCCGCAAATCGCCGTCTCATTATTATATAAACCGTGCCTGCACATTGCAAATTGCGAATCGTTGCCTTACGCGCGTGATATATTATTTTTTGTATGCGTGCGTGGGAGACGTGCAGATTATATTTTCAAAAAAGGAAAAGGGAACTTTCGGATACCGCCGCTAACAAAACGTCGCGTATCCGTAAAATAATCGATTTTTTTAAACGAGGAGGACCGGTAATGAAAAAGAAGAGTATCTTCGCGCTACTTAGCATGATCATTGCGGCGACGCTGACGCTCGGCGCCTGTGAAGACGTGGTGATAACGGAAGACGTTGCCAAAAAAGATTTCGGCAAGAAAAGCCTTGTTGCCGAAAAGACGATAGGAGAAAGCAACGTGAAAATTTACGCCGACAACAGTATCGGCGACGCGTATAAAACGGTCACGTTCGAAGAAACGAACGCCGTCTGCTCTGATAACGACGGGCAAGGCTGGGTGGCTTTGGAAGAACCGTTGCTTGGCGGACTCCCTTCGCTCGGCTACGAAGGCAATTTGCCGGAAGTAAAAGTCGTGTCGCTTTCTACGGGCTGGTCGTGCTTTGAGGAAACTCCCGGTAATTACGATTGGCGCGTTATGGACGAGACCGTCGAGTATTGGGTAAATCAAGGCAAAAAGATAAATATGCGCCTTTGTACGGACAACCTCGACCTTAATCAAGGCGTCGTCAACGGCTGTCCCGAATGGCTTTTCCACGAGCCGTATAACGTGCCGAAGATAGTTAAAGAAGGTAACATCTACGCAGATCTTTCGAGCAGGACGTATCTTGAGGAACTTCGTAAATTCCTTTCCGAATTTGCGGGGCATTACGCGGCGGAAGATTATCCTTACCGCGACGCGATCGAGGTCGTTGAACTGCGCGGCTATGGTATGGTAGGCGAATGGCATTCCGGCTGGAACACTTACACGAGCGTTGAAGAACGCACCCAAACGCTTTGCGAGATCATCGATATGTGGCGCGAAGCCTGGGGCGATACGCTGCTCGTTTTATCCTGCACTTATGAATTTTTAAACAATATGCCGGGTGTTATCAACGCGGAAAACTACAGCGACTTTATGTATTGGATGGGTTACGACCACGCTTTGACGCTCGATAACGTTACCTTCCGTCGTGACGGCATAGCGTTTTCCTTGTGGCCTTACGACGCGCGTTTTGCGACCGACTATTTCTATATGAATACCGATATGCCGCTGCTCGGCGAGATAGGCGACGGCTATTATAAGCACACGGACGACGATCCCTATCCCGTGTTCGAGGCGGTCAACGAAGCTTTGCACAAATGGCGCGTAAACTACAACACGGTCATCGGTTGGGTGGCGCAGGACTTTAACACCGTTCTCGAGAAAGAGACTCCGATAACCGACTATATGCTCAGAATGATGGGCTACAGGCTCGTGCCGAACAAGGTACAGTATTCGGCAAAAGCCAAAGCGGGCGACAAGATATATCTCAACACGCTCTGGTCCAATCAGGCTATGGGCAGAATGTGGAAGGATCACGACCTAAGCATTTATCTTGAAAACGCGAGCGGCGCTATAGTTTATACCGGCACGGATAAAAGTTTCGATCCCGTTTCCATAAACGGCGGCGAACCGCACTTTTTCGACCTTGAATACGATCTTCCCGCAACGCTTGCGAAAGGAACTTACACTTTGAAGATGGCTATATCCGACGAAAACGGAGTTCCTACGACAGAGATGCCTATCCCCGGCAACGACGGGACCAACAGATATTACGTCGGCGAAGTGACTATCGGCGACGAGGCGGCGAAAGATCTGTCGAAGGCCGATACCTTGGGCGAAAACAGTGCTTTCACGGCGATAAACAGCGGTAAAATCACCAACAGACTGGTCAACGTCGACGGCACAAAAGCTTTGGTAGGCGGCGGAAGCGAAGCGTTCGCTTACGGTCCGAAGCTCGAAAACGGCAAGACCTATTATATTTCTTTCCAGTACAAGACAAACAAAAACAAAGAAGAAATTTCGATAACCGATAACAGTAAATACCTCGTAGGCGCATACGACCGCAGAAACGATGCTTGGGGCGACGCGTACGAGTGGCTGGACGTTTCAAACAACGTTTCGCATAGGAGCGCTACGATAAAAGTTCCCGACGACGGCAAGACGTATTACGCGGCTTTCGGCGGCAAAAACTCCGTTGCGGAAATAGCTGTCGACAATATTTCCGTTATCGAGGCGGACGTTCAGAATTCCTCTTTCAGGATAAACCCCAATTTCACCGAAAATAACGGCAACGGCGAATACGTTATAAAGAGCAACCTTACGCAGAACTGGGCGGACGGCTTGCAGCTTAAAGAGCGTCTCGACGCGCACGCTGCCTATATGATAACTTTCGACGCGGCGACGGTATTGGATATTTCCAACGGCGGGTTCTTCTACGTCACTTTGGTCGATCCCGACTCCGACACGGACGACAAAAAGGCGTATATCGAGTCTTACAGTTTAAACAGGATAGGCTCCTGGTGGACGCCGATAGATCACGGTTACAGAAAGTATTCGTACGTATTCAACACGGGCGATTACGGCGACGGTTGGGAACTCGTGTTCGGTATCAGAAACATGGGTTCGGTATCCGTCAAGAACATAACATTAACCCGTATCGACTCCGATTATTCGTACGCATCGGACGGGGAAATCATCAAGCGTAACGTCATTCCCGATAAGCATATCGACGTCGACAATAACGGCGTAGTCGAAAACTTCGAGACGGGCGTATTCAACGGCGGCTGTATGTATCCGGGCACGCACTGTACGGGCATCATCAATCGTAAGTACGTTATAAGCGGAAATTATTCCTGCTACGTTTGCAACTTCAATCCCAATCACAGGTCGTACGAATTCAACAACTTCGTTCAGACCAACCTTGCCGATATGCGTTTTTCGGCGAACACCACTTATCGCGTCAGGTTCAAATTCATGATAATCGAGCCGCTTCGCTCGGACGAAAACTCGTATTTCTACAGCTTTGCGAGAGAAGACGGAACGTTCTTGCACGACGTGGGCGCTTTCGAGTGGCGCAGCGAGGGTTACGAGGTAGGCGAAGTCTATTCGGTGGAATACGAATTTACGACGGGTAATTCGAATAAATACTTCTTTATCTGGGGCGTTTCCAAATACGGCGCGCTCGCTATAGACGACGTAACGTTCGAAAAGGTGGATAACCCCACGGGGTTAAGACCGACCGTCACGAAAGGCCACGCCTATCAGATAACGCAGGATATTTTATATAAGCGCGAAGGCGAATAAAATAAAGCTCGGCTTTTTGCGGCGCTGCCGCACTTAACGATAATAAAAAAAACAAGAGGTGGATATTTATGAAATTATTCAAAAAGATCGTGTGTATCACGTTGGCTCTCGGATTGGCTCTTTCAATAGCCGCTTGCGAAACCGGTGGAAACGGCGGCGGTGGCGGCGGAAACGATGACGACGATTATTTCGGCGGCGGCGCGGGCGGCAAGACCGTAGTGCGCTTCTATTCGTTCAACAATTCGGAAACAAACGCGGAATTGAAAAAGGCGTTAAAAGACGACTTCTACGTCAAAAACCCCGATATCTACGTTCAGACGGAGATCTCCACGGGTTCGTTCTACACCAACTTACTTAACGACTTTGCGGGCAAAGTGGAAGCCGACGTTTTCGGTATGGAACCGGGCGAAATTTATCCATTCCTTTCGGCGGGATATCTCGAACCGTTGGATAATTATTTTGCGGCTTCCGAAACGGTGTCTTTGGACGACGTTTGGGATATCAACAAAGCGGCTTACTCTTACGATTCTGATACGAAGACCTTCGGTTCCGGTAAGACTTACGCCGTGATGAAGGACTGGACGACCGACTCTATGTTATTCTACAACCGCAGTCTTTTCACCGCCGACCAGCTTGCCATGATAGAAGCCGACGACGACGGCGACGGCGTTGCCGATCCTCTGACCTTTGCGGAATTTGAAACGCTTTGCGATCAGCTTTTAAAGCGCAGCGGCTCGACCATCACGCAGTATTCCTTCCTTCCCGGTCTTGCGGAAGCCAAGGTCCTCGCTCAATTCATAACCAACGCGGGGCTTTCCTGGTTCGATCCCGCAAACGGCTATCAATCGACGTTTACTAACCCCGCCGTTAAGGAAGTGGTGAAGTATTACTACGATATCCTCGGCAAAAACGACGTAAATAACGTCGGCTCCACCTTTATGCCGATATTCGCGCAAGGTAAAGTCGCAATGATAATGGGCGGTCTTTACTGCATCGAGGCGTACGGGCTCGACTCGCTCGATCTCGGCGTGGCGTATCCTCCCGTCAAAGACGACAGTATCGAATGTAAACCTTATACGACGGGTTGCGTGGGCTTTGCGATATCTTCGCGCTCCAAAGTAAAAGACGCGGCGTTCAAGTTCATAGAATGGTATCTTAACTATTACGGCGCAATCGACGCAAGAAAGTGCAACAACTTCCCCGCGATGAAAAAGTATGCAAACGATATGTTAAACCCCGAAGTGAACACCGATCCCGTTCGCTTAAGATGCACGCAATTCTTCCACGATTCGCTTTCAAAAGCCGTGGTAATAGACCGTAACCCGTACTGTTCGCAGGCCTCGCTCGAATCGGTCGAGTTTGCGTACACGGGCGAATATCTCGAAGGAGAAATGAGCTTTAACGAATTCTGCGAAACGCTCGATTACGAGATCAATAAACGCGTTCGTCAGGCCAAACAGGCTGAATAGCGATCGTACCGCCGCTGCGGGCGAATTTTCTCCCGCAGCGGAAAAATAAAAGCGGACGGCTGAAATGAGAAGAAAAAAGGATAAGACCGTTCTGCAATGCTTGGCGTATATCAGCCCGTGGATCATAGGCTTTTTATGTTTCGGGTTATTCCCTATGGGGTATTCCCTGTATATGAGCTTTTGTTCCTATCAGATGGTAGGCGAACCCAAGTTTGTAGGATTTCAAAATTACATAGATTTGTTCACGACCGAGCGCTACTTCCTTAAAACCATAGAAAACACGTTCGTATTCATGGGATTTACGACCGTTTTCGGAATGGGGCTGGGGCTTGGGTTTGCTTTGCTCATCAATTCCATTCCGAAATTCAAGCGCTTTTTCCAGACGTTGTATTATCTCCCCGCAATACTTCCGTTTATCGCGGGCACGATGCTTTGGGAATCCATGTACGCGCAATACGGTATATTAAACAGCGTGCTTAATACCGTCGGTATGGAACGCGTGAAATTCATGAGTCAGGATAACGCCATGAGAAGTCTTATACTTATGGCGGTCTGGGGCAATATCGGCGGGAAGATAACTATGTTCCTGCCGGCGGTAGCGGGCGTTCCGTCGGAGCTTATGGAGTCAATGGACCTCGACGGCGCGTCTTCCTGGAAAAAATTCGTCCACGTAACGCTTCCGATGATAAGCCCCACGATATTCTATTTGCTTATAATGGACATTATCGGCGGCTTGCAGGCGTACGGGCCGATGATGATGCTCGGCGGCGGCACGGCGACGAGAACGGCAACGCTTCAGATATATAATTACGCCATGACCGACAGAATGATGGGGTATGCAAGCGCGTATTCCTGGATAGTGTTCGTGATAGTTATGATAGTAACTTTCATTTTCTTCAAGTTCGGCGGAAGAAAAGTTTATTATGCGGACGGTGACTGATATGGCGACGACAAAGACGAAAAACGCGTTCGGCGACCGCAGGGTAAGAACGCGCATAAAAAATATCGTATTTTATACCATATTGTGCATTGTCGGCATCATGATGATACTGCCTACGTTCGTAATGGTAACGTCGTCACTGAAAACTTACGACGAGTATTACAGTATGGTGTTCACCTTTTTGCCGAAGGAGTGGGCATTCGATAACTACGTCCGCGTCTTCCAGGAGAACGCCGACTTTATGACCTGGATAGGCAACACCCTGATGCACATGGTGACGTCGACGGCTATCTGTACGATAAGCAGTATCTTCGTGGCTTACGGCTTTGCGAAATTCCGTTGCAAGCTTGCGGACGCACTGTTTATGGTCCTTTTATGCACGATGATGATACCTTGGGCGGTCACGATGATACCTTCGTATATCGTGTGGGCAAGGCTCGGAATGACGGACTCTTATTGGCCGTTGATATTGCCGAGTATCGGCGGCAGTGCGTTCTATATATTTATGTTCAAGCAGAATATGCGCGGTATCCCCAACGAGATGATAGAAGCTGCGGAGATAGACGGCGCAAATTCGTTCAGAAGATTATGGTGGATAATAGTGCCTAACTGTATCCCCGCGATAGTGACGATGATACTGTTTACGTCCATGGGTATATGGGGCGACTATTTGGGCCCGTTGATCTATCTGAGACAGCCGTATAAATTCAATATCTCATTGGGGCTCAATATGCTCCGCGCACAGACCACGCAGGGAAAACAGGACACTCCGATGCTGCTCGCGGCGAGCGTTCTTATGGCGATACCTTCGGTCGTAATGTATTTCGTCGGCACGAAGATATTCGCAAAAGGTATTTCTTTGCAGGGCGGCTTAAAGGGTTAAACGGTTGCAATGGAAAAGGTTAAGATAATTTTCGATACGGATATCGGCGGCGATTGCGACGACGCCGGCGCGCTTGCGATAGTTCATCAGGCGCAAAACGCGGGTAAGGCCGAGCTACTTGCCGTAACTTTAAGTACGGGAAGCCCTTACGCGGCGGGTTGCGCGGACGCTATCAACAGATATTACGGCCACGTCGTGCCGATAGGGCAGACCAAGACCGTTCCCCCCGGCGACGACGTAAGCTTTTATCCGCAGTCTTACGGAAGGCATATTTGCGATACTTACGAAAATTCGTATAAAAAAGACGGCGGCGACCGCCCCGAAGATGCCGTGCGTTTATTGAGAAAAGTCCTTGCGAATAATACGGGCGATAAGATAACGATAATAGTTATAGGCTGCAATATCAATATCGCGGGGTTATTACTTAGCGGGGCGGACGATATTTCTCCGTTGACGGGGACAGAACTCGTCAAGCAGCAGGTCAGACTGTTTTCATTGATGGGGTGCTATTTCCCGACGGAGGAAGTCCCCGAAATTTGGTTCGGTGATTACAATATGCGTGCGGAATTCAATATCAAAGTCGATATCAAAAGCGCGCAGACGGTATTTGAGCTTTCTCCCGTACCCGTGGCGGTATCGCACTATCTAATCGGTCGCGAGATACGTACGGGCGGGATACTTATAAAAAAGGACAGAAAAAATCCCGTCGCCGAGTCGTACTTCGTACATTCTCACGGCGATCGGGACAGTTGGGATCTCGTTTCGGCTTATTATGCGGTGTTCGGCAAAGGAAATATCTTTACCGACAGCCGAGTAGGCGTCGTTTCCATCGCGGACGACGGAGTTTCGTCTTTTGAGAAAAAAGCGGGCGGGCTTCATCGGCTCATCGACTGCCCCGACTGTAAAAAAGCGGAGCGGGAAATAGACGAAATTTTAACGGGGAATATCCCAAAGTCGTTATTGTAACTGATTATTGCTCTTGTTTTTAGAGGTCGAACCGTACTTTTCACGGTATTCCGACGGGCTCATCTTATTGGTTTTTTGGAATGCCTTGCAAAATTGAGCGGTGGACGAGAACCCGACCGTTTCAGCTATCTCGTAGACGCGTAAATTGGGGTTTATAAGTAACAGTTCCGCCGCGCGTTGAAGACGGAGCATCTGCAAAAACCGATACGGCGACTGTTTTACCGTCGACGCGAACAGCGTTGAAAAATATCCGCGCGATACGTGGAGATTTTTGCAGACGACGGAAATGTTTATGGGCCTGTTGAAGTTCTCTCGCATATAGGATACGGCCTGTTCCACGATATTGGAATTCTGGCTTTTCGAGCCGACCGTTTCGGGATTGAGCGCCAAAGCGCAATTTTTCAGAACTTCGTTCGCCATAGCGCCGACCGAAAAGGAAAAAGTTATATCGTTTGCGGGCGTTTCGTTTCTAAGATAGGCTATCATTTTAATAAGAGGCGATATCATTTCCTCGTCGAAATCGAAAACGCGCGAATTATTAAGGCCGCACCTATTAAACACGGTGTTGCAATCGGCGCCGGAAAATGCCAGCCAGCAGTAAGTCCAGTAAGAGTCTTTCGACGGTTCGTATCTCACAAGGTTTTCGGGCGTGATTACGAAAGCCTGACCTTTTGAAAGCTGATAAGTCTTATTGTCGCAGAAAAATTCGCCGTGTCCGTCGAGGACGAAGTGGATAATGTATTTGTCCCTATATCTGAGCGTTCCCGTGAAATTCTCGCTACTGTTTTTCTCTTTGCCGAATTCCACGATATTAAGCCCTATATATACGGGCAGATAATCGATATAGGTCAAAATATCTTTTCTCTTGATAATATGCATAAAAAGCCTCGGTTTTGCGGATTAAAACAGCAAAAAATATGATCGTCGTCAATTACGATTATATCATAAGCAAAACCTACAGGCAACTTTAATTTGGGAATTTGCAGTAAATAAACTGTAAAAATATAATTTGTTGGAGGAACAACATGAAAAGCAAAACAAGCAAACTGGTTGTATTGGCGGCGTTGCTGCTGTTTTTCTCCGTGACCGCGTTCGGCGGCATCATGGCTAAAAACGGCGCAAATGCGTATTCGGGCGGCACGACCTTATACGAGTGCGATTTCGAATCGCTTGCTACCGACGCGACCGAAGACGACATCTACTTTGCTACTTGGGTAGCGGGTGCGAAACGTAGCGTTGTGGAAGCTGAGGATAATTATATCGAAGCTATCTACACCTTCTATGATAACGGTTGCCAGCATCAGCCGCTTTATCTCGACACCAACAGAGGTATCAATTCCACCGATACGAGTAAGACCTATACTCTTGAACTCGAGTTTATGACTTTCGGCTCGTCGGTCAACAACATGATCTTGAGCTTACAAGGTCCCGACGTCGGAACGTACAATTCCGTAGTGACGTTCAACGCCGACGGAACGGCTTACGAGTCCAACTATGCTTTAAGCGATTTCATTACCTTAAAATCGGCTACGCTCGGCGATAACGGCTGGTGGACGGCGACTATCGAGATGAAAGGTACGGGCGGATACGTTTACCCCGTATTCTATATGAATATCGTTCCCGCCGATTACGAAACGGTCAACGCGTCGCTCGACACGGGTATCCGTCTTTCCGAGTTCAAGATGACCGAAGGCGAAACTTCCGTTTACGATCTTACCGTAACCACCGGTATCAGCGGTAGCGACGCTCTTTATCATGCTACGGGCTTCGGCTATGGGGGACATTCGGTCGTGACCAAAGCGGGCGCGGGTATCGAAGGTAAGAGCCTGAAAGCCGTTTACACTTTCTGGGACAACGGCTACCAGCACGAAGGCGTTTATATCAACGAAAACAACGTCGGCGCGAACCTTGAAGAAGGTAAGCAATACGTAGTCGAAATGGACGTTAAGCTTTTCGGAAACGCGAAAGAAGTCTATTCGATATTCAATCAGGTAGGTTCGGCAAGCGGTTTCGATTCGCAGGTCATACTTAAATCCAACGGCACTTACAGCATTGCGGAATATCAGACGGAAATGTTCGAGTCCGTGGAAGTTACGAATAACGGCGGAGTCTTCCATATCGAGGCTACGATAAACGGTATGGGCGGCTTGCTCAAATTCTATTTCAATATGTACACCGACAACGCCGAAGACGCAAACTTGAATATGAACACCGGTTTGTATCTCGACAACGTAAGGATAGCCGAAAAGGTCGAGGGAAGCGGCAACCAAGGTAGCACCGAGCCGACTCTTCCCACCGAATGGAAGACCATTTACTCGCAGAACTTCAATAAAGTCGATCAAACCCTTTCGGGTAGCGACGCGTTCTTCCACGCCACGGGCTTTGCGGGCGTTGAACCCGGCACGATTACGATAGGCGACGGCGTCGACGGTTCGCAGTGCGCGAAAGCCACTTATCAGTTCTTTGAAGACGGCGGCTGGCAGATACAATCGTTCTATCTCAATTCGAGCTATACCGGCAGCACTTCTCCTGAAAGCTACTATAAAGTGTCCATGAAGTTGAAACCCTTCGGCGACTGGACGGCTATCTGCGTAGGTTTCCAAAACCCGAGCTATCTGACGGCTTGGATAACGATATACCCGGACGGCGCCTTTGTATTCGATAAAATCGGTTGCCTCGACTATGCGGAAGTAATGCTTGAAGACGGCATATTTACCGTTAACGCATACCTTATGGGTACCGGCTCCTGGATATTCAATCTGTTCAATATGTGCGCTGCGGATCCCGCCGACGCCAATGCGAACATGAACACAGGTTTGTATCTTGACGATTACGTTTTCGCAAAAGAAGTCAAACCCGAACCCGCAGGCGTCAACAAGAAAGCGGCTTACTACAACAAAGCTTCCGACGGCGATTTCGTTACGATGACTACCTTTACCGCGGTAGACGGCGTTATGATCGGCGAGACCGGACTTACCGCCGAACAGTACGCTTTCGAAGAAGGCAAACTGACTATTAAAAAAGCGACGCTTGACGCTATGGCGAACGGCACTTACACCGTGATCGTCGCTACGGGCGACACGGCTGTCGAAATGCAGCTCGTTATCGCGTCCATTCCTATGGGCAGCGTATACACCAACGACTTCTCGGGTATGCCCGACCTTTCGGGCGATCAGGACGCCAAGGACGCGTTCTTCCAGAACAGCTATATGGATCCCGCCAACTACAATATCTGGACGGTCGATGACGGTGACAACAGAATGATCAAGTTCGTCGCTCCCGATGCTACCGACGCGTACGTTTCCATGTTCCAGACCAACCCGCAGGGGTCGAGATTGAGCGGTCTTACCAAGAACAAACTCCATACTATCTATATGGATCTTAAGCCCGTTAACGGAACCGTTCTCGGCATCGAAGGCCGTGTGTTCGACGGTATGAACGTAGACGTTCCCTGGTTCTATCTCGAAGTAGATCTCGCCGCAAACAAGAGGGCGGACGACGGCACTCAATACGCCAACGCAAGCTGGGCTGTAACGGCAAAAGCCGACGGTTGGTACACTCTTGCGATAACCATTTACTACGACGGCAACGACTTCAGCGACAGCGCCTCTGCATATCTGAGATTCAGCGCTCCCGCTTCCGAACAAGACGTTTGGTACTTCGATAACTTTGACGCAACTTCCGAGCTTATCCCCGAACTTCGCGCGGAAAAGAACACTTACGATATAGCCGCGGACACCGTTCCTTACTATATCATAGACCTTTGCCGTACGTTCGAGATAGAGTCCGTCACCGTAAACGGCTCGGCATTAACTTCCGACGATTATACGACCGAAGTTACGCCCGTTGGTTATACGAGGATAGACTTTACGAAAGCTTATTGCGCAAACTACGATTTGGGCGATGAGATAGCCGTCGTTATAAGAACGACGAAGGGCAACGAGATAGCTACGACGTTCACCGTAGTCGATTCTATGCCCGCTATGGAAGAAGATTCTTACGATTACGACAAGGCTACCAAAGAAAGCCTTACCGTAACTATCGACTTCAAGGGCTACGACCTTGCAAGCGTAACGCTTAACGAAACGGCTTTGAAGGGCACCGAGTACAACTACAACGCCGAATCGGGCGCTATCGAGTTCAAGGGCGCGTACCTTGCGACGCTCGGCGTAGGCGACAATACCTTCACGGTAAGAAGTTCTTCCGGCGCTACCTGCTCTTTCACGTTCACCGTTTCCGATTCCACGCCCGTATTCGGCACTGCCGCCGATTACGAAAAGAGTCAGGGCGGCGACTACGCTATCGACCTTGAGCTTAACGGCAAAGAGATCGTAAGCGTAACGCTCGGCGAAACGGCGCTCACGGCCGAACAGTACGACTACAGCGACGGTAAACTGACGGTAAACGAAAGCGTTATGTCGGCTTTGTCCGCGGGTAAGTACACCCTTACCGTAACGACGCTCGTTCCCGCTACCGCCGAAATAACGGTCAACGACGCTCCTCCCGTATTCAGCGGCGAATACACCGCAACGCAGGGCGCTGACCTCGTTATTACCGTTGACACGCATAATAAGAAGATACTCTCCGTCACGGTCGACGGGCTCGAACTCCTTTCGGACGAGTATTCTTACGAAAACGGCAAGCTGACCGTTAAAGGCAGCGTGTTCGAGGAAGTCGCTACCGGTGAAAGACAGATAGTTCTGACCACCGAGGGCGGCGAAGCTACGCTTACCTTCACCTTGCAGATCGCAGGCAACGACGGCGGCGATACGAGCGAAAAGAAAGGCAAAGGCTGCTTCGGCGATATCGGAACGGTCGCGTCCTTAACGGCGATCGTCACTGTACTCGGAGTTTGCTTGTTTATCAGAAAAAAAGAGAAAAGATCGTTTTAACGATCTGATCTCGTCTTAAGTTGATGCGGAAGGCTGTCGCGAGTTAAATTTTAACTTGCGACAGCCCCTTCTGTTTAAATTGAAAATTATGGAAGCCGTTAAAAATCTTACGATCGAAAATAAAGGTATCACGGGCAGGTATTGCGAAAAGATCGCACAGCGCTTTCTTATAGGGATAGCGGAGACCAACCCCGCCGTTTTGAGTATCTTCAAAGACCGCGACGTTAAGCCGTACCGCGACCTTTTGGCGTGGCAAGGCGAGTTTGCGGGCAAGTATCTGACGAGCGCTTATTACGTTTACAAACAGACGAATAACGCTCAATTAAGATCGTACGCGCTTGACTTTATCGAAAAGTTGCTCGCGTATCAGTCTGAAGACGGATATCTCGGGTGTTATTCCGAAGAGACGCGTTTTACAGGCGCTTTGCCGCAGACTCCGCAAAATATTCCCTGGACTTGGGACTGTTGGGCGCATTATCATATTTCCTTTTCTCTGATATTGTGGTATAATGAAACGGGAAACGTCAAATACCTTTCGGCTGCGGAAAAGATAGCGGACTTATTGACAGCAACTTTTTATAATGGCAAAAAGACCATAGTATCTACGGGCAACGCGCAGATGAATCTTGCCGTATATCATTCCTTTGCGCTTTTATATAATTTAACGAAGAAGGAAAAGTATCTGGATTTTGCGCTTGAAACGGAAAAGGATATGTCCTCGGACGGTGCGGGCGATTGGCTTAACTTCGCCCTTAACGAAAAGGACTTTTATACCTGCCCCTGTCCGCGTTGGGAATCTCTGCACGTTATAATGGGATTTTTCGAAATGTATAAGGCTACGGGCGATGAAAAATACCGTAAAGCGTTGATAAATACCGCAAAAAGCATTTTATCTACCGACGTACACAATACGGGCGGATTTTCCACGAAAGAGCAGGCGATAGGAAACCCTTACGTCAACGGAGTCATAGAAACCTGCTGCGTGGTCGCGTTCAACGCGCTGGCGGTATATGCGTATATGCTAAGCGGTGATATTTCTTTGGTCGACTTTTTGGAAAGATCGCATTATAACGCGACGCTCGGTTCGATCTCACCTTCCGGCGCGTGGTCGACTTACGATACGCCCATGGAAGGCGAAAAGTACGCCAATTTCCACTTTAACGATTTTCAAAGTCGCCCGGGTTCACCGATGCTCAACTGCTGTTCGGTCAACTTCGGCCGCGGCGCCGCGCAGATATCCGATTGGGCGGTCGTTTTAAAAGGCGACGGGATATATCTCAACGCCTTTGAAAAAGCCGTCTACCGCTTTGACGAAAACGAGCTTTCGGTAGACGGAAATTATCCTTGCGAAAACAAAGTCCGCATTCGCTTTTCGGGGCGGGCGGACAAAAAATTATTCGTTCGCATCCCGTCGTGGTCAAAAAATACCTTATGTAACGTCGACGGCGTTAAGACGGCCGTTAACGCGGGCGAATATGCGGAATTTCCCGCAGGGCGGGAAATATCCCTTGAATTTGACTATACGCCTCGCTTTGAAAAGGGCGGGGACCTATATAAAGACAAATACAGCGTGTATATCGGAAATATTCTTTTGGCGTACGATCTGACGGACAACGCCTCGTTTGCCGAAAATAACGGCGGCAGCGGCTTTACTGCTGAAGAACGCCTATCCGAAATGAAACTTCCGGAATTATCCTTTGACGATTTTAAAAACTGCAATAAAAAAGCGGATAACGATACGCTCGTTATCACGCTTAAAAACGGAGTTAAACTCGTGGATTTTTGCCACGCCGGAATGACGGGCGGGCTATATAAGACCTGGCTCGATATCGCATAAAAAGGAGCTGATAGTTTCGGTCCGATATGTATCAAAGGTCGATCGATAGGCCGTTTCTGTCGTCGTTCTCGTCGCAAAGATAGACGTCAACGGGAACGATATCTCCGGCAAACAAGGCGTAAACGGAGATAGTCTTTCCCGCCCACGATCTGTCGACGGGCAGATAGAACGTGTAGTATCCGTCCACCGGATGAACGGGGTATTCGTACGCATTGGCGGGGTATGCGGGCGCGCGCGTCGGGAAGGCGTAAAGCTTTCCGTCGATCTTGGCACAGCAATAAGCGTTTTCATAACCCGTCTTTCCTTCAAACGCAACGGCAAGATACGGACTTTGCGGTAAATCATTTAAGTTAAAGTCCGCGTAAGCCGCGTGCAATGGGCGTTTGTTATCATACGGCGCGAAAAGGTTGGTAAGGTGCGGGCGACGGGGTTTGATCTCTTTATCCCCGCGAAAAGCTTTTATCGAATATATCCGATCCACGGGGCGTGGCAATCTGAAATATCTGAAAGGTTTCGTATCGTTAACGGAATACACCGCTTTCATTCTGTTTCCCGTCGCCGTACAAAGTTTGTCAACGTAGTAAGCGAAATATTCGTTTTCCGCCTTTTTGCAGTCGACGACGGCGCAAAGCGGCGCTATCGTCCAAGCGGATAGATCGGGCGAAGTTTCGCCTGAACTTGTCGGCTCCTGCTTATCGAACATATACTCGGGGCTATGGTGCGCGTCGAAATATTCGATCTCTATCCTGTCGGCGTTTACCGTATCGCCGAGATCGACGCGCAAGCAGCCGCCGTCTATGCGGAAACCTTTTCGATCGTCGAAGTTGTAATACGCGCGTGATTTTACGTCGAAAACTGCGTCTTCGTTACCGCTGAAAGGACTGTCGCAATCACACCCGCGCAAAATATAGGAATCTTGTTTGAAAAAGGCGTCGCGGGCGGCTTGCACTTGCGGGATATTCGTTTTGCCCGCGCGTAGCAAAGAGCGTTTTTCCAACGCGTCGTTGTCGGTAAAAAAGCAGGCCGTCTCGTATAACTGCTCGGCGTTTTCGGGAACGGGGCAGGGCGACAGACTTCCGAGTTTTACGGGATCAAGCTGTCTTACGTCCTTTGCAAAATCGTTCAAAGAAACGCTGAAAGTGCCCCTATAAGTCGATAAAGTCGGCTTTTCGGCGTATAGCAGTTCGATTTGCTTTAACCGTCCGTCTTCGTCTTCTTTTATCACGCGATATTCCCCGCCGATGATAACGTCCTCGCAGAGCGCGCTGTCGCAAATGCGGTATAGCGCCGCGCGGAAAGGCGGGATAATAAGTTTGACGGTATCGTCGTAGTTAAATTCACCGACGAAAATTTCGGTCGGAAAGTAGCGGTGTACGCACACTTTTTTCGTCTTTTCAAGACCTATCCGCTCGTTTAAGGGGATAGTTATCTCTTTAGCCGTCCAGGATGCGTTTCCCGTAGCCAAAAACCGTTGCTTGCCGTCGCCGCGCAGTACCGCGTTATTGCCGAGATCGCCTAAAGAAGCGTCGGGAAGCATTCCGTCTACGAGAACGTTCCGATAGCGGCGGTGCAGATTGAAAATGCGGGCAAGTCTCGGCAATTCGTCGTCGCGCATGAACCAGGGATTGCCGTATATTTCGGGCGCGAGTATCAACGAGCGGTTGAACGCCTGATATACGAGGTCGTCTTCGAAATAGCCGACGGAAGAAGATATGCACACGCCGTGGTCTTCCGCAAGCCTTTTTAATTTCGGAGTGTGCCCGCGAAAGAATGTATAAGCGCGGTTGTGGGGCGCGGTGACTTGGTTATAACCGTGTACGTCAACGTACGTTTCCATTCCTTCCCAAAGGAAGGTCGTGGCGTATTTCTGTTCTTCGCCGAGGTCGTTCCGGTGATTTAAAACGATAAGATCGGGGCAGTATTTGCGACATTCGCGCATGGTCGCGGCAAACTCACCGCGCTTTTCGGGGCGCAATTCGCCGCATACGGCGTCGAATTTAAACAAGACGAAATGATAGTCCTTACATAGTTTTACGAGCAATTTGCGGCGTTTTTCGGCGTCTTCGGCGGTGTCGCCGTAGCCGTCCGCTCCGCCCCATACGCCCATTCTTATCCCAAGCTTATCTGCGGCTTTTACGACGGGTGCGTAACCGCTCGGATATTGCTTTGAAAGCTTTTCGCCGTCCAACGTTTCGTAACCGTTGCCCGCGCCGTCAAGATTGCCCGCGTCCCAGGCGTATATGTCGAGCCGCATATTGTATTCGTCAAACAAATACTTGAAAAAATCAAGATTTATCAGCGAATTTTGTTCCGTCGAACCTTCGTTGGTGTTGTTGATCCAGGAAAAATATTGACTTTTCGACGGAGTTCGTTCATCGGCTCCGGAAACGGGATAGGTCTTTTTCATAAAAACTCCTTGTGGGGTATGACGACGCTTAAGTTGCGATGCGGTAACGTCAAAAGGATAATATATATACTAATTATATAGATATATTTATTATGCAATATTATCGGTAAAAAGTCAAGCTTTGCGCAGATTTTTTTGCCGTATCGGCAAAAATCATTTTCGGTTTAAGTTGCGGGTGCGCTCGCAAAATGTGAAAACGATAAAATTCTGTTCTCCGACAAACCGCAATGCGCTTGACAAATTATGATACAAAAAGAAAAAAGTGCCCGTATAAGTCGATTATCCGACGATTTCGGGCTATAAAGAGGTGGATATGCCGAAGATCACCGTTTCCGATTTAACGGTACGATACGATAATAAGCGCACGGGCAACGTGATCGCGCTTGACGGATTGAACGTTACGTTTTTATCCGATAAGTTTAACGTTGTCGTCGGGTATTCGGGTTGCGGAAAAACCACCTTGTTAAAGTGCGTCGCCGGTTTGAAAGAGTACGAAGGCAAGATATTGTTCGACGAAAGGGACATAAGCGATCTTAAGCCTTCGGACAGGGGCGTTTCCTACGTTTCGCAGGAATTTATGCTTTATCCGCATATGACCGTATTCGACAACGTAGCGTTTCCGCTCAAAATGGCGGGCGCGTCAAAAAAGGAAATAGTCGAAAGAGTAAAACAAATTGCCGATGCGCTTGATCTTACGTACTGTCTTACGCGTATGCCGAGGCATATTTCGGGCGGACAGCAGCAACGCACGGCGATAGCGCGGGCGCTTATAAAAAGACCGTCCGTCTGTCTTTTGGACGAACCTCTTTCCAACACCGATCCCACGCTTCGGTTTAAGGAAAGACGGTTGATCAAAGATACCGTCAAAAAGTACGGCTGCACCGTCGTCTACGTCACGCACGATATTTCAGAGGCAACGTCTTTGGCGGACAGGCTTATCGTTCTGGCGGATGGAAAGTGCGTTGCAGAAGGCGAACCGAATACCGTTTATGGCTTAAATAACGAGATCGTCGCGTCCTTAAAAGGAGAGCTGTAGAAGGCGCGGTCTACGATGAAAACGCTTTCGTCTGTTCCGAAAGTGAAAAGATCGGGGCGCGCATTACTATACGGAGCGCCTGTTTTGGCTCGGGCTATATTGAATGAGTAGAGGAAACTTATTATGAGAATGAGAAAAGCAAAATCCGATTTTACCGTCGACGACCTGCCTAAAAACAGGCGGGAAGTCTTTTTTGATTGTCTTAAAGAACGGTTTTTTCTGTTTCTCGCGATGGGCGCCGCGTTGCTTGTTTTTGCCTTGCCGCTTATGATCGTTTCGCTTTTTGGCGACAATACGTTATCCGGCGCGTATCTTGCCTTTACAAACGGCGAGTATACGCAGGAAGAATACGCGGCTTTTATTCGCTCCGCCGACAGTTTGTATTCGCTTTTAAATATTCCTTGTTACGTGATCTTGTCGATAGGTGTAGCGGGGGTAATGGTCGTCATTCGTCAGCTCGTATGGGGCGAGGGCGTCTTTTTTATGCGGGATATTGCCGAAGGCATAAAGTCAAACGGCAAAAATTACGTCATTATCGCGTTTCCGTTGGGGCTTTTCTCGTTTTTATTGAATACGATCCTGCCGATGCGATCGAATCCATTATATATCGTCGTAACGATACTCTTCGCGTTGTTCGTTTTCCCGCCGACGGGATTTATGATCTCGCAGATAACCGTTTACAAGAACACGTTTTCCAAGTATCTTAAAGACGGTATCTTTTTGTCCGCAAGAAACCTTCCCATAACTTTGCTGTTTTTACTGCTGTTCCTTCTTCCCGGAGTATTGGGAATGAACCTTCTGCCTTTTGCGGCAAAATATATAATTTTATCGGTATTTTTCCTCCTCTTCGCGCCCATGCTTTTAACGGCGTGGTTTTTGTATTCCTGCTCGGTGTTCGATAAATATATAAATAAAGAACAATTTCCCGAGATCTATGACAAGGGTATTTACCGTAAAAATACCCCCGAAGAAATCAAAAACCAACGTTACGATATTTAAAAATCGCGTATGTGGTTATGCATTGTTTTTAAAGTTGACTTAAGCTGAGAGCCGCCGACTACCCATCAGTTCGAGTCCCTGCAAAATTTGAAATCACACAAAAAAAGACAGTCAACCGACTGTCGTTTTTTACGTGGTGCGGATGAAGGGACTCGCTCCGCTCGGCTTTAGCTTATAATTCTTGAAAGCCTTGGCAAAATCGAATTCTCGATTTTGATTACAACTTCGTTATAGCTTTCGCGCCTCGCTATCACGCCCCTCGGGCGAACGCCATACTATGGCGTTCGGTCGGCGGCTATGAAATCTAATTCAAACTTTTAAGCCGCTGACTATCCCTCAGTTCGAGTCCCTGCAAAATTTGAAATCACACAAAAAAAGACAGTCAACCGACTGTC
>JAFZXN010000033.1 GCA_017616695.1 Clostridia bacterium | reverse complement strand
GCCGCCTGCAAGCCTTCGGCGGCGCGCCGTTCGGCATATATATAAATTGCGGATAAAAAATAATTATAATATTTCGTTCGGCGACCGTCAGGGCGCTCGACCTTATATATTATATATAATTACTTAACGACCGCAGTTTGCGCGAAATTTTCGCGCAATATCGTTTACCGCGTATGCGGTAACATCGTTTGTCGGAAACAGCGTTTGGTCGGCAAACGCCCGACAACATCGTTTGCCGTATAACGGCAACATCGTTCTGCCAACGGCGGTCCGCGAATATTAATAATTACTTTCGGCGATGAAAGCGCTCGACCACAATTGTTAACTATTAATTTTTAATTATTAATTATTTTTAAATAAAAGTATTCGGGGGGTGAACGATGGACGTCCACCCCCCTTTGCATCAGTAAACTATTTTATCGGTTTAATTAAATAATATCGTTTCTATAATCGGATATTAGAAGATACCGATACATTTTACCATATAGCCGGCATAATCATCGAGGAAAGTGTCGAGATACGTCGAAGGATCGCCGTAGTCGGGGCCCCAACCGGAAACGTCATAAATCGTGTAGTTGGATTCATAACCGATTTCAGTGTAGTAGCCTGCATTGTACCAATCGTCGACAACTGCGCAGGAAACGAGATTGATCTGAACGTACTTACCGAGGGTGTTTTCTACGGATTTCTTAAGAGCCATAGCCATATTGAGGTAGGTCTGATTTGCTGCGAAAGTGGGGAGATCTATCTGGATCTTGGTCTTGGTGAGGTCGAGACCTTTGCTCTTCAATTCGGCGATAGCTTCTTTCATTTCAGCCATAGCGTTGGTGGGGTTGTACCAACCGTCGAAACCGTCGGAGCTGTAAGAACCGGAAATGTTCTTGTTCGTCCAAACAGTGATGCCTACGCCGTCGGCGTCGAGCTGATCCTGCATTATCTGACCGTAAGCGGTGTTGGCGGGATAGGTCTTTTCGGTACCGTTCATCGTAACGGTTACGGGTTCGCTCGTGTAAACGAAGTTACCGGGGGTGTAGCAGTTTCTCATCGAGTTATACTTAAGTTCGTCACCGGTGGACTGTGCAATATAGCTTGCTCTGTCTACGGCAAACATAACGGCACGACGGAAGTGAACGTTCTTCATAGCGAGGTTGGTGTTATCGCGATCCGCACCCTTAATGAGAGAAACGGCAGCGGTAGCGTCCTGAACGTTAGCGTACTGATTACGGTCAACGTTGAAGAAGTTCATGAAGGAAGTAGCGTCGGTGTTGGAAACGTAAGCGTAAGCTTCGAACCAAGTCTTACCTGAGTCAAGGGTATCTTTCTTGGACTGTTCGAGAGAGTTGGCGTTAAGACCTGCGCCGGAGATGGTTTCGGCTTTCATATCGTTATAGGCCTTCATAACGTCTTTACCGTCGTTATATTTCCAGTTGATCGTCTTGATGGTGATGTTGTCGGCATTCCAATAGCTGTCGTTTGCAGAGAAGACTATAGCGTTCTTAGCAGTCAAGGAAGTTACAGTGTACGGACCGCAATAAAGAATACTGTCGGGGTTGCTACCGTAAGTGTAATCTTCGGCAGCCTTATTGAATTCGGTGCCGTATTTGCCGCCTTTGGAGAAGAAGAAGTCTTCATTCATCGGAGCAAAAATGTTGTAGCCGAGCATGGTGGGGAAATAAGGAATAACACCGGTAAGTTCGTATGTTACGGTATTGGCTTCCTCGTCGCAAGTTACGCCGACTACGCTGAAGTCTTTCGTGGAGCTCTTAAGATATTCGTTAGCACCTTTAATGACGGGGGAAACGAGCCAGTCGAGACCGCTCTTGGAGTCGAGAAGGTGATGGAAAGCGGAAACGAAGTCTTTCGCGGTTACGTCCGCATAGTAACGACCTTGGCTATCAACCCATTTAACACCGTCACGGATTTTGAAGGTGTACTTCGTGCCGTCGTCGGAAACGGTGTAGCTTTCGGCAAGAGCGGGCTGCTGGATACCTTCGTTGTCATATTCCAAAAGTCCGTCGTAAGTGTTTACGATAGCTTCGGAGTCGGCAGCTCTGGAAGTAGCAAGAGCGTCCCAAGTCTGAGGATCGGAAGAATAAGCATAGTTGTAAACGTCGGTGAACGTACGGCCCTTACCGGCAAGGTAAGCTTTAGCCTGTGCGGCGTATGTGCCGGTACCTTTGAGTTCTTCGTACATAGTTCTCAAATGAGTTATGTCTTCTTTCGCAATAGGATCGCCGGAAACTACGAGCGCGTTGTGGAATCTGTCGTTATCAGTGCCCCAAAGAACGTTGTCAACGGTGTAGGGAACGATTCTCGTAATAGCATAGTTACCGCCACGCGTCTTGGTGGGGAGCATTACGCCGGATTCCATGAGTTTAGCTTCAGCCATAGCCATAAGAGCGTATCTCTTGGAAACGTTAGTTTCAGCTTGAGCAGGAGCATAAGCTTCTACGAAATCTTTCAGCACGTAATTGTAGATTGCTGCAGATCTCTCATCATAAGAATCCTCATCAAGCTCACCTTCGTCGTCATATACGAGTTCGGGGAATTCGGGAAGATCCCAATCTTTAGCGGCAATGTTTTCATCTTCGTCGGTGTTATTATTACCGCCGCCGCCGTTGCCGCATGCCGCCATACTGAAAGCCAGCATGAGAGCGAGTACTAAAGACAATAATTTTGCACTTTTTGCCTTCATTTTGTTTACCTCCAATTAAAATAAATTTCTTTTTATTTCATATAAAATATATGACGTGGTGATTATATCCTTTTACTTTCGGCGCGACAAGGCCGTTTTTAAAACCGCGCCGCTGTCGTAAAAACCCGAAAAGTAAGATAAACTGCAGTAAAAGCGACTTTTCTCGGCGCCCGTTGTGTTTTTCGTAGTCAAACAACTATCTGCCCTACAAACACAATTTTCAAGTAAAAGAAATTACAGCGATTTTAACAGATATTTATATATTTGTCAACTGTTTTTTAATATAATTTTAATATTCGGCACAAATTTTAATATATTTTTAACAAAACCCACAAAAAAGCCGTATAAAATCAATAAATATAGCGCGCACCTCGCGCGCGCGCATAATAACGATAAATAATATAATACGCGCACGCGCCACGCGCGCGTGAGGGCTGATTATTAATATTCGCCGAACTGCGCTTTGGCGGAAACCGATTGACATTTCTTCGTTTACGCGATATAATATTATCAACGACGTAAATTAAAGGGGTTTTCTTATGAGAAATGCCATTGAAAGACTTGAAAAGTATATTTTAAAAAACGATCTTAACGTTTTCGATATCGCCGGTATGGACGACGACGGCATTTATTATAAGTCGCTTCGTCCCGCAAACTCCGTCAACAACAGCTTTTCGGTCAGTAAAAGCTTTACCGCCGCAGTTGTCGGCGCGGCGATAGACAGGGGGCTAATATCGTTAAACGATAAAGTGGTGGATTTTTTCAAAGGGGAACTACCCGACGGTTACGACAGGCGTTGGAACGACGTCACCCTCGAACATATCCTTATCCACGCTTACGGCGCGGAGCAGGGGTATATGTTCCAGAACGAGGTCATAATTACCGACGAAAACTGGAACAAGCTCATTTTTTCCAAGCCGCTCAAGTTTAACGCCGGCGAACGTATGCGCTATTCCAACGTCGGTTGTTATCTTGCCGCGCAGATAGTGGCAAAGGTCTTCAAAAAGCCGTTTTCCGATTGCATACGCGAACTTATCTTCAATCCGCTCGGCTTTAAATACTACGGCATCATCACCGACTGCGACGGAAACGCCCTTGCCGCAACGGGCATGGTCTTGCGCACCGAAGACTGCGCCAAATTCGGCTATATGTACGCAAAAGGCGGCCTATATGGCGATAAACGCATATTATCCGAAGATTGGGTGCGCGTCGCGGCGACCACGCGCATACGCGAATCCGACGGCAGAGGCTACACTTTAGGCTGTATGTGGCGGCTTGATAACGAGCCTTCGTATTTTGCCGACGGGGCATACGGACAGATGATATTTATCGATCCCGTCAAAAAATACTCCGTCGCCGTCCATTCTTATACGGATACCCCCGTCCGCGCGCTCGTAACGGAAATTTTGAAAAAAGGCTAAACGACTTCCACTTTCCGTTTTTTATATAAATATACTTTCATTTTAGCTTGATATATGCTATAATAATCAATAACCGCCGTTGACGGCGAAATATCGTTCGGCAAAAAAACCGACGGTCAAAATTCGGTCAAAATGAAGAAGAGTAAATTATACAAAAGTCTGACGTTCAATATAGTTTCCGCGGTAACCGTTCTCGTGTTGTTCATGGGGGCGGTCATAGGTATTTCCGGTTATTTTCGTTTTACCGCATCTTTGACCGAGGAATACAACGATTCGGCTTTCAGAACGGCGGAGACGGCTGTTACGCTCATCAACGCCGATAATATCGCGGAATATTTAAAAGAGGAAAATATCGCCCCGATAAACGCTTATTGCGCGGGCGGCGAAGAAGCGCTCGTAGCTTACGCCGAAGAAAACTCACTTTCGCCAAAACGCCTGGATGATCTTAAAACGCTTGCCGCCGAATACAAGCTTACGCTCGACAGAATGAACGTTTTAAGGGAAAAGCAGAACGTTACTTTATTGTACGTTATCGCCGTGGATACTTCCGATTACGAGAATTTCACGTCCGTTTTCAACTGTATAGACGGCGCTACGTATTCTTCCGCCTGGCTTTTGGGCGAAAAAAAGTACACCACCAAGACTTCGGATAACGTCTATCAGCGTATCTATCGCGAGGAATACACGGGCGTAACGTCGCGCGACTATATAACCCGCACCACCAACCTCGCAAAAGGCGTTCCGCCGCACATCACGTCGCTTATCCCCGTCAAAACCACGCAAGGAGAAGTCGTTTCGATAATGTGCGTTCAAAGGCCGATGAGCCAGCTTACCGAAGGTAGGTCGGCATACGTTCGCTTCGTTATCATAATAACTTTGCTCATCGCCGCTACCGTCATCGTTATTTACACGCTGTTTATCAGAAAACAGATAGTTCAGCCCGTGCGTAAGATCGTCGACGAATCCGCGCGTTTTGCGTCGCAGAACAGCGCCGCCGACGAACCGCTTACCGATAAGATAAGTAAGGTCACCGAGATATCGTCGCTTGCCGTTTCCGTTTCCGAAATGGAGAACGCAACGCTCAATTATATCGATAATCTTTCAAAGATCATCGCGGAAAAACAGCGTATCGGCTCTGAACTCAAGATTGCCAGCCTTATTCAGGAATCTTCCATTCCTTCGGTGTTCCCCGCGTTCCCCGACAGAAAAGAGTTCGACCTGTATGCGTCAATGACGCCCGCAAAAGAGGTCGGCGGCGATTTCTACGACTTTTTCATGATCGACGAAGACCGGCTTGCCCTCGTCATTGCGGACGTTTCGGGTAAGGGAGTTCCGGCGGCACTTTTTATGATGGTCAATAAGATAATCATCAACGAGCGTGCGCTTTTGGGCGGAATGCCGAGCGAGATACTTTCCTTCGTCAACGACCGTATCTGCGCCAACAACCCCGCCGAAATGTTCATTACCGTGTGGCTCGGGATACTCGATATCAAAACGGGCAGGCTGACTTTTGCCAACGCCGGTCACGACGATCCCGTCGTCTGCAAAAAGGGCGGCGGGTACGAGTTCGTCAAGAATAAACACGGCGTTGTCATCGGCGCGATGACGGGCAGAAAATACGTCGACCACGTTATCGATCTTTCTTCGGGCGATAAGCTCTTCGTTTACACCGACGGCGTTCCCGAGGCGACCGACTCGGAAGGCAAAATGTTTACTCTCGACGGTATGATAAAAGCTCTCGACGATTGCTCCGATAAAACTCCGCAGGGCGTTATAGAATATATGAAAGACGCCGTTTCAAAGTTTTCGGGCGACGCCCCGCAGTTTGACGATATGACTATGTTGTGCCTTGAATATTTCGGCGCGGCAGGCGATAATAACGAACCGTCCGTTGCGGAGGAGTTCCCCGCAACCGATGAAAATCTCGAAAAAGCCATGGATTTTCTGACGAAATTCCTTGACGAAAACGGTTGCCCCTTAAAGACGATCAATACTTTGAGCGTCGCTTTCGAGGAGATTTTCGTCAACGTGGCGCACTATGCGTATCGGCCTAACGTCGGGATAGTAAGAATAGAGCTGTGTCTTTCGGGCGGCAACGTATTAAAAGTCAGATTTATCGACGGCGGAACGCCATATAATCCGCTCGTCGAAGCGCCCGAGCCGGACGTTACCCTTTCCGCCGAAGAAAGACAGATCGGCGGGCTGGGTATATATATGACCAAGCGACTTGTCGATAAAGTTTCCTACGATTTTGTCGACGGCAAAAATATACTTACACTGGAGAAACTGATTTGAGCAAACTTGACGAGGCCATTAAATTTGCTGTCGACGCGCATAGCGGGCAGCTGAGAAAAATGTTCGGCAGCCCTTACGTTCTGCACCCGCTCGAGGCCGCCGCGATTATCGGCAGGCTGACCAACGAAGAGGATATCCTCTGCGCCGCCGTTTTACATGACGTCGTGGAAGATACCGACGTCGGTATCGACGAGATAAAAGCCCGTTTCGGCAAAAGAGTAGCGTCCCTCGTGGCGGCCGAAACGGAAAACAAGCGCAAAGAACTCCCACCCGAGGCTACTTGGCGCGTCAGAAAGGAAGAAACGCTCGAACACCTGAAAAAAACCGACGATATCGCCGTAAAATTCCTTTGGATGGGCGATAAACTCTCCAATATGCGTTCGCTCCTTAAAGCTTATTATCTGATAGGCGACGACATCTGGAACTACTTCAACAATAAAAACAAGAAGGATCAGGAGTGGTATTATCGCTCCATCGCCGACGCACTTCGTCCGTCTATGACGGGTACGGCCGCATTCAAAGAGTACGAGGCCATTATCGAAATAATATTCGGTAACGACTGATATATCTTAAATATTTTACTTAATTGTCGAAAAAAAAACGGGCGACAGCCCGATATGGTGAAAAAATGGATCATAAATTTGAACAAAACGTCTTGACGCTGCAACCGAAATCAAGGCTCGATTCCGCCAACGTGGGCGAGGCCGAGGCCAGTATCGCCGAATTACGCGCAAAATTCCCGACCGATAACGTCGTTCTCGACCTTGGAGAACTTAATTATATCTCTTCGGCGGGCTTGAGATTGGTGCTTCGGCTTATCAAAAGCACCGCGAATTTCAAAGTGACAAACGTCAATTCGGACGTCTACGAGATATTCGATATGACGGGATTTACCGAAATGACCACTATCGAAAAGGCTTTCCGTAAGATATCCGTAGACGGCTGCGAAGTTATCGGCAAGGGCGCAAACGGCAAGGTGTATCGTCTGAACGAGGATACGATAGTAAAAGTGTATCTTGACCCCGACAGCCTTGACGATATACGCCGCGAACGCGATCTTGCCAAAAAGGCTTTCGTCCTCGGTATCCCGACGGCTATTTCTTACGATATCGCGCGGGTTGGCGACGGCTACGGCTCGGTCTTCGAGCTTTTGAACGCCAATTCTTTTGCCAAGATACTTGCCGACGAACCCGAGCGTTTTGACGAGATAATCGACTTATACGTGGACTTATTGAAAAAAATACACTCCACCGTCGTCCGTAGCGGCGATATGCCGGAGATAAAGTCTGTCGCAAACAACTGGCTCAAATTCGACGTTGCGTATCTTCCCGACGATGCCGCCGAAAAATTGAGCGCGCTCGTTCGCGCTATCCCGTACGACGACCACATGCTCCATGGCGACTATCACCTTAAAAACGTTATGATGCAGGGCAGCGAGGCTCTTTTGATAGATATGGATACGCTTTGCGTGGGCGATCCCGTTTTTGAGTTCGCCGCGATGTTCAACGCCTATATAGGTTTCCACGTCTTCAAGCCCGAAGGAACGAAGGATTTCCTCGGCATAACACACGAAACGGCTTTGAAAGTCTGGTACAAAACGCTTGAAAAGTATTTCGGCACGACCGATAAAGAAAAACTTGAAAAAATAGAAGAAAAGGCCGCCGTTATCGGATATATGCGTTTAATGAGAAGAACTATCCGCCGCGAAGGTCAGGACAGCGAGAACGCCGAAGGGTATAAAAAGTTGCTGCTTGAATACCTCGAAAAAGTCGAAAGCCTGTCTATAAGTCGATAAACGACGATTTTTATTAAAAAGCCGCGCCCTTTTTAGGGCGCGGCTTTACGTTATGATAAAATAATTGCCGATATTTGGAACCGGTAGAAAGACGGTGTTCGGCGGCCGAGTGAAAAGG
>JAFZXN010000032.1 GCA_017616695.1 Clostridia bacterium | reverse complement strand
TTTTTATGTGGTGCGGATGAAGGGACTCGAACCCATATGATCTCTCACAGGAACCTGAAACCTGCGCGTCTGCCAATTTCGCCACATCCGCATTTCCTTTAATTTTTACACGGAGTGTGGTCTCCGAGGCGGGCGCCGAACGCGCTTTTAAACGTAAACGTTATCCGCTGTTAAAAATCATTGAGTGCTTTTGCGATAATGGTCTTATCGCTATTCAAAACGGCCTTCTGGCTGTCGGTAAATCCGCTCGTATCGAGCGCGTCGAGCTTTGAACTTATATAGGACAAAGTGTCTTTATCTTTTGCGTCGTAGGCGGCGACGATGAGCGTTTCCACCTGATTATGGCTTACGTATGCCGTCAAAAGGGTGAAAGCTACGTCGGCAACGGCGCATTTATCGGCTTCTAAAGAATATCTTGCCGCAACGTAGCGCGACGTTAAAAACAACGCGTCGTCAAAACTATTTCTATTATACTCCGAATAATCGTCGTCGTCAATCAGTTTATCGACGGTTTTGACAATAAGTGCGTCATTTTTGCCCATTACCGCGTACTCGGCGGCGGAAACTATATTTTCGAACTTATTATCGGCGTCGTAGGCGCGCATATAAAGCTCGGCGGCGTGAGAGTAGTTGCCTGCGTTGCCGTAAACGCCTGCCAAAACCGCGGGTGCGGCGGCGGATAAGACGATATACGTAGCCGAAGCCGCAGCCACTAACGCGGCGAAAGTTATAACGGCCGCTTTTATCAAAGTGCGTTTCATTTTACCCTCCCTTTTGCCGCGCCGCTTTGCGACGTAGATATATACTCCATTATTTTACCACAAAAAAGCAAGTCAATCAATCTTTTTTAACATAAAATGCCGACATAATTAATAATATTGTAACGAATTGTTGTTTTTTAAGGTGTCGGAAATGAAAAAAATCGTTTTTGCAATAATTGCGGCGTCGCTTTTTGCGGTCGTTATCGCCGCGGCGGGGTGTTCAAAAAGTACGGACTATCTAAATTACGTTTCTCAGATGCGGTCGGCGTGTTTTTTCGGGGAAAGCAAAAGCTATCGCGTGACGGCGTATTCGGAAAAGCGCGAATACCCTCTTAAAGCCGACGGGCTGGTGGGCGAAACGGGCAAATTCGTCATACTTAAGATTACCTTTAAAGACAGCGAAAAAATGCTGTTAAACGACGTATACGCGGACTTTTCGCTCGAAAAGGAGTATAAAACGAGCCTTGGTTACAATGCCGAAACGGAAAGCTACGTGGTAAGCGTCGCGGTCGAAAATTTACCCGAAAACGATTTTACCGTCACCGTCACTGCGGACGGAAATTCGGAAAACGTTCCGCTTACTACGTTTAAAAACGATGCCGTTTCACCCGAAAAGGCGTTAAAGTCGGCAGTCACTTTAAAAAGAGAGTTTATCGATAAACTTGAAGCTTCAAACGCCGATTACGAGATAATGGTGCGGCTTATCGTCGAGGGCGAGGAAGTATTCTATTACGTCGGGATAGTAGAAAGTGAGTATACGACGGCGTTACTGCTCGACAGCCGCGGCGCGCTCCTTGCCGAAAAGAAACTGAAAAATCAATAGATATGCGTTTAAAGCGGGCGATACCCGATATTTCATAATAATATAATACGTCGCATAATAAAAGGACCGTACGGAGTTAAAGCCGTACGGTCCGTGATCTTTATAGAATTTTATCTGAATTTGCCGCCCGATACGTTGACGATTATCTTCGGGATACCCGTTCTGTCGATTATGGAGGTCAACGGATTGATCTTATATACCCAACCGGTGATGGGACAAGCTCTCAACATTTCGTCAAGTTCCAAAAGCCCGTTGTTGTTTGCGATAGCGCGGATAACGCCGAGGACGACGAGAAGCAGTGCCGCATAAAGGGCTATCCAGACTATCACGCCGATTATTCTGTTTACGAGGAAAGGCTTTCCGCTCTTTAAGGAAGCTCTTCTCATTGCTCTTGATATAAAGAAAAGCAATACTATCGCAACGATTATACCGACGACGGCGAATACTGCCGCGGCAAAGATGTTAGCGACTTGTTCGGTCGATAAGCCTGCCATCTGAAGAATGCCCGATTGCCCCATCGCTTTGACAAACGCTAAAGTAAGCGCGTCGAGTGCGCCGGTCATTTCGGCAACGAATACGATAAGCGCCATGAATACGAGGGTGAAGATAAGCCTTAACAAAAAGGCGCCGACACCGAGCAGCATACGGATAATACCTCTTCTGTAACCGTCGGCAACGGCGGCTATGAGTAAAGCTATTACTCCAACATCAAGTAACCAATACATAAATTAACCTCTTTTCAAGCGGCGGAAATCACATAAAAACACCGCCGACAAAAACTTTCGGATAGATATATTATAATTAATTGAAAAGCAAATGTCAATACATTTACTAAAATTATTTTTAATAATTAAAAAAATAAGCGATATTTTTTGCCTGTTTTTCCTTAAAAACGGGTACGGCGGCCCTTTTTCGGCAGATAAAAGGCAAAAATTTCCTTTTATTTACCTTTCGTCCCGCCGCGAAAAATGGGCGCAAAAAGGATAACGGCGTTTAAAAACGGTTATTTTTTGAAACTGTCTTTTAAGGAAACTATTTCCGAAAGAACGAGTTTACCGTCTTCCACGACCTTTTTGTAATAGCCTTTTCTTATCAGCTGGAAGCTTTCGCCTACGGGGGCGTCGGCAAGGTATTTTTCGGCAAAACCGTGATACACGGTCAGGCTGTTTTCGTTCATTCTCTCGGAAAAATCCTGCCCGGGGTAGGCGGCGTCTTTTAAAAGATAGTCGTATTTACGGATCTCGGCGGGAACGCAGTCCTCTGCGCTTACCCACTGAATGGTGCCTTTTACTTTAATGCCGCTTTCGTCGCTGCCGCTTCTCGTTTCGGGAAGGTACGAACAATGTATCTCGGTCACGTTGCCGTCGTCGTCGGGAAGGTAGCTTTCGCATTTAACGACGTAAGCGCCTTTTAAACGAACGAGCCCGTCGGGTTTTAAGCGGAAATACTTGGGCGGCGGAGCGACTGAAAAGTCTTCCGCGTCGATATATATCTCTTTGGAAAAATGCACGCCGCGTTTTTTAGGCTCGGGATCGTTGGGATTGACGTCCGTTTCGACCTCTTCACAGCCTTCGTAATTGTCGATGACGAGCTTTATCGGTTCAAAGACCGCCATTGCGCGCGGAGCGTTAGCGTTGAGATAATCGCGCGTAAAATGCTCGAAATACCCTACTTCTATCTCGGAATTTGCCTTGGCTACGCCTATTTCTTCGCAGAAGTTTTTCAAAGCCTTGGGGGGAATGCCGCGGTTACGCAAGCCTGCAAGCGTCGGCATACGCGGATCGTCCCAACCTTTCACCATTCCGTCTTCGACGAGTTTTTTAAGGTAACGCTTGCTCATCACGGTGTTGGTCACGTTGAGCCTTGCGAACTCTATCTGCCTCGGTTTATGCGTTACGCCCGTGTTTTCGACCACCCAGTTGTAAAGCGGTCTGTGGTCTTCGAATTCGAGCGTGCAAAGCGAATGAGTCACGCCCTGCATCGAGTCGCAGATGGGGTGAGCGTAGTCGTACATGGGATATATGCACCATTTATTGCCCGTTCTGTGGTGTTCGGCGTGCAGTACGCGGTAGATAACGGGATCGCGCATATTGATGTTGGGCGACGCCATATCTATCTTTGCGCGGAGCACCTTTTCACCGTCGGCATACTTGCCGTTTTTCATTTCCTCGAACAGGCGGAGGTTCTCTTCTATAGAGCGGTTGCGGTACGGGCTTTCTTTGCCGGGTTCGGTAAGCGTCCCGCGGGAATCTCTTATTTCGTCCGCCGTAAGGTCGCACACGAAAGCCTTGCCGTCTTTGATGAGCTTTACGGCAAGTTCGTAAATCTTATCGAAAAAGTCGGAAGCGTAATGTATCTCGTACCACTTAAATCCCAGCCATTCGATATCGCTTTTTATGGCCTCGACGTATTCGGTCTTTTCTTTGGAAGGGTTGGTATCGTCGAAAAACAGGTTGCAAAGCCCGCCGTATTTTTCGGCTGTGCCGAAGTTTATGCAAAGGCTCTTCGCGTGGCCCAAGTGGAGATATCCGTTGGGCTCGGGCGGAAAACGAGTGTGGACGGTAGTGACCTTGCCTTCGGCAAGCTCTTCGTTTATAATGTCTTCGATAAAGTTTGAATGAACTTCGGGTTCCATATAATGCGTTCCTTTTTGAATGCTTTATAACGGGATCATTCCGTCAATACGCTAATTTTATCACTAATACTTAAAATAATCAACATATTTTGACCACCCGCAACGCATTTACTTGACAATTTTTTATAATAAATATAAAATATTAAAAGTTAGGGCTTCGGCGCAACGAACGGTATTGCCCGCGGTCTTTGCCTTGCCCAAGCGGCAAAAGATAAAACTATTAAATATCAAAAACGAATAAGTCGACGTACTTTGTATAATTTTCGCCCGCCGCCTGCTGAATGCGCGGTAAAAATATGGCGAAAAGCCGCTTTCAGGCAATTATTTACGGGGTATGACGACGATAATTACGACCGACGATCATTCAGTCGTCAAAGGAAGTGTTTTATGGAAGAAAAAAGAGCCGTAACTATGGACAAGCTCGTAAATCTTTGTAAAGGAAGGGGCATTATTTTCCCCGGCAGCGATATCTACGGCGGAATGGGCAACACCTGGGACTACGGCCCCGTCGGCGTAGAGATCAAGAACAATCTCAAAAAGCTTTGGTGGAAACGTTTCGTCCAGCAGGCCGACAACTCTTTCGGCGTGGACGCGGCGATACTTATGAATTCCCGCGTGTGGGAGGCGAGCGGCCATACGGCGTCTTTCTCCGATCCCAAAATGGATTGCAAGTTCTGCAAAACGCGTCACCGCGCGGACAATCTTATCGAGGCCCATTCTCACGGCACGGTCAATCCCGATACGATGACCAACGAGGAGATGGAGGCTTATATCAAAGAACATAACGTCGTCTGTCCCAAATGCGGCAAGTGCGATTTTACGCCCATAAGACAGTTCAACCTTATGTTCGAGACTTCGCGCGGCGTCACCGAAGAAGGGCAGAACAAGATCTATCTGCGCCCCGAGACGGCTCAAGGCGAATTCGTCAACTTCCAGAACGTTCAAAGGACCACCCGTGCAAAGATACCTTTCGGCATCGCGCAGATAGGTAAGGCGTTCCGTAACGAAGTTACGCCCGGCAACTTTATTTTCAGAACGATTGAGTTCGAGCAGATGGAACATCAGTTCTTCTGCAAGGAAGGTACCGACGGCGAGTATTACGAGTTTTATAAAAAAGCCGCGATGCAGTTCCTTATCGACCTTGGGATAAGCGCGGAGCACCTCCGCTTTAAAGATCACGACAAGCTCGCGCATTATGCCAAAGCCGCTTGCGATATACAGTATTACTTCCCGATAGGTTGGTCGGAACTCAACGGTATCCATAACCGCACGGATTACGACCTTTCCCGCCATCAGGAATATTCGGGCAAGAGCATGCTGTACGTCGATCCGATAACGGGCGAAAAGTATATCCCGTACGATATCGAATACTCTATCGGCGCCGACAGACTTATGCTCGCAGTGCTTTCCGAAGCTTACGACGAAGAAGCGCTCGAAAACGGCGAAACGCGCGTGGTAATGCACTTCCACCCCGCCGTAGCCGCGTATAAAGTCGCCGTGTTGCCCCTTCAGAAAAACCTTTCGGACAAAGCCAAAGAAGTTTATAAGACGCTCGCCGCAAGTTTCCCCGTCACCTACGACGAGACGGGTTCCATCGGTAAGCGCTATCGCCGTCAGGACGAGATCGGTACGCCTATGTGCATAACGATAGACTTCGACACTCTCGAAAACGATACCGTTACCGTGCGCGACCGCGACAGTATGGAGCAGATAAGGTTGAATATTTCCGAGCTTAAAAACTACGTTGACAAAAAGCTCGAGTTCTGATTTTTAACGGTATTTTTGCCGCCGCAGCTTAAGGCCGCGGCGGTTTTCATTTTTCTTAAAAAAGAGCAAAAGTCTGCCTATAAGTCGATTATCGTGCGTTTTTCGGTATTTATCATAACGATTTCAACAAGGTTTTTTTGCATATTTTTCGGTTTTGGCATTGACTTAACTTATTTAATATGATAAAATATTAATATAAAGGCGCGCGTATAATTTTCGCGTAGCACTCAAATCAAAATAAAAAATATTTATCGCGGAGAGATTTATTATGAAAAAATTCATCGCATTCATCATTACTGCCGTTATGGCGTTATCGCTTGCGTCCTGTGCACTTATGGGTGGTTCGGGCACGTACGAATACGCGGACGCCGATCTTTACGTTCAGGGCGGCGCGGAAGTCAACCTCGACGCCGCCGCGACGGAGAACGTCACCGCGCTCGACGTCGATTGGGTGGCCGGCGAGATAAAGATCGTAGACGGCGACGCTTTCACTATGACGGAAGAATGTGCCGAAGGGGATTACACGCCTTTATATTATTACGTCGGCGGCGATACCCTTTACATTAAGAGCGCCGTTTCGGGAACGAGTAACGACACTTTGAAAAAATCGCCGAAAAAACTTACCGTGACCGTGCCTGAAGGCGTCGTGAAATTTACCGTGAACACGACGAAAGCCGATTATTCGGTCAAATCCGAACGTATCGCCGCGGTCATCGCCGAGACGGTCACGGGAAGCGGCTTTATCGATTGCGAATATTTAACGGGTGCGGTAGTGACTTCCGTTTCGGGGAACGTTGAGATGAAGGCAAAAGCCGAACTCGTTATCGGCATAGTGGTAGTTACCGTTTCGGGTAACGCGCAACTGACTATCGACAACGTTGACGACATCAATCTCGAATTCCAGTCGATTTCGGGTAAGATCGTTTCCGACTTCGAGGCGCTCAACGAACTCAATTCCGCAACTTCCGTTTCCGCAAGCGAAGAGCAGTCGGCGGAAAGCAGCGGCGACGAGCCCGAATATTACGAATTTAACGGCAAACAGTATCTCCGTTTCACCGTTCATTTCAATTCGGTGAGCGGCAATCTCATTGTAAAACAAGCCGAATAACGGCGCTATACCGACCGTTTCGGTAGCCTTTTATAAAAAAAACGTGCCGAACGTGTCGTAAAATCGACAATTCGTGCAAAACGGATTGACAAAAAAAGTATAGTCGTTATAATCGGAAATACGGTCATTCGGTCGCGTGGATAGCGCACTTATGCGCTTTTCGGCGACAGTGCACCGCAATATGCGACAAGGAAGATCTATGGATATCAAAAAGATCGTCGGGCAGATGACGCTCGAACAAAAGGCCGATTACCTTACGGGTAAAGACTTCTGGCAAACGCAGGAATATGCGGAACTCGGCGTTCCCGCGATGTTTTTGTCGGACGGGCCGCACGGCGTAAGAAAACAAGCCGCCGCATCCGATCATCTCGGGCTGAACGTCAGTATCCCCGCAACGTGTTTTCCGACTGCCGCCACTATGGCAAACAGCTGGAACGAAGAACTCGGCGAAAAAATGGGCGAAGCGCTCGGCGAAGAAGCTCGTGCGCAGCGCGTAAACGTTTTGCTCGGCCCCGGGCTCAATATGAAACGCGATCCGCGTTGCGGCAGGAACTTCGAGTATTTTTCCGAAGATCCTTATCTTGCGGGTAAGATGGCGGCGTCGTACGTTCGCGGTATCCAGAAAAACGGCACGTCGGCTTGTATAAAGCATTTTGCCGCAAACGATCAGGAAGAAAGGCGTATGGCGAGCGATTCGGTCGTCGACGAGAGAACGCTTCGCGAAATATACCTTACCGCTTTCGAGATTGCCGTCAAAGAAGGCAAAACCAAGTCTATAATGACTTCGTACAACAAAGTAAACGGCGTTTACGCGAACGAGAACGAGCATCTTCTTCGCGACGTTCTCCGCGGTGAATGGGGTTATCAGGGCATGGTCGTTTCCGACTGGGCGGGCTCTTACGACAGAGTCGCCGCGGTAAAAGCCGGCAGCGATCTCGAAATGCCCGCCTGTAAGTACGGGGCGGAAGACGTAGTTAAAGCCGTAAACGAAGGTAGGCTCGACGTTAAGTACGTGGACGAGTGCGTCGAAAGACTGTTAAAGCTCAACGAAAGCACCCGTATCCCCGAGGACGCGCCTACGACTTTCGATATACGCCTTCACAACGATATCGCAAAAAAGTGTGCGGAAGAAAGCATAGTTTTATTGAAAAACGACGGCGTTCTTCCCATTAATAGCGGCGTAAAAGTGGCGCTTATAGGCGACTTTGCGGAAAATCCGCGGTATCAGGGCGCCGGCTCTTCCATAGTAAACCCGACCGTTTTGTCGCGTTTCGTGGATAAATTGACGAAAGATAACGTCAGGCACGCGCCCGAAAACAAGAATTACAAGCAGGGCGTGGGGACCGTGGGCGAAACTCCAATCGAAGTCGTGGAAACTTACGTCGAGGATATGATAGAATACGATCTCGACGCGGTGGGCTATGCGAAAGGTTTCGACCGTTATGGCAAAAAAAGCGATAAACTTATCAAAAAAGCCGTCGAACTTGCCGAAAAAGCCGACGTGGCTCTCCTGTTTTTGGGGCTTGACGAGGTGAGCGAGGCGGAAGGTCTCGACAGGGAAAATATTAAAATAAACCAAAATCAGATAGACCTTTTCAATGCGATCAAGGCTACGGGCAAAAAGATAGTCGTTGTTTTGTCCTGCGGGAGCGCGGTGGAACTGTCCCGGGTAGACGGCTGTTCGGCTTTGGTATACGCTTGCCTTTCCGGTCAGGCGTGCGCTGACGCGGTATTGAACGTTATAACGGGTAAAGTCAACCCATCGGGAAAACTTTCCGAGACCTTCCCCGTTTCTTACGAGGACTGCCCGACTTCAAATTACTTCCCGGGCAAAAAGCTGACGTCGGAATACCGCGAAGGCCCGTTCATCGGCTACAGGTATTACGAAAAAGTCGGTAAAAAGGTGCAATTCCCGTTCGGTTTCGGGCTTTCTTATACCAAGTTCTCATACAGCGACCTCGTTATAACGGACGGCGGCGTACAATTTACTATAAAAAACGAGGGCCAAGTCGCAGGCTCCGAAATAGCCGAGCTTTACGTCGGAAAAGCCGAAAGCGCTTTGCCTCGCCCCGCAAAAGAGCTAAAAGGCTTTAAAAAGGTCTGTCTTGCCGCGGGCGGCTCCAAGCGGGTGGAAATACCTTTCGACGACAAGACTTTCAGATATTTCAACGTCGCCACAGGTCGCTTCGAAGTAGAAGGCGGTAAATACGATCTGTACGTTTGCGCAAGTTCGGACGATATAAGATTGTCCGGCAGCATTGAAAAGCTCCCGACGACCGACGTTATGCCGTATAAAAAGACCGAATTGCCGTCGTATTACTGCGGCGACGTCAAAAACGTAAGTGACGAAGAGTTTGAAAAACTTATCAAAAGAGATATCCCAAGCAGCGAATACCCGTTCTATAAAAAGAACAGAATGGTGATAGACGAAAACTGCACGGTCAGCGATCTGAGATATTCCCGCCGCTGGATAGGCAGGTTCTTTTCCTGGCTCATTCGGTTCACCATAGGCTTTTGCCGCACGTTCGGTATGCGTACCACCGCAAACACTCTCGTTATGGGCGTATTGCATCAGCCGGTCAGAGGCATGGCTAAATTCGGTGGTATGAGCCGCAGGCAGATGGAAGGGCTTTTGATGATGTTCAACGGTCGCTTCTTTAAGGGCTTTGGCAGATTTTTGTCAAAAGGAAAGAAGGCGTAATAAACGAAGAAAAGCTTTATTGAAATAAACGCGGATCGATACTCGTTTGCTTTTACTCGTTTTGATTGGTTTTAAATAATATCGACTTGTGTTATGAAAATATTGAGTATTGTTGTACCCTGCTATAATTCGCAGGACTATATGCGTAAATGCGTCGACAGTCTTTTAAAAGGCGGCGACGACGTTGAGATAATTCTGATCGACGACGGCTCCACCGATAAAACGGGCGCTATCGCCGACGGATACGCCGATTTATATCCCGATATCGTCAAGGTCGTTCATCAGGAAAACGGCGGGCACGGCGAAGGTATCAATTCGGGGGTGAAAGTCGCTACGGGCAGATTTTTCAAGGTCGTCGACAGCGACGATTACTTAAGCGGCGATCTCGTCGGCTTTTTGCCCGTGCTTAAAACTGCGGCTTACGACGCCGATCTCGTCGTCAGCGATTACGTTTACACCTATACCGATCCGACGAAAAACAATCGCATAGGCTACGGCAATATTTTTAAGCCCTATACCGTGCTTTCGTGGGAAGATACCAACGCTTTCAACCCAAAGCAGTATCTTACCATTCATTCCTGCGTTTTTAACACGGAGGTTATAAGAAAAAGCGGAATGGTACTTCCTAAAAAGTTGTTTTACGAAGACAATCTCATGGTATGTACCGTTCTTCCTTTTACGCGCAGTATCTTTTACTGCGATATAGGCTTATATCATTACTGCATCGGAAGAGAAGGTCAGTCCGTTCAGGAAGACGTTATGACGAAAAGGTATTCGCATCAGCTTACGATAGCAGCAATGATATTCGAGACGTGCAAGCTCGACGAAGTGAAGAAAATAAGTAAGCGCTTATACAAGCTGATGTATCACGAAATGTTCCTTATGTTCGGCATAGCCTGCGTGTTTGCGCGTAAGTCTAAAGATCCGTCGGCATACGAGAACCTCGAAAAAATGTGGGAGCGGGCTTATAAGTTCGATAAAAAATACGCCGAGCGTTTCAGAAAACGGTCTGCGTTAAAGCTCGTGAGTATGCGCGGAGATACGGGTAAGTGGATAGCTACCGCTCTATATTCGGTGGCGCATAAAATAGTAAAGTTCAACTGACGGTTTTTTGCGGCGTTATCAAAAAGTCGGCTTATAAGTCGGTTATCGCCGTATTTTAAGTGTTTGAAGTTATATGAAATACGATTATCTTATAGTCGGAGCGGGGCTTTTCGGCGCGACTATTGCTCACGAGGCGTTAAAAAAAGGTAAGACCGTACTCGTTATTGACGAGCGCGGGCATATCGGCGGCAACGTGTATACCGAAAACGTCGACGGGATAAACGTTCACGTTTACGGCGCGCATATTTTTCATACGTCGAGCGATAAGGTTTGGGATTACGTCAACGGATTCGCGACCTTCAACGGCTTTATCAATTCTCCCAAAGCCGATTATCACGGTGAAAGATACGATCTGCCGTTCAATATGAACACGTTCGTTAAAATGTGGAACGACGTGACTACCCCCGACCAAGCGAAAGCGAAGATAGCCTCTCAAACGATGGGCTACACTCCCGAAAACGCAAAAAATCTCGAAGAAAAGGCGATAAGCCTCGTCGGAACGGATATTTACGAAAAGCTTATTAAAGGCTATACCGAAAAGCAGTGGGACAGAAGTTGCGATAAGCTCCCGCCGTTTATTATCGAGCGGTTGCCGTTAAGATTTACTTTCGACAACAACTATTTCAACGCCAAATATCAGGGGATACCCGTCGGCGGCTATACGAAAATGGTCGAAAATATGCTTTGCGGCGCGGACGTGCAGCTTAATATCTCGTATAACGACGTGCGCGGCAAAGTCGATTTCGGCAAATTGATTTATACGGGCACGATAGACGGCTATTTCGGTTATTCGCTCGGAAAACTCGAATACAGAACTTTGCGGTTCGAGACGGCAAGGCTTGAAACAAACGATTTTCAGGGCAACGCCGTCGTGAACTATACCGACCGCGAAACGCCTTTTACCCGCATTATCGAGCATAAGCACTTTGAATTCGGTAAGCAGCCGTTCACGATCGTCACGCGCGAATACCCCGAAGAATATTCCTTCGGGAAACAGCCGTATTATCCCGTAAACGACAAAAAAAACGCCGATCTTTATATGAAATATCGCGCGCTTGCCGACAGGGAGAGAGACGTTTTCTTCGGCGGAAGACTTGGTAGTTACGGGTATTTCGATATGGATAAAACGATCGAAAACGCGCTCGATCTTGCGGGAAAAATACTGTAAAAAGCCGTTTTTTTAAGTTTACGGTCGGCTTTTATCGTTCTGCGGCAAGACCTCCAACAATATTATTTAATACAAATAATTGCGTTGCGGAGTCGGGTTTAATTATTTAAGTCGGCGGCGTAACGCTAATTTATTACTGCACTGAAACTACTGTTATTTATTATGGGAAGCATTATGAAACATTACGTCGGAATAGACCTCGGTGGCACTTACGTCAAGGGCGGAGTAGTCAATGAAAACGGAATTATCGAAAAGTTCGGGCGCATACCCACCCGCAGATCGGAAGGCGCGGAATGCGTCCTTAAAGATATCGAACGGCTTATCAGCGATCTTATTTCGGACGGCGGTTACGAAATAAGCGGGATAGGCATGGGAATACCCGGGCTTGTCGACGCCAAACGCGAAAATATCGTGAAAGCCGCCAACCTCGGCTGGGAGAACGTAAAAGTCGCGGACAGGCTGAAAAGAAAATTCGGTTGCCCCGTGATACTTTCCAACGACGCCAACGCCGCGGGGCTTGGCGAAGCTCGTTTCGGCTCGGGCGCTAAGTATTCTTCGAGCGTGTTTTTGACGCTCGGCACGGGTATCGGCGGGGCCGTTATAATAGATAACAAACTTTACGAAGGCAATAAGTCGGCGGGCGCGGAAATAGGCCACATGGTCATTCGCGCGGGCGGAAACCGTTGCGCTTGCGGAAACGAAGGCTGCTTTGAAACTTACGCCTCGGCGTCGGCTTTGGTAAGAGAAACGCGCGCCGCGATGATGGAGCATAAAGACAGCAAAATGTGGGAAAAAGGTTCTATCGACAACGTTTCCGGCAGAACGGCATTCGAGTATTATTTTACGGACGAAACGGCAAAAAAGGTCGTGGACGAATACATTGATAATTTATCAATAGGCGTAATAAACGTTGCCAATATCTTCCGCCCCGAGGCCATTATTTTAGGCGGCGGTATCGCTAAACAAGGCAAGTTTTTGACCGACAGAGTGAAATTAAAACTCGACGCAGGCATTTTCGCCGGAAAATTGGGGCCTGAAGTCGAAATTCTGACTGCCTCTCTCGACGAGGCCGGCGTTGTGGGAGCGGCGAGTCTAAATATTTATTAACATTTTTTGTTTGCGGTGGCAAACAAAAAATCGTTAGGACTGTTGGTCGTGAGCAGCTTAACGCGGGAAATCAAGCCGAACTGCCGCTATCGGCGTAATTTAATTAACATTTTTTGTTTGCGGTGGCAAACAAAAAATCGTTAGGACTGTTGGTCGTGAGGCGCTAAACGGCGAAAATGAATTCCGCCTACGCCTCTCGGCGAGAATATTTTAACACTTTTTCTTGTCGGTACAAGAAAAAGCCGTCAGACTGTAGGTCGTGAGCGGCTTAACGCGGGAAATCAATCCCCGCTACCGCTCTCGGCGTAATTTAATTAACATTTTTTGTTTGCGGGCATACAAAAAGCACCGATTTTTTATCCGCAAATCAATTATCCGCCGTTGATGGGCGGGAATATGTCAAAACGTGCCGATAACGGGCTTATAGGCGGGTTTTTCGTTTGTTTATCGGTCAAAATAGCCGTACCGGATCGCGAAAACGGCGTCGGAAACGTTATATTATTAATAAATAATATATAAGATTTACAGTACCAAATAATAAAAATAATTGACAACGGCTCGGCGTTTTGCTAAAATGAGAAAAACGGTCGGTCGGGAAAAACGTTCCTTGCCGCATAGCCCGCGTCGTTATTGCTATGGCTCAACAAATTTATTAAAACGTCGCAAATAATCGTGATAATTCGGGCTGAATGCGTCAAATGCGTTCAGCCTTTGATAATTTATATAAGCCCATAGCTTGACGCGGGAGATTTTCGGAGAAATATGAACGATATAAACGCTGTCGTTTTCAACAGATTAAAAGCCTTATCCAAAGCCGAGCTGAAAGATTTTTCGGCTGCGCTCGTTCCCGGCGTCGATAAAGATCGCGTTCTCGGCGTATACTCGGCTGATATAAAAAAACTTGCCGATGATATGCGGAAAAACGGCGAAGAAAGAGAGTATTTTGCGGCTTTACCGCACGAATATCTCGAAGCAAACACTCTTCACGGCGTGCTTATAAACGGTATAAAGGACTTTGACGAGTGCATTTTCGAGCTCGACCGCTTTTTGCCGTTCGTGGATAACTGGGCCACTTGCGACAGTATGCGCCCGAAGGTCTTTTCAAAGAACAGATCCAAAGTAAAGCCGCACGTTTTAAGGTGGCTCGATTCCGAATTGCCGTACACGCGGCGGTTCGGAATGGAAGTCGTTATGACGTACTTTTTGGGCGACGAGCTCGACGAGCAACTTTTTAATGCGGCGCTTTCCGCCGTTACCGAGCATTATTACGTCAAGATGATGGCGGCGTGGCTCATCGCTACGGCGGTTGCCAAAAACCGTGACGTAGCCCTTGCCGCAATTAAAAACGAAAAGCTCGATAAAACCGTCAGAATTATGGCTATAAAAAAATGCGTCGAAAGCTACAGGGTTTCCGACGAAGATAAAAAATATTTAAAAACCCTTAAATGATCTGTCGACAGCGTATTTATTATGGGCGAAACGATAAGTAAAGCCGAAAAAAAGCAGGCTAAACAATTAAAGATAAACGGACGTATAACCGAGATAGACGTTTTGCGAGGCGTCGCCATAGCGCTCGTCATACTCGACCATTTTATGTACGACGTATTCTACCTTATGCCCAACATTTTCGGCATAACGCGGTATGACGCGGGCTTTTGGGCGGATCTTGCGGCGCTTGCCCGTTCGTATTGGTTCTGGAACGTAAGGCGGATAGTCCGTCAGGCGGTGCTGTTTACTTTTCTGTCGCTTACGGGCGCGAGCTGTTCGCTGTCGCGCTCGAATATGAAACGTTCTTTTAAGCTGTTACTTTTGGCGTTAGGTCTTACGGTAGCCACGGTGATAGCCGACGCGGTGGCGGGGCTTAAAGGAAGAATGATAATCGTATTCGGGATACTGCATATGATGGCGGTATCGCTTATCATCATCTCTTTGATGGAAAAGTTCTCCGTCGACAAGTGGGCGTATCTTATAGTCGGGGCGATAATGGTGTTTGCCGGACGAATGTTTTACGATCCGCTCGTGCCGAATATGCAGCAATACGTCGATACGTCCGTGTTCTTCAAACAATTATGGTTGGCGGTGACGGGGCAAATACTTTTAGGCCCCGACAGCTATTCGCTTCTTTATTACGGCGGGCAGATATTCATCGGCGTATTTTTGGGAAAACTGCTGTATCCGGAGAAAAAGTCGTTGCTGTTTAAAAAGGGATATAAGCGCAACGTGCTCACGTTTATGGGAAGACACACGCTTATAGTTTACCTTGCGCACCAGATAATAATACCCGTTTTGCTCGGCGTTGCGCTTTTATTGAGCGGTTATACCCTTTCGTAACTGTAAAAATCAGGTAAAAAAGGCGTATTTTTTGCTTAAAAATCGATATTTTTCGTCGAAAAAACGTAAATTATCTTGAAATATAGATAAATATAATGTATAATATAGTTATAAAAACTAGCGCTCCGATCGATCGCGTCCGACCGTTTTACGGAAGTTCAGCCTGTCGTTTTCTCAAAACGAGGATAAATAGACCGACCGACGCCGTATCTTTTACACTAATGAGGTAATATGCAAATTGAAACCGTAATGTTCCTGATAGCGGGACTTGGCGCTTTTTTAATAGGATTCAAAGTTTTGTCCGATAACCTTACGAAGTTCGCCAACAAGGCGATGCGTAATATGTTCAATAAGATATCGGCGAACAGGTTTGCGGGCGTTGCCGTAGGCGCAGGCTCCACTGCGCTTATCCAAAGTTCCGCCGCTACGACCGTTATGCTTATAGGTTTCGTCAACGCGGGGCTTATAACATTGTCGCAAGCGGTGCCGATTATAATGGGCGCAAACATCGGTACTACCATAACCGCGCTCATTCTTTCGCTCGACGCTATCGACGTGCCGCTATATGCGATGGTGCTGTCGCTTATAGGTATTTTCTGTTCGATGGTCGCCAAAAAGGAACGCACGAAGACGCTTTTCCTTGCGATAGCCGGTATAGGGCTCGTATTTTTCGGGCTTAAGACCATGTCGACGCAAATGCGCGTGGTCGCCGACCAGCCCGTAGTCAAAGACGTGCTCGGCAGTATTTCGTTTCCGCTGCTTCTATTTTTCTTGGGCGTAGTGTTTACCATAGTGATGCAGTCGTCCACCGCAGTCACGGGTATTTTGCTGTCTATGGCGGGCGCGGGGCTCGTTATCGGAAACGGCGGAAACAGCATATATTTCGTAATACTCGGCACTAACGTCGGAACGTGTCTTACCGCTATCATTTCGTCTATCGGCGCTTCGACTAACGCAAAGCGCACGGCGGTCATTCACTTGCTCTTTAACCTGATAGGTTCGGCAATATTCCTTATTATTTTATGGTGCTGGCAAGGCTTCGGCGACTTCTGGGACGGGCTTATCGAATCCAAGAAGATGGAGATAGCCATATTCCATATGTCGTTCAACGTGTTATGTACGGCGATATTCCTGCCGTTTACAGAGTTGTTCGTAAAATCCGCGAAGATGATAATCCCCGACAAGGCCTCCAAAAAGCCGTCTACGGGCGGCAGGCTGGACGACAGATTGCTGCGTGCTCCCGGCGTTGCCGTCGGCGCGGTCGTAAACGAGACCGCACTTATGGCGGAACACGCAATCAAAGCGCTTTCCGATTCGTTCAACGGGTTTTTGGATAAAGATCAATCGGTGGAAGAGTCTGTAAGAGAAAAAATCACCGAAACGGTCAATATAAATTCCGAAATAACCGTATTCCTCGTAAAGCTGTCTTCCACCAACGTGGCGCTATCGAGCGAAAGGATAATTTCCGCGGTCTATTCGGCTTTACCGGATATCCAGCGTATCGCCGAACTTGCGGACAATATCACGGGCTACACCGACCAATATATCAAAAAGGAGCTTATGTTCTCCGAAAGCGTCATAACCGAACTTAAAGAGATGTTCGCCACGATCACCGCTTTATATGAAAAGGCTTTCGAGTCGTTCGGGCTCGATCCGAATTATGACTTCGATAAAGCCGAACAGCTTGAAGATAAGATAGATAATTACAAGAAAACTCTTCTCGACGGGCACATGAAACGCCTTAACGACGGCACTTGCAGACCTGAATCTTCGGGCGTTTTCATCAACCTCGTCAACAACCTCGAAAGAGCCGGCGACCATTTGTACTTTATCGCGCAGAGTTTTTCAAAAGCTTCAAAAGAAACGGACGCCTGAAACTATATTCGGGCGAATATAATAACGTATGATCTTATCCCGATTATAAGGCTTTAAGCTTTTGACGGGAAACAATTCAAGGAGGGAAAATGAATTTTCTTCAGATAGTAAATATCGTATATTTTGCGATAATCGGACTTATCCTTTTCGTCGAGATAATCGTCGGATTGGTCCGCGGAACGGGTAAGTCGCTCGTCAGGTTGGTATTTCTTGCCATTTCGGCGTTCGTCGCCGTGATATTAACGAGCGTAGTTATGGGCAGATTCGGCGGGGATATCTACAATATGCTGTACGATAACCTCGGTCTTGGTTCGCTTACCGAAAGTCTGTCCGAACTTTTTGCGGCGTCTCCCACGTTGGCGGAATATCTGCCAGCGGTGGTGATAAGCGCTTTGTCGCCGATAGCTTTTACGCTCGTATTTATCGTTCTGGCGCTTATCACGATGATATTCGGTGCGATAATCAATTCTTCTTTCAGTAAAGGGGAATACGGCGAAAACAAAAAGAGCGTCGACAACAGAGTGATAGGAATGGTCCTTTCCCTTTTGTGCGGCGTGATAATTTCAGGCTGTTTGATGATGCCCGCGACGGGTTATATCGTCAACGCCGGCAAGGTGTATTCCAAACTCGAGGAGCAGGAAGTCATCGCTCCCACGAGCGAGCAAGGCAACAGCATTGCCGAAGTTTTGAAAAACGCCAAAGAACTCCCGATAGTATCCGTCACCGATACCGCCACGTCGTTTATATTCGACGCCACTTCGCAGTACACCTTGAGCGACGGTTCCAAATCGAGCGTTGCCGCCGACGCGGAATCTATCTCCAACGTGGCGCCCGCGGTCGTAAACCTCGGCACGATGGATTTTTCGGACACGAAGAATATCGACGTTACGCCTTTGCGCGACATATTGAAAGGTATCGAAAACAACGAAACGATAAGGGCGATAATCGCCGAAGTTCTTTCTTATGCAAGCGGAAAATGGCTCAACGAGCAGGAGTTTATGGGGCTCAACCTTAAAAAGCAGCTCCCCGAAGACATTAAAGACGACCTCGATCCCGCACTCGAAAAACTCAACGAAACGACCAAAGCGACGGTCATCGACGACCTTAATATGTTTATCGACGAGATAGAGGCGTTATCCGGTGCGTATAAATCTGTCAGCGAGTTTACCGAGAACGATTTCTCGGATCTGTCGAAGATAAACGTCGAGCCGATGAACGAAGTCGTTTCCGTGATAGAAAACACCGTCATCGCAAGAAAGATAGTGGCAAACCTTCTCGCCTCGGCAGGGCAAAAGTGGATAGAGGGCAAACCGTTTATGGGCGTCGATATCGAGGCGCAGCTTCCCGACGATCTTAAAGGCGTTCTTAACCCCGCTTACGATATGCTTTCATCTACCGATAACGACAACGTTATCGACAAACTGCACTCTTTGACCGCACTTTTAGCTGACGTTAAAGCCATTATGGGCGAGATAAACGTATTCACCGCGCAGGATTTCGGCGAAGGCCACTTGCAGGACGTCGACGCAACGCCTCTTAATCACGTTGCCGACGATATCGAAAACGCGTCTTCCGCTCTGACGAGACCGATAGTTACCGAGATAATCAAACGCGCCGGCGAAAAGTGGCTGTTATGGAACGAGTTTTTAGGACTCAACCTTAAACAGCAGCTACCGCTCGAATACAGAGAAACGCTCGATCCCGCGCTCGTTATCCTTGCGGACACCACCGAAGAAACGGTCGTCGACGATATCAATAACCTTGCCGACGCGGTCTCCTCGCTCGTCAATACTTACAAGTTTGCCCGTCAGATAGCCTCGGGCGATACCGATATCAATACGTCTTCGGCTACGCTTTCGGCGGCGTTTGCGACGGTTTCGGCAAACAACGTCGAACTCGTGAGCGGGATAGTCGATCAGGCCGTAAAAGAAATGGTCGACGACGATGCTACTTCCGTAGCCGTTTCCGGCGTTATGAAAAAGGTGCTTGAAAAGATCGCCGAGGCCAACGTTCCCGGCTCCGAGACTTTCACCGAGCTTTCCGAAAAATATGCCGACGCCGTGACCGAAATAGTCGGTTACGTCAACGGCGGAAATATGCAGGCTACCGCCGACGCGGTCATAAACGTCGTTCTGGAAAACGCGGAAGTGGGCGAAGTTTTAAGAGATTACACTTCCGCTTACGAAAGCGTTCCCGTAGCGACTACCCCCGAGCAGAAGCTCGAAATAGCTAACGCTATAGCAAATTACGAAGAAGCCAACCCCACCGCCGATGCGGACACCATCAACGCGATAAAAGCATTCTTCGCTATCTTGTGATAACATTGAAAACGCTATAAAAAACGCAAGAACTCGGATACATTCGATCCGAGTTCTTTTTATATGTCTGAAAAATATTGTTGCGTCGTTATGTTTTTTTGTCGACAAATAGTATAACAATCGATATAATATAAAATATAATAAATATTATATGCAGTGCATGAAAGAACTGATAAAACGAATAAGACAATACTTTGTTTGAGCCAAACGGAAATGACTATGAAAATAGGCGATCGGTTTGCTACTATAAATCGTTGGGAGAACGGTCGTTCGTAGCCTACTCACCTTGCGAAAAGAAGGTCTTTATGCGTTATGTAACGATCTGAACGTTCCCGTTTACGACGTGATAATCGAGAAGATCAATGAAAACTTTTCAAAAGAAGTGTTATTTTGGATAGGCTACGTTTATCGTTACCGGCATTTTTATACGAAAGAAGAAAGTTGTAAAATATATAAGCAAGCCCCGTTTGAAACGATGAGCGTAAACTATTTTATCTTCCACACTTTGGACGTTGAAATGGCAATAGACGACCTGAAAGAAATATACCGTCAGAAGAAATAATTGTTCAACGCGCTCCTCTCCCGTGGATACGGTTTTATCGTGGCGGTATATATAATATTGTTTATTATTTGTTTGAAGAACGCGCGGCGAAAAGCCGCGCGTTTCGTTTGCCGTTTTATGGGCGAACGGTAAAGCTTGTTTCATCAGGGCGTAAAAAAAGTTCCTTGCGGAATTTCCGCAAGGAACTTTTATGATATCGTTGTTATTATTCCGTCTTTTCACCGTCTTCGGCGGGAGCTTCCGTAGCGGGAGCTTCGGCTTCTTCGGTAGCGGGAGCTTCAGCCTCTTCGGAAGGGGTTTCCGTTTCTTCTGCGGGGATATTGTTTTCCATATTCTCGTAGTCGTAAGCGGGGAGCTGTTCTTCTGCTTCGGCGGGGCTTTCGGTGGCCTGTTCTTCGGCTTTAGCCTTGGCTGCGGCTTCACGTCTTGCCTTATTGGCGTTTATCTGCCTTTGGGCTTTTTCGCGGCTGTCGCGGCTGTAGAACTCTTCGGAAACGACGGTGCTCTTTCTGGTCTTTTTAAGCATCATCCTTACGCCGACGACCACGAGGACGAGAACGAGGACTATCGCAATAACTATAGAAGTTATATAAAGCGCAAGGTTGGTCTCGCCGTTGTAGGAGATGCCGAAAGAGCTTGTCTCTTCGTCGGAAGCGGAGGTATCGTCTTCGGAAACTTCCGTTCTTTCGCTCGTAACGTCGATAGCGGCGAAGGAGGCGACGACTGCTTTTGCGTCGGCGTATTCGGTATAAACGGTGCTTTCGCCGTAAGTTTCGTATCTCGTGGCGTCTTTGCCGTCGTCGTCAACGTAATTGACGAGGGTGGGGACTCTCGTATAAGTTACGGTCTCTGTCGCTTCGGGCGCGCCGAGCTTTGCCATAAGGTTGGTCAAGGACGAAACGGTGGAAGTGGAAACGCTGTCGAAAAGTACGGTGCCGGTCGATTTGTCGGCTTCGTCTCTCGAGCCGTTCCAAAGTTCGATCCTGTAGCTGATATCGTTTTCACCTGCGGTGACTGCGAAGTACACCGTAGCCCAGCCGTCGTTGCAATCGGCTTCGGTGACCGTCTGAACGAAAGCTTTATTGAACTTATCGTTTTCGGAAACGGTGAGCTTGGAGGTTTCGTTGTCGAAAGCGTAATCTTTGGCGGAAATGGTGAGTACGGGGAATCCGGAAAGGTTGTCCGCGTCGACGAGGTATACGTAAGCGACCGCCTCGTTGCCGATAACTTTTACCTTGACGGAGACGAGCGTCGTGGTGCCCGCGCTGACCGTCTTTGCCGAACTCAAGTATCCGTAAGAAAGCTTGGAGCCGTCGTTTTTATAGTTCTTTATCAAAAGGGGCTGGAGGTTGTCGTTGTCGTTTTCCTTTTCAAGTGCGCCGATCTTATCCGTTTCGGTTTGCGTCAGGAAAGCGTAATTACCGATATACTTGGTGTTGATAATGCCTGCCGTCGTTCCTTCCTGCGTGAAGGCGACAACGTCGCTGTTGCTGTCGGTCATAACGTGTTTGCCGACGACGCCCGTGTAACCGTTGACGTTGGAAGCGGCGCTACTTTTTATCGTAGTCTCGTTGGTGGCGGCGTAAGTGAAGGAATAGGAATCCTTTTCGTCTTCACCTTCCGTGCCGTTGGGAAGATCGGCTCCGAGATTGGCTATGCCCGTATAAGTGGAACTCGATACCTTATCGAATTCTTCCTGAGTAAGAAAGGCGGCGGTAAAGCCCGTCATCACGGCGTAACCTTTAGTCAGCATATTGTAATCGGTAACGCTGTCGGTCGTGCCGAGAGTGAAGATAAGGTCGAAAGACCTGTCTTGTCCGTCGCCGACCGTGTTGGTGACAAACAGCGTAACTTTAACGAAACCGTTGGTGTTTTCGTCGTCAACGTCCTTGGTGGTGAATGCCGAAACGAGAGTGGAAGGTTTATCCGAAGACGAACCGTCGTCGTGATAGTTTACCGAAAGGCCCGTAATGTTAAGCTCGGTCGAAACTTTAGCGTAGAAGCTTATGGAAACTATCATATCGTTCGGGAGGTTATTATTGTTGAAGGCGAAGGAGGAACTTGCGTTGGTCGGGTGATAGATAAGGATCGATATAGCGTCGTTACCGGCGGGCGACTCAACTTCGTCGAGCTTACCGTCTGCCAGAGCCGCAACTTCTGCAAAAGTGTCGATTTCGGCCACTACGTCGCCGCCGTAATTATCAACTTCCGCTGCGTGAGCGTAATTGTCGTTGACGGTTTTTTCACTATCGAGAAGGGGAAGAATGTCGAACGGAGTATCAACTATCCGGGTGTTGACGCTGTAGGAATAGTTACGCGCGGTTGCGTCGTAGTTAAGGCTCTTTACAAGGTCCTTCTTTTCGACCTGTTCGTTCCTGCCGTCGGCGTTGGGCGCGTAATAGGTGAAAGTGTCTGCGGCATCAACGCCTTGAACTGCCGTTTCATAATCGGACTTATTAAGGTCTTTATAATACACGTTGTCAAAGTAAGCGAAACCTTCGACGTATTCCTGACGAACGTCCTTGGAACCGAAACCGAGGCCGAGAACTACTTTAAAGCTCGTGTCGGCAAGCTGGTTGGCGTTGAGATAGAACGTGACCTTTACCCAATCGCCGTTCGTATTGATGTTCTTTACGATAACGGGGTTGGTCTCCGAACCGATGGTCGTGCGGAGCTGAACGTACGCGCCGTATTCCTGCGTGTCCATAGCGGTCTTGAGGTCTTTGGTCATTACCCATACGGAAAGCATACCGTAAGAAGAAACGGTAAAGTTCTTGGTGGAAGTAAACTTCTGCGCGGTACCTCTTCCGTCTTCGCTCGTAACGTTGTGGATCATTAAGATCTTCGTTCCGCTCGTGGGGAGCTTATTCTCGTTTTCGGTCTCTTCGCTGTAGGTGTACAGATCGCCTGCGCCGATATACCCGAGCGCCTGGGGCGTGGACGGGTTATAATAAACGGTGTTGTCACCTTCGCCGCTTTCGACGGGGAAACGATAACGCTGTACCGAATACTTATCGGCTACGGCTTTTGCCGTAGCTTTATACGTTTCGTCAGCGGTATCGATTATACCGGAGGTGGCGTTTGAAGAAGTCGCCGAGTTGAGAAGAGAATCGTTAGACCTCGTCCAACTTACGGAAGACGATACGGGGTAGGCGCTCGCTTCTTTATCGGTGGTGCCGAATTCGAAGTCGCCGTTGGTCACGACCTGATAGTCGGTGACGGTAGAGGCGGCCGCCGGAGAAGAATCGGAACCCGTCGAAGAAGCGGACGTATCTTGCGAGCCGTCCGTACAGGCAACTGTAAGCATCAAGCAGAATGATACCATAATTGCCGATACGGCTGCCAACAGAGTTTTGATACTGAACCTTTTGTTTGTTTTCATAGTTCACCTTAAAAAAATAAAAGTAAATTAGTTTATCCGAATCGATAACAATGTAAATTATACTATATGTTTTCCCGAAAATCAATTTTTTTCGCGCGGATTTTTTAATTATTTATAAAAAATAAATAATATTTTACATTATTATATAATTGCGCGCCCATAATTTTAGCGTGAAAGATAAATTATGGGTAAAATCAGCGGTCGGAGCGGTGGCGGGGGCCATCTGCGGATTCTTCGGCGGCGGGGGCGGAATGGTGGTAGTTCCGTTACTTATATACGCTCTTTCTTACGACGGCAAAAGTGCGCACGCTACGGCGATAGCCGTCATCTTGCCCGTAGCTCTGTTTGCGGCAGCGGCTTTACTGATGAAAGCTTTGCCCGACGATATTATCTCGCTTATCGTTATTACCTCGTCGGTAACGGTCGGCGGGGCGATAGGCTCGTTCTTACTTAAGGTCTCGCCGCCCAAAGTCGTAGGGTATATTTTTGCCGTTTTAACGTGCACAGCCGGTTTGAAAATGTTGCTGTTTTGATGACTTTATATATTAAACGTTTATTAAAACGAACGTTTCGGGGCGGCCGTTCTGCTTGTTTTCAGGAAGTGCAAAAACGGCAAAAGTCGCGCTATAAGCCCGTTATCGTTACTTTTTATTACGCTTTTAAGGTTTTTTCGGTTTATTTATGATAAATTATGTATTGCAGGCCGTTTGCGGTCTGGTCGCCGGCGTCGCGGGCGGAATGGGTATGGGCGGCGGAACGATCCTGATACCTGTTATCAATATCTTCTGCGGGATCGATATCCAAAGCGCAAAGCTTATTAATCTCGTATCCTTTTTGCCTATGGCGGCGGTAAGCCTTACCATACACGCCAAAAACGGTTTGGTGAAATTTAAGCGGGTTTTGCCGACGGCGGTCGTCGCGGCGCTCGTTTCATTTTTGACGGGCTACTTGTCTTCCGACGTGGATAAGAACGTTTCCGTCAAGGTCTTCGGCGCGTTTTTGGCGGTTTTATCGATAGCTTTGTTCGTTAGCACGAAAAGAAACGGCGGCGACCGGGATAACTTAAAGCGCGGATAATGCGCGATTTTTGCTTAAAAATCGTCGGTTTGTGCATTTTGCACATACCGATTTGGTTGTTTTTAAAACGGTTCATAAAGACGTCGGTTTTGGCAAAAGCAAGGCAAAAAGCGGGTTTTTGTGCAGAATAGACAATTCGTTTGTGCAGTTTAAGTAATTATCTTACCGATTATCTATATTTTACTAAAATTTTTTCAAAAAAATTGCACAAATATACCCGTTTTATGTTGCCTATTTTAAAAAAATTTTATATAATAACTATAATTAAAGGTACAGGCAAGGAGTACAGTTTTTGTGGAAAAAATCGGCATTATAGATTTGGGATCAAATTCCGCAAGATTGGTTATAGTTCAGATGCTCGGCGACGGGCATTTTATGGTTATAGATCAGCTTAAAGAAAGCGTCAGGCTCGGCAAGGATATGGAGCGTGACGGGTTTTTGAAACCTCAGCGTATAGCGGAAACTTTAAAAACTTTGAAGATGTTCCGTAAGCTTTGCGACGCTTACGGTATCGAACGCATTATAGCGGTGGCGACCGCTGCCGTTCGCCGTGCGAAAAATCAGCGCAGTTTCCTTGAAGAGATATCGACTTCCTGCGGGATAAAGATAAAAGTCCTTACTCCCGAAGAAGAGGCGGTTTATATCTATCGCGGCGTTATCAACACCCTCGATATCCCCAAAGGGCTCATTCTCGAAGTGAGCGGCGGCAGCACCAAGGTCATTTATTATAACAGGCGCAATCTTTTGCATTACGCCAACCTTCCTTTCGGCGCCATTACCTTGACGGAGCTTTTCGCAGGCGAAGGCGTTTCCCCGCAGGAACAGGCGAAAAAGACGGAAGAATTTTATTCTCAACAGCTTCAGGGTATAGATTGGTTGCATGAGATAGATCCCGAAACGCAGTTGATACTCGTGGGCGGATCGTACCGCAGCCTCGGCAGAATAAGTAAACTCGTCAAAAAGAGCCCGTACAGCATCGTTCACAACTACCATATCAGCACGGAAGATTTCTCTTCCATTTACGAACGGCTCGTCGATATGGACCTCGATAAGAAAAAGAGGATACGCGGCGTTTCGTCTTCGCGCGCGGATATAATCCCCGCAGCTCTTGCCGCGATAAAATCGATCACCGAGTATTGCAATTTCAACGAAATGGTCGTTTCGGGTTGCGGTCTTCGCGACGGTATAATTTTCAACTACGCCATGCCGCTGACTTTTGAAAAGCCTATTTCCGATATCCTCGGTTACAGCTTGCAGACGCTCGTCAAGTTCTATAACTGCAACGAAAAACACGTCGAACAGGTGTTGTCTTTATCCATCCAGCTGTTTAAGCAGCTTCGCGTGTTGCATAAGTTCCCGCGGCAGTATCTGCGCATACTTAAAGTTGCGGCAATGCTGCACGATTCGGGCGCTTCCATCAAGTATTACGACTATCAGAAGCATTCCAGCTATATCGCGTTGAATTCCGCGCTGTACGGTATCCCGCAAAAAGAGATCGTTATGGCGGCGCTCGTCATTTCCGTCTATAAAAACGACGATTTCTCGATGAGCGAATTCAACAAGTATCGCGAATTCATCAACGAGCCCGACGTGGACGTTATCCGTAAGCTCGGCATCATGCTCCGTATAGCCGAAAGCCTCGACAGAAGTATGTCCGGTTGCGTTTCGGGAATAGTTTGCGACGTTCTCGGCGATTCCGTCATTATGAAGACCGAACTTATTAACCCCGCCGATCTCGAGATAAAAGAAGCAAAGACCGCTGCGCAGGATTTCAAGCGCGTCTTCAAGAAAAATCTTGATATATTGTAATTGTATTAACACTTTTTCTCGTTGGTACGAGAAAAAGTCGTTAGACTGTAGGTCGGAGGCGCTATACGGCGAAAATGAATTCCGCCTACGCCTCTCGTCATAATAATATAGAGGCGAAGACCTACTGCCGCATACGGCAGACAGCTGATGATCGAGCGGCTTTGCCGCGGTGTGAATTATATATTTACTGAATTTTTGCGTTAAAAAACGCCGCAGGTCGGATATGTCCGACGGGCGGCGTTTTTTTTTCGACGTTTTTTATTGTTCGGTTTCGCTTTGACGGACTATTATCGCCGTTTGCGAAAATCTTTTTACCGATTCGACGGCGTTGTCGCAAAGCTTTTTACTGCCGTACACTTCGCTTATGCATAATAGCCTTTTAGACGACGAGTACAGTTTGAAAAAGTATTTGCCGTTTTTATCTATCGACAGGGCAAAGTTGTTTTTGGCTATGTTCTTATTTATGGTGTCGATGCCGCTCTTTACGCCCGACAGCGCCGAGTAGCTTTCGCTCCTTAACAGCACTTCGCCGTTGGAAGCCACGAGATTTGCCGAGAACATACCGTCGCTTTCGGTAATTATCCATTTGCCCGCGTAGCGCGTGGACGATCTTTTTTGCTTTTCGTCTTTTTCGGCGGTGCGGCTTGCGGTCGCCGTCTCCTTTTCGGGCGCGCTTTTATCGTTTTCGGAATTTAAAGTCGGTTTTGTCGTCGGCTCTTCCCGCTTTGTCGGTTGTTCGTTTATCGGCGCGCTTTCGTTTTCCGTTTCGGCGGGCAAAGCGTCGTCGGCGTTTTCGGTTTCGGGCGCTTTTTCGACGGTTTCAGTCGGAGTTATCACCGCGTCGGCGCTGTTTTCCTCCTCGGCGGCGTCGGGGCTTTCGGCTTCGTTGTCGTCCTCGGCGGGCGTTTCGTTGACGAATCCGTTGTCAAGATCGGCGTTTCCGAGTATCTCCGCGGCGGCGTCCTCGGGGCTTTTGCGCTCCTTGGCGCTTCTTACTGCGTTGTACGCAAGAACTGCGCCGAACCCCACGATAAGGCATACGAGAAAGACTATCAAAGTTACTTTAAAAAGCATCGGGTTGTCTTTATAATAGTTGACGATGGTTTCTAACATGATCGGGCCTCATTCGCGGTTTTTTGATCCGTTACCGCGAATAACGTTTATATTTTAATGAAATTATATAATATTTGTTAAAAATAGTCAATAAATATTCGCGTTTTTGGAAATATTCGTGTTTTTAGTGGTATTTTGGCGCAAAATGTGGTAAAATTTTATCGTAATATCCGATCTATTGATCTCGCGCCGCAAATATCAACGCGGCGGATAAGGCGATAATCATTATGAAAAAACTGATCGTTATAGGCGGCGGTTTCGCGGGGCTCGTCCTTTGCAACCGACTGCTCGACAAAAATTCCGAAGATTTTCTTCTTCTTGAGAAAAGCGACAAATTGGGCAAAAAGATACTCGTTACCGGTAACGGCAGATGTAACCTTACCAACGAGGATATTTCCGTTTGCCATTACCACGGCGAACACCCCGAATTTGCCGCTTACGCGCTTGAAAAGTACGGGCAAAAGGCGCTCGAAGCTTTCTTTTTTGAAAAGGGGCTGATGCTTTCTTACGAAGAAGGCAGAGCGTATCCTCTTTCAAAGGTCGCCAATTCCGTTCTCGATTGTCTTCGCGCGCGCCTTGATAACGGCGGCGGCAAAGACCTGATCAAACTTAATTCGTCGGTCGTCGGCATTACGCGGGAAAACGGATATTATACGGTCTTTTTGGAAGACGGCGGGAAGTATTCGGCGGAAAACGTAGTTGTGGCGTCGGGCGGAAAGTCAGGTCAGGGGCTCGGCACGGACGGCAGTGCGTATGAATTATTAAGATCTCTCGGACATTCGGTGACCGAACTATCGCCGTCGCTCGTGCAATTAAAAACCTCGGCTTTCGGTAAATTTTTAAAGGGCGTAAAACATAAAGCGGCGGTAAGTCTCTTTGATTCCGAAAGGTATATCTGCAGCTTTGAAGGCGACTTTCTGTTCGTGGATAACGGCGTGAGCGGTAATGCCGTTTTCAACGTTTCTTCACGCATCGCCGAAACGAAAAAGCCGTATCTTAAAATAGATTTTATTCCGCAATGCACCAAGGAAGAGATAGTCGCGGCGCTCAAAAACAAAGTGAAAACGTTCGGCTTTTTAAGCGCTACGACGCTTTTGACCGGTTACGTTCACAGTTCTTTGTCACAATGGATAATTTCCGTTTCAGGGCTTAAAAACAAGACGCTCGGCGAGTTGACGGGTAGCGATATAAGCCTTGCGGTAGCTCGCGTTAAGGGCTACGTCGCGCCGATCGAAGGAACGTTCGGTTTTTCGTGTTCGCAGGTCACGCACGGCGGCGTGAGAACGGACGAGGTCAACGAAAAAACTTTTGAGAGCAAATTGAAAAAAGGCCTTTTTATCGTCGGCGAGGCGCTCGATATCGACGGCGATTGCGGCGGTTATAACCTTCAGTGGGCGTTTTCGAGCGCTATGGCGGCCGCGGAGAATTTCGTATGAAGACCGTAAACGTTGATCTGCGCATATCAGAGGACGAGGCGCTGCTGTTTAACAGAGCGCTGAAAAAATCGGGACTTAAAAAAGACGACGTTTCCGATTGGCGTATATTGAAAAAAGCCGTCGACGCACGAAATAAGCGGGATATAAAGTTTTGCTACGTTGTGGAGCTTTACCAAGGCGAAAAGCGGGAAAAACCCGAGATCGTACCCGTTGAAGGAAATAGGTCTGTCGTTATCGTCGGCGCGGGGCCTGCGGGGCTGTTTTCGGCGCTGTATCTTGCGCGGCGGGGCGTAAAAGTCACCGTGATCGAGCGGGGTGCAAGCGTGGAAAACCGTTCCGTCGCAGTCAAAAAGTTTTTCGACGGCGGCGAGCTTGACGAAAACGTCAACGTTCAGTTCGGCGAGGGCGGCGCGGGTACGTTTTCAGACGGAAAACTGAATACTCAGGTCAACGGCAAAGAGATAAGGTCGGTGCTCGAAGATTTCGTTCTTTTCGGCGCGCCGAAGGACATATTATATCTTAATAAACCGCATATCGGAAGCGATAATCTTCCGAAAGTGGTCAAAAATATCCGCAGCGAGATAATTTCTTTCGGCGGGCAATTTCGTTTCAACGAGCGTATGACGGAGCTTATCGCAGGTGGCGGCAAAGTTACGGGCGTAAAGACCGATAAGGGCGAATATCTCGCGGATAAAGTCATCCTCGCCATAGGCCACAGCAGCAGAGATACTTTTTCTTATCTTCACGCCGCGGGTGTGGCTATGGAAAGCAAGGAGTTTGCAGTGGGATTTCGCGTCGAACAGCGGCAGGAGCTCATCGACCGCGACCGCTACGGCGACTTTTCGGGCAACGCGAAACTCGGCGCGGCAGATTATAAACTCGTAAGCCACGCTACGGACAGGGCCGTCTTTACTTTTTGTATGTGCCCGGGCGGCGTTGTGGTGCCTTCGGCTTCCGAAAGGGAAGGTCTCGTCGTCAACGGAATGAGTAATTATCTGCGCTCGGGCGAAAACGCCAACAGCGCGGTCGTCTGCCAGGTGAAAAAAGAAGATTTTAACGGCGACGTGCTCGGCGGTGTGGCTTTTCAAAAGAATATGGAAAGGCTGGCGTTTATAGCGGGCGGCGGTGATTTTCGGGCACCCGTTCAGCTTGCCGAAGACTTCGTTTCGGACGTTCCGACGATAGGCTTAAAAGGCGTTTTACCGACCTATAGCCGCGGATATGAGTTTTTCGAGCTGAAAAAACTGCTCCCATTTAGGATTATAGAAAGCCTTCGGGCGGGATTATTCGATATGAACGGAAAAATACGGGGCTTTGCCTCCGACGGCGCCGTTTTGACGGGCGTTGAGTCGAGGACGAGCTCGCCCGTAAGGATAACGAGAAAAGATAATTTCGAGAGCGTTTCGCATAAGTGTTTATATCCTTGCGGCGAGGGTTGCGGCTATGCCGGAGGGATAATGAGCGCGTGCGTCGACGGGATAAAGGTCGCTTCGGCGATAATAGACGATTTTTCGGCAAAATAACGGTTTTTTGAAAAAAAGAGGTATTGAAATGAAAAAATGCGCCGTGATCACCAACGGATATTGTTCTTATCCTTCGGTCGCAAAACAGGTCGAAGAGCTTTCTGACGAGCTTAACGAACTCGGTGTTGCCGTAAAGATCGTAAAAACCGACGAACTTATAGCTTACGTTGACGTCGACAGTCCGCGTTCGCTTATAGGTGAACGGGACTTTGTAGTGTATCTCGACAAGGATCCGTATATTACGCATTTACTTGAAAAGTGCGGCTATAAGCTCGTTAACAGCGCAAAATCCATAGAACTGTGCGACGACAAAATGAAAACGCATATAGCTTTATCGGGCGTTTTGCCTATGCCGAAGACCGTTTCGTTCCCGCTTGCGTATCAGACTCCCGACGAAGCTTTTTGTCTTCATGCGGAGCGATTACTCGGGTACCCCATAGTGGTTAAAGAAGTGTTCGGTTCTATGGGTAAAGGCGTTTATCTTTGCCGTAACAGGGACGAATTGCTTTTAATAAACAGTCGCTTATGCGGCAAGCCGCACGTTTTTCAGGAATTTATCGGCAAGGGCGGAGAGGATATCCGCGTTATCGTCTTGGGCGGCAGTGCCGTCGCCGCGATGAAAAGAGTGAACGACAATGATTTTCGTTCGAATATCGCCGCGGGTGGGGTTGGTACGACCGTTATTTTAACGGATACCGACAAAGAGCTTGCGGAACTTGCGGCAAAGACTTTAAAACTCGATTATTGCGGCGTGGATATTTTGCACGGCGACGATAAAAGTTACGTTTGCGAAGTTAATTCCAACGCTTTTTGGAGCGGGATATCAAAAGTTACCGGCATAAATATCGCCGGGCTTTACGCAAAATACCTTTACGGAAAATTCTATCCCCGCGGATAAATTTGACTTTTCGGTGTTTTTTTTCGTTAAAAAATCGGGCATATTCTTTAAAAATCTTCAATAAAATATATTATACGATAAAGGTTAACCCAAAGGCCGTGATTTTTTCATTGACAAAATCGCCCTAAGATGATATAATTATCGTATAAAATCTTTTTAATTAATTTTTTTACCGTTTCAAGCCCTTTTTCGGGCGATCTTACACACGAAAACCAATTTTTTTACTGATTTTTTACGCAAGTTTACGGCGCCGATCAAGGCGTGATTTTATATTGCCTGCCGTTTTTTACCCGCTTATTTTTTTAATTCGATCGTTTAAAAGGAGTTATAATGGATTTCAACGATTACAACAGACTTTATAATATCGGTTCTTTGAGAAAGATACTTGCCGATATCGGCGGAACGCCGGGGGCAAAGAGCAAAACGGAGATCATCGAAGAGATAATTAAGATCGAAAGCGGTGAAATAAAGCCCGTTCGCTCGCGCCGCGGAAGACCGAGCTTATATAAAGACGCCGTATTTGCCGATCCCGGTACAGCCGACAGTCGCGTTTGCGGCGTTCTCGAATTCGTGCCCGAAGGCTACGGATTTTTGCGCGTCGAAAACTGCGACAACTCGCAAAAGGACGCCTTTATCGCCAAACCGACGATAAAAGCCAATTCTTTAAGAGAAGGCGATCTTGTCGAAGGAAAAATAGAAAAAAAGCAGGAAAACAAGCTTCCCGAGGTCGTGCAGGTATTAAAAGTCAACGGGCTTTCCGCGGACAGGGAGCGTCCTAAGTTCGACAACCTGAAACCTATCTATCCCGACAGGCGCATCACGCTCGAAAACGGCGGGCTGTCGCAAAGAGTCATCGATCTTTTCGCGCCGATAGGCTACGGGCAGAGGGGGCTTATAGTCGCTCCGCCGAAAACGGGCAAAACGACTTTACTTAAAAATATCGCCACGGCTATAGAAAACAACCATAAGGACGTCAAACTTTTAGTGTTCCTCGTGGACGAGCGGCCGGAGGAAGTGACCGATTTTAAGGAAGGGCTCAGTTCTGAAGTTATTTTTTCCACCTTCGATTCGTCGCCCGATCATCATATCCGCATAGCCGAACTTATGATGAAACGCGTAAAAAGCCTCGTGGAAAGCGGCTTCGACGTGGTGGTGTTGATGGATTCCGTGACCAAGCTCGTCAGAGCGTACAACGCGACGGTATCGAGTTCAGGAAAGGTCTTGTCCGGCGGGCTCGATCCGCAGGCGCTCGTTATGCCGAAAAAGTTTTTCGGGCTGGCGAGAAACACTTCCGGCGGCAGTCTTACTATAATCGCTACGGCGCTTATTGAAACGGGCAGCCGCATGGACGACGTTATTTTCGAGGAATTTAAGGGTACGGGCAATATGGAGATAACCCTTTCCCGCCAGCTTGCCGAAAAGAGGATCTTCCCCGCTATCGATCTTAAAAAATCGGGCACCAGAAAGGAAGAACTGCTTTTATCTCCCGCGGAACTCGATTGTTCGTATAAACTTCGCCGCGTGCTCGACGATCTCGCCGCGACGGAATCTTTGCTCGATATGATAAGTAAAACGAAGGCCAATTCCGAGCTTATCGTACGGATAGACGATTGGCTCAAATTATTGAAAAAGTAACACCCGTTATTGGCGGAAAAACTTTCCGAAAAGCTTAAAAACTTCGTCGCCGCAGACGACGTTTTCGCCAAAAGTCCTTTCGGGGTGGAATTGAGTTGCTATCAGTTTTTCGGCACAGACGGCCTCGATAACGCCGTCAAAAGATCTCGCCGCGACGGTCAGACCTTCGCCCAATGCGTCTATAGCCTGCCGATGATTGCATTTAACCGCGCCTTTTTCGCCGAAAACCTTATTGAAATCTCCGTAAAAGTTGCAACTTACCGCTATATCGCCGCCGTTATCCGAATGGCTATAGTCGCGTAAAGTTCCGCCGAAACAGGTGTTTATGATCTGAAGACCGCGGCAAATACCGAGTACGGGTTTGTTTTTCGATAAAAATTTTCGGATAAGGTACAGCTCTTTGATATCGAGCGCAAGATCGGACGTTACGTCCGTCCTCGGCGAATTGTATAAACACGGAGTCACGTCCCCGCCGCCGGGAATACAAAGCCCGTCGCAAAACTCAACGTCGGTGAAGGTAAAATCGAATCCGTTTTTTGTTAAAGCGGAAGGATAATTGACCGAAACGTCGTTACTTATATATATCAATGGCTTCACGATCTATAATATGTCAAAGCAGGCCGTTATGGTGAAAACCGTTGATAATCGACTTATAGACAGACTAATTGTCGGAGATACAAAATGAAAAGAATAGGTGTGGTCGTTGCTATGGCAATGGAGACCGAGGCCCTCGTCAATACTTTCGGGGCAGTAAAAAGACAATACGATTACGGTGCGATGAATATAAAAGAGTTCGACCGCAACGGAAAAGAAATATTTTTTGCGACGTGCACGGAAGGCGAAATAATGTCTTCTGCTTGCACGCAATATCTTATATCGGAGTGCGGCGCGGAGCTTATATTCAATTATGGGCTTGCCGGTGCGCTTGCCGACTTTTGCATAGGTAAAACGCTTATCGTAAAGGGCGTGGCGCATTACGAATTCGATATTTCTCCTTTAAGCGGCAGCGTGAGAGGCAAATACGACCGTTTTGAAAGCACGGTCATACCCACCGACGAGGGATTAAGAGCAAAGATCAAAAAACTTCACCCGGATATAGAAGAAGTTATATGCGCGTCGGGCGATAAATTCATAGCCGACGAAAAGACGAAAACAGCCTTAAAGGACGAGTTCGGCGCGGGCGTATGCGAAATGGAGGCGGCGGGCGTGTTGATAACGGCAAATAACGCCGGTATCCCGCAGCTTATTATAAAGATAGTTTCGGACGGAGCGGACGGCGCGGAAGGATTCCGTAAGTTCGTAAACGAAAAAAATTCCGAATACTTTTCGTTGGTCGCGGAAATACTCGACGAATTATGATATTTTTCGCACAAGTGCCGCTATAGGTCGATCATCCGACGTTTTTTAGCGCTATTTATGCGTTGTTTTGCGCTTATTTTCGCGGCGAGAAATGCCGTAATTTTTTTAAAAGCGTCATATTTTCTTTTCAAAATAATATTATTTTGTATAGGAAACGCGGTTTTTGAAGAAATTAACATTAAAAGGTGTGCGTATCGTTTCGACGATAATGATGGCTCTTCTCGTTGTTGCGGTGGGCGCGGTTTGCCTTTTGCCCGAAAGAACGGTCTATATCTCGGGCGGTAAAACGTATGCGCCGATATATAGCGGAAACACGGAAAAGGCGCAGGTCGCGCTGATGTTCAACGTCTACGAAAATACCGACATCGTCAACGCGATAGTCGATAAATTGGCTGATAACGGCGTTATAGCCACGTTTTTTGTCGGCGGTTGCTGGGCGGACGACAATACCGAAACGCTTAAACGGATAATCGCCGGCGGCAACGAGCTTGCAAATCACGGTTACTTTCATCTCGATCACAAGAAACTTTCCGAAGAAAGAAACCGTGAAGAGATATCGTGTTGTCACGAAGTCGTAAAAGCTCTTACCGGTTACGAGATGGAGCTTTTTGCTCCGCCGTCGGGCGCGTACGGCGACGTAACGTTAAAGTGCGCGGCGTCGCTCGGATACAAGACCATAATGTGGACGGTTGACACCATCGACTGGCGCGACGGGGACGTCGACGTGATAGTTTCCCGCGCGACCAAAAACGTAACGAGCGGGGCGCTCGTACTTATGCACCCGAAACAGCATACTTTAACTGCGCTTGACGAAATACTTGCTTTTTATAAGGAAAAGGGGATAGCTTGCGTTACCGTGAGCCAATGTATTGCAAATGATTGATACTTTTACTTTAAATAACGGAATACGCGCCGTAGTAAGGCAGATAGACGGCGTGAAGTCTTGTTCGATAGGCGTTTTCGTAAAGGCCGGTTCGAGCGACGAAACGAACGACGAAAACGGAATCTCTCACTTTATCGAACACACCAATTTCAAGGGCACGAATAAGCGCGACACTTATAAAATATCGTGGGATTCCGATTCGCTCGGCATAATCTTAAACGCCGCCACGGCGAAAGAGTTTACTTACTATTATACGAAGACCATTTCCGAGCACGTTGAGAAAGCTTTCGATATCCTTGCAGACCTGTTCATCGATTCTGTCTACCCGCCTTTAGAACTCGACAAAGAGCGCGGCGTAGTCATCGAAGAGATAAATATGTACGAGGACACGCCCGACGACGTGGTTACGACCGAGCTTATTTCGGCATACTACGGCACGGGCGACGGTTTCGGAAGGACCATTTTAGGCCCTAAAGAAAACGTCAAAAGGTTTACGCGAGAGGATATTTTTGCGTATAAAGCCAAGTATTACACGACCGATAATATCGTTTTGTCGTTCGTGGGCGATATTTCGCCCGAAAAAGCCAGAGAGCTTACCGAAAAGTATTTTTCCGTTTTAAAGCCGTCAAAGTCCGCGCTGCGCCTTGTAAAAAACCTTACGCCCGTTTTCGACAGGACGGAAAGGGTAAAAGACATCGAGCAGGCGCACCTTGCGCTCGGGTTCAAAGGAGTGGGACAAAAGGACGAGCCGTATAATTATTTCGAGGTCATGGCGAATATTTTGGGCGGCGGCATGAGTTCGCGACTGTTTAGAAAAATACGCGAAGAAATGGGGCTTTGCTATACCGTTTACGCATATCACCTTTCATATTTTGACAGCGGGCTCGTTTGCGTTTACGCGGGGCTGAACGGCGATAAGCTTAACGAGGCGTATTCCGCCGTTATGAAGGAAATAGAACTATTCAAAAAATCGGGCGTGGGGGAAGACGAGTTCAATCTCGTGCGCGAGCAATTAAAGTCGTCGCTCGTTTTCGCCGAAGAAAGCACGACCGCGCAGATGACGCTTTTCGGAAGAAGAATGCTGTTTTTCAACGACGTTTACGACTTTGGCGAAAAATTGAATAAGATAAACGCGCTTTCGGCGGATAAACTTAACGATTACGTTAAAAACGTTTTCGATATCGATAAGTTTTCCGTTTCGACGGTCGCCAAAAAGCCTAAGATCGTTACCTGAACTTCAGTCGTCAAGCAAAAATCCGCAAAAAACGTCTGATTTTTCATCGTTCTATCGCTAAAGTTTTCAAAAAGCGCAAATGTTGAAAATTGCTTGACATTTCGGGAAATTACGGTTATAATTGAAATACTTTCACAAAAAACAGCGGCATTTAAAGTTGCGCTGATATGATTATCAAGGTTTTTTATGAATATTGTTGAGTTAAACGAAAAAAATCTGGGCGAAGCGTTGAGGATCTTCAAAAAGACCAAGGCGGAGTATTACGAGGCGGTCGGCGAAGAAATACCTTCCGATAGCGTGATAGGCGAAGGTTTTCGCGGCGTAAGCGGCGAAGGCATCACCTATTTGTTTACTGAGAAAGGCGTTTGCAACGCGCTGGTCACTATCGATAAGCCTATCGCGGAGATAAGGAATTTTTCGATAGATTTTTCCGCGCTCGGCGAGGCCGACCTTACCAAGATACTCGAGTTTACCGTTAAACAGTTTTCCGCTATAACGCTCGTGTTTATCTGGATAACGTCGCTCGATAATGCAGTGATGGATCTTATTGAAGGGTTCGGCTTCGAATATACCGGCGAGCAGGATTATATCGATAAAGATAAATTCCTTTCGGCTTATAAGTACGTTTACAGAAGAAAAAAATAAGCCGCCGTTTTTTGAAAAACGAGCATTAAATCCTTGCCAAGTTTCAAATTGTGTTATATAATTAATTTCGCTTGACGGGCGGATACGTTTGCGGTAGGTCTGTTGCCGTGGCAAAAACGTCTGTCGAAACGATAAAAAACGCAGCCTGCAAAAAAAATCGGGCTGCAAAATAAACGGAGAGTTATCGAAGTGGTTATAACGGCCCGCACTCGAAATGCGGTGTTCCGATAATTCGGGACCGAGGGTTCGAATCCCTCACTCTCCGCCACGAAAAAGGCGCACCCTATGCGGTGCGCCTTTTTCATGACAAAAGTCAAAAAGGGATTCGAACTGAGGGGTAGTCGCCGACCTAAAAGCCTATATATTCCACTATGGTCGGCGATCAAACGCAACAGTGTTGCGTTTGCCCGAGGGGCGTGATAGCGAGGTAACGAAAACTATAACGAAGTTGTAATCAAAATCGAAAAATTGATTTTGCAAAGCTTTTATAAAATTATAAACTAAAGCCGAGCGGAGCGAATCCCTCACTCTCCGCCAGATGAGAGTAATACGAACACTGATGATGAGTCGGGGTTCGTATTATTATTTTCTAACGATTATTTCGGCATAAAGATACCGCGATAATTGCATAACCATAGCGAAAGTCGGGCAAATGCTCGACTTTTACTATACAACATCGATCGATGAAATTTTATTTCGTAGTGACGAGAAGCTCGGAAGGCTGCGCGTAAAAAAAGGATAAACGCTTAAAAAAGAGTCGGACTTGATGAAAAGTTCGGCTCTTTTTCGTGATTTAGGGTTTGGGTATTATTCGTCTATGACTTCGATAAGTAAACGGACTCTTCCTTCGTCGGGGCAGATCACGGCATTCGATCTTGTCTTTATGCCGGTCGAAGAATCCGATTCGGCGCCATTGATCAACGCCCAAACGTAAGGATATGCATAATGCCATAATTCGACACACATCGGCGGACAAATCGTTTTGTCTTCATCTATTATAAATTCATCGCCTTTTTTATGAAATCCCGACCGACAGTTGCTTTCCGTGATCGTAAGTTTTACTTTTCTTCCCATTTTCTTCTCCCGTATTTTCAAGTCGACGTATGGTTCTTTTTTACAATTATAATATAAACTCGTCGATATTTCAAGCGGTATCGACGATATTTCCGACAAAAAAACTTTAACGAAGGCGATAGGTTTGCGTATAAGCTAATACCGTATTGTTTTTTTTGGCTTTAATTTCCTTATAACTATCGGCAAGACGTCGCAAAAGTGAATGAAATTACACTTAATAATTGTCACTTGGCAGTTTATTTTAAGCTTAGACGCTCTTAATTCAACGCGTGGTGTTTTCTTGATTTTTTGCCACGTTTTTTTCACGATGTGTGAATTAAAGTCGCTCCTAAAATGTTGCTAAAAAATATGAATTATGGTAAACTATAAACGAATTTTATATTTGAAGAGTTTGACGGGTGCGGCGGGGTTTGAGATATCTTTTACGGATAGCCCCCATAAGGTTTTGGCGACCTTTGCCGCCCCGAAGCTTAAAGGATATAAATTTACGGTTTTGCGATCAGGCGGGATTGTATTCCTTCGTGAAGAGAACGGTCATAAGTATTTCGAGGCGCAAGCCGGCACTTACACTATAAAAGCGATCTTATGAGGCGGGGTGCAAAGTTTTTGCTTTTTATGCTGTTATTAAAAGAAAAAGCCTTATCACTTGTTAATGGGCTGTATACATAAAAATACAGATAAGTCTTCTTTATCGCATCACTGCGATTTTTTTTACGAAAATTACATTGCTCGTTTGAACATTTGAGAATATATACAATTTGTTGATTTCTTAAAAGATGTTTTGTAAAATGCTTAAAAATGTAATTGACAATGCATTATTCAACAAATCGTTTAGCAATTCAACAAATTGTTAATAAACAAATCGTTGCAAAAAGAGATGACGCGATTTATAATAAATACGTCGAAAAGCAAGAGGCATTGTTTTGCTCCTTTGCGATAATTTTATTTTTTAACGAGGAATCATTAGTAAACAAATGAAAATCAAATCTTGTACTAAACTTTTAGCCGTCATAATGGCGGCTGTCACGACAATATTATTAGTCGCATGTGAAGAAACCCCTGCCGATACCGAATATCAATCTCAAACGGAACAATCAGTGGTCGACTCAACTGCTACCGATAGTCACGGTTATGGTTTGGTATCCGTCACCGATAATACTTCGGCTACTTCAGAAGAAAGCTCTTCGTCTTACAATGGCGAAGGTAATTCAACGGAAAAGCCTTCTTCGATCGCGCTTATAAAAGAATACTTTACGGCTGTTGTAAACAGTACGGACCAAAGTCCTTTTGATTATATTCCATTGACAATGCAGCCTGATTACTCGCCGAATATTGTTAATGCGGAAAGCGTTCAGTATGATTTTAATACGTTTGTAAACGTCGGAAGTATTAAATACGGCGGCTTTGGCGAACAGTGGAATATGGTGATCGATAATATAATTCAAAGTCAGCAGTTTTATAATTATTTGGGAATAGGAGAATCTGTTTTTGCAACTTCCGTTACGATCATGGATAGTTTCCTAAATAACACGAATGAAGAATTCAGCGGACATGAAGAGGAAACCGATAGCTTTAAGGCTGAATTGAACTACGGTAATAACATATTACATTACGTTGTTTCTTTCAAAACCGAACTTGAATTGTCACTGTTCGGAAAAGTCAAGCCTGTAGTTGATATGACTTTTAACGTGAATACCAACGTAAAATCCGTTCTTGTTTCTTTAACGGAAACCAATGCTATGAGGTATTCGATTTCCGATAATATGTATGAATTCGGCATAGAATATGGTGTTAATTCAGCCAATAGGTCGGCATATTGTCAAATTATTAAAGAAAGTAACGGCAACGTTAACGGACACATTTATGAATATATAACCGTAAAAGACAAAGATGCGGTTAAGTCTTGCGCGGATTTTTACATAAATGATAAATATGTTTCGGTCGTTGGAAATAAAGCGAGCGGTATGATAGGCTTTACGGGTTATATAAATGAGTTGTATGACGTAAACTACGGCAAACTTCTCGGCTACGAAGTTCAGGAAACCTTGAGTATATTGGGAGTTAGCGGAACTTATAATACGCTTTGGTTCAATCTTTCGGATATCAGTGGTATATCGAATATTAAAATAGCCGAAAAATCGGAAGCTAATAATAGTTCCAGAAGCACTGTCGACGTATATCTTAACGGTAGCTCGACTCTTTTTGCTCCTACTTACAATAAGAAAGTCGGAATAAAGACGAGCAGAAAATATGATATAGAATTAAGGCTGCAATATTTTTACGGTCGTAACAATGAAGGAAATATCGTTGAGTACAAAACGGAAATCCCCATGATGTTTATACAGCAAGATAATGATAAAGATACAAATTATTCCGATTATCATAATGATATGCTTGCCGATAACGGTATAAATTCGTCAGTAACTTTAAGTAATGTTTACCTTGATAAAATCATGTCTGACTATGCAACGCTGATAGATATTTTTAAGTCGAACAAAGAATTGGTCGACAGCGTAAAGATCAAGGCTTATATCGGTGCTTAAAAGTTTTGGAAAAATCGGGAGGAATAATAAAATGATCGGCAATAATATAAAGCATTATCGCATGGAAAAGGGATATACACAAAAGGATCTCGCGGATCTGTTGCACGTTACCGCTCAAGCAGTTTCACGTTGGGAAAACGGTGACGTTGAGCCGTCTATCGGGACGATAAACGAAATGGTTAAGATATTTGAAATAACCACCGATGAATTGATAAACGGTCCGTCTGCAAAACTTGCGCCGGAAAAAATCGTTGAAAAAGAATACGTCGTTAAAGATACAAAGCCCGTTCTTGCTGTTTGCGAGCAATGCAACAAACTGATTTATGACGGAAATAATATAGTTAGGATAACGCATAGCTATCGCGGCGGATCAACACAGAAGATCATATGTAAAACGTGTGACTCTGATAATAAAGCAAAAGCATTGAAAGCGGCAACTGCATATGGCATAGAACAAAGAAAAAGGTCTTTTGTTTGGAGCGGGATTATTTCGGGTGTCTTGCTCGCCGTAAGCCTAATAGTTACGTTGTCAATGGGATTGGATATCGGAATAACGATAGCTACCGCCGTAATATCCGTGTTGGCTTTTCCGTTCGTATCGTGTTTATTCTTGCGAAACAACTTTGTCGGTGAAATGGTCATGGAGGTCGCATCTTGGGGCGTAGTTAAATTCCCCGGTGTTCTCTTTTCATTCGATTTAGGCGGGATAGCCTGGTTGATCGCGATCAAGTTACTGTTTTGGGTAATAGGTTTCACGATTGGTCTTGCCGCAATTGCTCTTGCTTTAACGCTTGGATTGATCGTCAGTCCGTTTGTCTATCCGTATGCTTTAAAGAAGAGCTTTTCAAACCCCGAATTAACAGATCGATTTTAATTAAGCTATTTAAAACACGCTTGTCGCAAAATTTTACGGGAGTGGGAGCGTATTTCGGTTTGATGTTTAAACGGCTTTGGTCGTGATAATTTCAGGGTAAATATGTGCGTTGACAGAATAAAAGATAAAGAAAACTATTTTAAAGGCTGTCTTATCGGCGGGGCGATAGGCGACGCGCTCGGTTACGCCGTCGAGTTTTATTCGTACGATCGGATAACAGATAAGTACGGCCCGCAAGGCATAAGAAAATTCGACTTGTCGCGTAGCGAAAAAGCTCTTATTTCCGACGATACGCAGATGACTTTGTTCACCGCGAACGGCATTTTGGCGGGCGAAACGTATTCGGCGCTTACGGGCGTTGAAATTGCGCCGCGCGAGTTCGTATATAAAGCGTATCTCGATTGGCTGACAACGCAAGGATATCCCGCGCATAAAACCGATAAGCGCATCAGCTGGCTTATGGGTATACCGCAATTACTGACTCGCCGAGCGCCCGGCAACACCTGTATTTCGTCGCTTTTAAGCGGTGAAAAGCGGTCTTTAAGTAAGCCTATCAATACGAGCAAGGGTTGCGGGGCGGTCATGCGTATCGCGCCGTTCGGGCTTTTCTACGGCGGCAAAGACGACGATGGTTTTCTGACCGAGGCTATGGAGATAGGCGCGTTGACTCACAGCCACCCTTTGAGCCATTACGCCTGCGCGCTCGTTTCAGATATCATCGGGCGGATCATTTACGGAAAAAGCAATAACGAAAACTACGATACGCTTATCGGCGTTATCGAAGACGCCGTTAAAAACGTTTGCCATAAAGTTCGGCTTCCTTACGGCGAACAATTCGAAAAGTCAGTCTATAAGGCGATTAACCTATCGAAGAACGATCGTAGCGACGTTGAAAACGTCACCGAACTCGGCGAAGGCTGGGTGGCGGAAGAGACCGTCGCGATAGCAATTTATTGCGCTATAAAATATCAAAACGATCCCATCGAAGGGATGATCGCGGCGGTCAATCACGGCGGCGACAGCGATTCGACGGGCGCAGTCGCCGGCAATATCCTCGGTGCCTGGAACGGCTATGCCGCCTTTCCGAAAGAATTCGTTAATAACCTTGAAATAAGTAACGTCATCGAAGAGACAGCCGTCGATCTTGTCCGCGGGACCGACCTTTTTAAAGACTTTAAAGTGTTGACGGCGGATTGGCTTAAAAAATACGATTTATGCCGATAATCGACCTATAGGCGGGCTTTTTTGACAAAATCCGACATATTTTTCGTTAAAAAACATATAAACACACAAAAAAACGGTCGCAAATGAAGTCGCGGTCGTTTTTTTGCAAGAAACAGGAGTTTTACGTGAAAATTGCAAGTTTTTATGTTATTTTGCGATTTTTCGGCAAAAATCGTTTGCGATATCATTTTTATATGTTATACTAAATAATAGTAACTAATGGAGAAAACTATGTACGAGTTAAGTTTTGAGATCTCCGCGTTTTTCTTATCGCTTTTCTGTATAGTATATTGTCTTACCGCAAAGCGTCGGCAATACGTACCGCCGCGCGGCTTTAAAAACAAGCTGACGAGTCAGCACTTTACGTATCTGCTGATGCTTTTCACAAACGTTTTATCCGCGGCGGCGTCAGTTTTAGGCATATTCTTCCTGTCGCTTGAAGGCGAAGGAATGATTTTCTGGCAATACGAATTTCACGCGCTCTATTTTGTTTTCCACTCCACGCTGTCGGTGTCGTTCACGCTGTACATAATGAACGTTACGGGAACGAGCCTTAATTGGAAGAAAAAAACTTACGCGCTTTTTGCCGCGCCATACGTTATAAGCGAGCTTATGGCGTTTACCAACAGGCTGACGAGGTGGGTGTTCGATATCGATACGGAAGGCTACCACAGAGGCCCGTTGATGGTCATACTGTACGCGTGCGGCGCTTTTTACGTCATAATGGGTTTCGTGTTCTTTTTCAAAAACAAGAAAGCCATATCGCGTGCCGACAGCAGGGCCGTAGGCGTGTTTATGGTCATAGCGTCGCTCGGGATAGTCGTGCAGGCGCTCAAATCGACGTTGCTCGTTGAGCTGTTTTGCGAAGCGCTTGCCTGCCTTGTGATAATGGTCGTTCTCGAAGAAAAGGGCGGGCACATGGAGCCTATCACGGGGCTTTGGAACAGATTGGCGTTTGCCGACGCAAACCGCCGAATGATGGGTTCCAAGCAAAAATACGGCATAGTCCTCGTCAAAATAATGGGGCTTGACAAATTCATAAACAAGTTCAGCGGGCGCGAGGCCGACTCGTTTTTGATAAACGTGGCGTCGTATCTGACGAAAAAATCGGGCGTTGACGACGTTTATTGTTACAGGAGCGAGGATTTTGCCGTAATTTTCAAGAATAACGATTACGATAGAGCCGATAAGTTTATCAAAGAGGTCATCGAGCGTTTCGACAGCGAGTGGACTATAGATACATATAGCGTTAAAGCCGAGGCGGTAGCGTCGTTTATCAAGATACCCGAAGACGCCAATACCCTCGAAGAGCTTGAAAACCTTATTTCGGCGGGTTATCAGAAGGATAAATCGGGCTCGTATTTCGTTCCCGTCGAGGAACTGAAAAACATAATGCGCTTCAGCTCGTACGAATCTTCGTTGAAAAATGCCATAGCGGGCGGCAAGCTAAAATTATATTATCAGCCTATCTGGTCGGTAAAAGAGCGGCGCACCGTTTCCGCCGAGGCGCTACTTAGAGTTGATTGCGACGAGTTAAGAAACGTTTCTCCCGACGTGTATATCCCGATAGCCGAAAAAACGGGGCTGATACGCGATATAGGGCTGTTCGTGTTCGAGGAAGTCTGCCGTTTCCTTAAAAACGAGCGGTTGAAAGGCACGGATATAAAATACGTCGAACTCAACCTTTCGGTCTACCAGTTTATCTACAGCGACCTCGTTGCGAGTTTCGAGGAAATTAGAAAGCGTTACGGTATCGACAGCAGTTTGATAAACCTCGAAATAACCGAAACGGCAGCCACTTTGGAAGGTTATAACGTTCTGGACACGCTCAACAAATTTATGGAACTCGGATATACTCTCTCGCTCGACGACTTCGGCACGGGTTACTCCAACCTTATAAGGATAATCGGCAGTAAATACGACAATATCAAGATAGATAAGACCATTTTGTGGAACGCGGCGAAAGATAGCGGCTCCGGAATGCTCAAAAACCTTATGTCGTTTATCAAAAGCCTCGGCTCCGATATCATTCAGGAGGGCGTGGAAACGAAGGAACAGCTCGACCTCGTTATTGGTTACGGCTGCGATTACGTTCAGGGTTACTATTTCAGTAAGCCCGTTCCCGAAACCGAGTTTTTCGATTATCTCGAAACGGAAAACAAACGATGAAAAAGCTTACGCTTTAGCTGTAAATTATGCCTTTACGAGCCGATTTTTCGCATCGGCTCTTTTTTTATTGACAAAAAAGATAAAGCGGGGGTATAATGATATAAACCTATAACAATGATAGGTAAATCGTCCGCGGGGCGAATAAATTATTATCGCGCCCGAATATCTTTTAAACGGAGGAGACAGAAATGGCTCGTATTTATAATTCGGCGGCCGAGCTCGTGGGGCATACGCCGCTACTTGAACTTACGCATATAGAAAAAGAATTCGGTCTGAAAGCTAAAATTTACGCAAAACTCGAATATTTCAACCCCGCGGGATCGGTGAAAGACCGCATCGCGAAGGCGATGATAGAGGACGCGGAAAAGTCCGGTAGGCTCAAAGCAAATTCCGTCATTATCGAACCCACTTCGGGCAATACGGGGATAGGGCTTGCGGCCGTCGCGGCGGCAAAAGGGTACAGGGTTATCATCGTGATGCCCGAAACGATGTCCGTCGAAAGGCGGCGGATAATGAAGGCTTACGGCGCGGAATTGGTGCTTTCCGACGGAAAAAAAGGTATGAAAGGCGCTATCGAAAAGGCCGAGGAATTGGCTCGGACGATACCCGACGGCTTTATCGCGGGGCAATTTGTCAATCAGGCTAACCCACGGGCGCATTTTGAAACGACCGGCCCCGAGATATACGAAGACACCGACGGGAACGTCGATATCCTCGTCGCTGGGGTAGGCACGGGCGGCACAGTTACGGGTACGGGTAAGTTTTTAAAGAGCAAAAAGCCGAGCGTAAAAGTGGTCGCAGTCGAGCCGAAAACAAGCGCCGTGCTTTCCACTGGAGTAAGCGGAGCGCATAAAATACAGGGTATAGGCGCGGGATTCGTGCCGGAAGTTCTCGATACCAAAGTGTACGACGAGGTGATCGCCGTTTCGGACGAGGACGCTTTCGCCGCGGCGAAACTTATAGGTAAAAAAGAAGGCGTGCTCGTCGGGATATCTTCGGGCGCGGCGGCGTGGGCGGCGACAGAGCTTGCCAAGCGCCCCGAAAACGAGGGGAAAAACATAGTCGTAATATTACCCGATTCGGGCGACAGATATTTTTCAACGCCGCTGTTTTCCGATTAAAAACAGTGCGTTAACGAAGTTATAGCGCGACTTTTACGGTTTTTTAGAGGAATTATCATGATGATCTCCACAAAAGGAAGATATGCCCTTCGAGTCGTGACCGACCTTGCTAAGCGTTACGACGGAAATTACGTTCCGCTTAAGGATATCGTATCAAGGCAGGGCATATCGCAAAAATATCTCGAAAGCATAACGACGGACCTCGTTAAGGCGGGGCTTTTACTCGGCATACGCGGTAAAGGCGGCGGCTACAAACTTGCTTTGCCGCCCGATAAACTGACCGTGTGGGACGTTTTATCCGTTTCGGAGGGCGATCTGGCGCCGATATCCTGTCTTAAAGAAACGGCGGCGCCCTGTTCTCGGGCGGACGAATGTTGCACTCTCCCTATGTGGGAAAACTTCTACTCAATGATGCGCGACTATTTCGGCGGGATAACCGTCGAAGACCTGACAACGGGCGCAAACGATAATATGCGCCGCAAATAAAAAACAAGCGTGACCGGCGCTTAAAAGCGTCGTATAACGGAAAAAATCAAATTAAAGAGAGGACGAAGATGAACGGGATTTTTATTTATTACAGTCTGACGGGCAGCGGCGACGTGGTTGCCGAGCGTATGAAGGAAAAGGGATATGAAGTCAGAAAAGTAATTTCGGCAAGGCGACTTCCCAAAAAGTTTTTTTTCAGAGTGCTTTCGGGCGGATTTCTCGCGGGATTGGGAGCTAAAGACAAATTAAAGGATTTTGACGAAAATATCGCCGATTTCGACGAGATAGTCATAGGCTCGCCCGTTTGGAACGGCAGGTTCTCCACGCCGATAAACGCCGTTTTGGATAAATTGGATCTTAATAACAAGAAGTTAAGGTTCGTTCTCTATTCGGGTAGCGGCGAGGCGCCGAAAGCTTTGAAAAAGATAAGCGCTTGTTATCCGCAGGCCGTGACCACCGTTTTAAAAGAGCCCAAAGATCACCCCGACGAATTGGTTAAAATATAATGACGACTGATAACACAAAGCTTAACGAGCGGTCTTACGACGCCGTGGCGCTTAGGTGGGACGATTATCGGCGCACTAAAGATATCGATCCTTTAGTCGTTGAATTTATAGGCTCGCTACCGAAAAACGCCAAGGTACTCGACGTGGGTTGCGGTAGCGGATATCCTATAGATAAATACCTTTCCGACAAAGGCTTTTTTGTCGTAGGAGTGGATATTTCTTCGCGCATGATAGACCTTGCTTGCAAGGCGGATATAAAAAACGCGACGTTTATAAAAGCCGATATCGCCGAATACGCGCCGACCGAAAAATTCGACGCGATAATAGCTTTCGATTCGCTGTTCCATATCGAAAAGAGCAGGCTTTTAGAAGTGTTTTCAAAGCTTGCGAAAGCGCTTAAAAGCGGCGGTAAAATGATGTTTACCTTCGGTAAAAACGAAGGCGAAACGACGGGTAAAATGTTCGGACAAGAATTTTATTACGCCTCGCTGAACTTGCAATCGACTTTAAAACTGCTTGAAGATAACGGGCTTATCGTTAAAAAATGCGTCACCGATCATTCGGACGAAGTATCAGGCACGAGAGAGCTTGTCGTCGTGGCGGTCAAAAAATGAATAACGGATAAAAAAATACCCCCGAGATGACTGAAAAGTCTTTCGGGGGTGTTGTGTTATAGCGGTATCGGCGAAAACGTCAGTTGTTATTTTCCGACATTTTCTTATAGAAATTCTCTTTATTGTCGTACATAGCCGAGTCGGCGCGTTTGAAAACGTCGTTGAAGGCTTTGTCGCGGTTGGGATCGAATATCGCCGCGCCTTTGGAGAAGGTGACTTTTTCGGAGAATATCCTCGGTTTTTTGTTTTCGGTCACAGTGGCCTCGTCGAGTCGCTTGAAAATAACGTCTACCATTTGTTGCGAAGCGTTGTCGATAACGACTATGAATTCGTCGCCGCCGACGCGGTAAATGTTTTCTTTACCGAGCGCTTCCGACATAATGTTGACGGAGGCGAGGATATAACTGTCACCGACGGCGTGGCCGTACTCGTCGTTTATCTTCTTTAACCCGTTAAGGTCGAATATTATGACCGCAAAATCGGCGGTGCCGTTTTTGATATCTTCGGTCTTATGCTCGATAACGCTGTAATATGCCGTCGCGTTGTTGACGCCCGTAAGCATATCGGTGTACGCCTTTTTGTTCATATACGCCATAAACTTTTCGAGCGTAGATTGCATTGCCGAAAGTTTCGAGCCGACGTTTAGTAGTTCGTCGGCCTGTTCGTCGACTTCGTTATCGGTAACATTCGAATGGATATCGACTCCCTTTATCTCCATTTTGTCGGTAAGTTCGCTTATGCTGTCCGAAAGCGTTGCAAGTTCCGAGTTGACTTGTCTGAATCTCTTTCTTACGCCTGACATCGAGACGATGACGACAAGTATACCTATAAAGAGCGACGAGAAGATTATCATGATAATGGCTACGGTGTTCTGATACAGCTGCGCGTCGTACCATTCCTTATTGAAGTCGACGCCGACAATGCCCACGACTTCGTTTTTGGAATTGTATATCGGGCTGTACGCGCTGTAAAATCTGCCCCACCTGTCTTCGTAGGCGACGTCGTCAACGTCTGGTTCGCCGTGAACTGCGTTATCCATAGCTTCGGTATGAACTATCTCTTCACCGTAGAAACCGGGATCGTCCGAAGGATCGATAACGAAGACTATCTTGCCGTCGTCGGTGAGCCTGCCGCTGTAGATATAGTCGCAGGTGATCTTGTCCTGAAAGGTGCGGAGTATCCTGTATATGGACTTATATTCGTCCGTAGTCGTATCGTCGGTGACCTTCTCGAAATCGTCGCCGTTTATAGCGGCCGCCGCAGAGTTGGATATATCGAGCATACGCATATTTATCATATACATAAGCGTATTCTGCGATTTGGTAGTCAAAATGACGCCTATAACGGCGTTCAGAGCGAACAGCAGTATCGCGACTAACATAACTACCCGGGTTGTAAGACTTAAACTTCTTTTTGCCATCTCTATATTAAAAAGAATTCCTTTGTGACGATCGTGTTTCGGCGCAAAACCCTAATTTTTGCGCAAAGTTTATACATAATTTTACCACTTTTTTAATAATTTTGCAAGCTTTTTTAAGTTATTTAATAATATTTTACAATATTTCGGCGATAATATGTGACTTTTGTTGATAAAAATTTAAAACCCGATGAAATAGGTAGTGGAAAAGCGGCGGCCGGAAGGCTCATCGCTTGCCGAAAGCGGCGCCGTTTGCGGTCTTATCAAAACACTCCGCGACGGCAAAACGGCGCGATAATCGACTTATAGGCGGACTTTTGAATAATTATTTTGGTAAAAAACGCTGCCTTCGGCAAGAAACGGCGTGCGCGGTAAATGGCAAAACAAAGCGGACGCACGTTTTTTATCGGATTGCGGCGCGCCGTCGGATATGGTTTCGGTATTTTAGGTCGGTTGTATGCTAAAGAAAAACGAATGTTTGCGACGATAATATACACAAAATAGAAATTTATGGAAAAATCTTAGTTTTGTCGGGCGTTTTTACGCTGTTTTTTCGTTATTCGGCCGTAATTCATTTTACTTTTTTATCGTTTTAAGTTATAATATAAAAACTTATCCGCGCGACTTTATTGTAATTGAAGAAAAGAAAAGTCGGCGCAGTGAGGCGAATATGCCCGAAAACGAGAAAAACTTCATAGCGCGTGACGAAGAGGTTATTAAAGATCCTTATTCCGTAGCCGCAAAGTTCACGTCGAGGATAAAACGCAAAGCGTGGCTGAAAGCGGGGCTTATAGCCCTTTCTTTTGCCGCGCTCGTCGGTATTGCGATAGCTATCGTGGCGTATTATTTCGGCGGCGCATATTTCTGGGTGGGCATAATTGCGTCGTTAGTCGCGGCGGCGGTGCTTACGCCGATTTTTTATCGGTGGAAATTCCGTCCTTCCGAGCTTGAAATAGCAAGGGAAATCGATTCGGTCGGTCTCGAAGAGCGAATGATAACCATGCACGAGCTTAAAAACGAGCAGACGATAATAGCCGTCAAACAGCGTGAAGACGCGCTTAAAACGCTGTCGAAAGTGAGTGAAAGAGTCTTAAAAGACAGAGTTCCGCGGCTTTTTGTCATAATCGCTTGTGTTGCATTGACGCTTTTTGCGGGAACGAACGTATTGTCGGCGCTTGCGTATAGCGGCGTTATAAAACGGGGCGATCAGGTGATAGAGGATATAATACGCCCCGATCCGATATATTTCGAGGTGTCTTACGAGATAGACGGCGAAGGCATAATCGACGGAAATATTTTCCAGCTCGTCGAGCAGGGTAAAGACGCCGAAGAAGTGTGCGCTTACGCTTTTGAAGATTGGGTGTTCGCGGGCTGGTCGGAAAAAGGTCAGCCGTGGTCGCCGCTGACGAGCGCGAAGAACTCGAAAGACGTTCCTTTCCGTATCGAGAAAAACGTAAACGAAAGCGTGACGTATATAGCGCATTTCGTTAAAGTCGAAAACGGAGCCGACTTCGATCCGGACGCCGGCGAAGGAGAGGCCGACGACGCCGACGACAAGCCGCCTAAATTCGGAAACGGCGAAGAGCAAAGCCAGCAGCAGGGCGAGACGGAAGAAGGCGATCCTAAGGGCGGCGGCAGATACGTTCCGCACAACCAGATATATAACGGCGAAACTTATTACGGCGGCGATACTTATAGAGGCGCTTACGAGGAAACGGTCGAAAGTCTAGAAGAAGACGACGAAATGCCCGACGAACGTAAGCGACTGGTACTCGATTATTACGACGTAATAGAAAAATAACACGGCAAAAACCGATAGGCGCTTTTTAAGGGCGAACGCATTTATTTGATTGATCGCTGCAAGCGGTCGGAGGCAAGTTGACTGATGACGATATTCAAATTACTTGCTCCGCTTGGGCTTTTAGGTCTGCTCAGTATAGCTGCCTTGATAATCATCTACATAATCAAGCCGAACTATCAGCAGAAATTCATTTCCACGACTTTTATCTGGAAACTGAGCTTAAAGTACAGGAGAAAGAGAATACCGACGAGCAGATTGAGAAACATCATTCTCATCATCTGCCAGATAATCATACTCACGATAGCCACGTTGATAATGACGTGGCCTTCCGTCGTGACCGTAAATACCAACGCCTCCGAAAACGAAACGATAGTGATACTCGACGCCTCCGCAAGTATGCGAACGCTCGACGATAAGAACGTCACCCGTTTCGAGCGCGCCGTTAACGAGATAGAAACGCTCGTGGAAAAGACCGAGAAAAATAGCGGCGTTATATCGCTTATATACGCCGACGACGATCCCGATTACAGTTTCGAGCGCGTCAGCGGGGAACAGACCGAAGAGCTGAAAAAAGCGCTTTCGGGATACGTCGAAGGCTCCGACGACGTACTTTGCACTTACGGCACCGCCGATATTGATAAAGCCCTCGAACTGTGCGAGAAAGTCCTTTTAATCAATCCGAGCGCGAAGATATATCTTTTTACCGACAAAACTTACGCTTACGTTCCCGACGACGTTACTATCGTCAACGTCAACGACGGTTCGGAATACAATATAGCCATTTTAAACGCTTACGCCGAAAGGGACGACAACTACTATTACGTTTCCGTCGACGTAGCCTGTTACGGTCCGCTCGAAATGGCGGGGCAGATCGATCTGTACGTTCAGGTCCAAAACCCGAATCTTAGCGAAGGAATGACTTATTCTCAACCGTTTATATGGACGGCGAAAGTCAGCTTTGAAAGCGATCAGCCCGTCAACGTGGTCTTTAAGATATCGCCCGAGGCGGAAAGAGTGGGAAACAGAGTTTTCGTGCCGATAAGCGAGAGCGAAAAGGTCTATTCTTTCGAGTCGATCAACGTTTCCGTTATCGCAGACGATTCGTTCGGTTACGATAACACTTTCGTTATCTACGGCGGAACGAGGTTGCCTTTAAAGATACAGTATTACAGCGGATCGCTCGACGACGATAATACACCGAGCGGGCCCAATCCGTTTTTCGTTGCGGCTTTGAACGCGATGAGATCTTATTACGGTCAGAACTACGAGATAACCGTAGACGAGATAATGGAAGGCGAAACCAATTACGCCACGGCTAACTACGATCTGTACGTTTTCGAGCACGTTATGCCCGATAATATTCCTACCGACGGCGTAGTGTTTTTGGTCGATCCTTGCAAGGGAGCCGCCAACGGGGCGGGTTTCCGCGTGGACGAAGTGGTCGATACCGATAAAGTCGATAAATATCTTATGACTTCGGGCGACCTCGCAGATCACCCCATGTTAAAGTACGTGAACGCGGACGAAATAACCGTGACGAGGTATTGCAAGCTTTCGGGCTACGCCGATTATGACGTTCTGGCTACCGTTGACGGTCACCCCGCGCTTATGGCGAAAAAGGACCGCGACGAGCAGATAGCGGTAATGGCGTTTTCCGTACATTATTCCAACTTGTCGATATCAAAGGGCAATTTCGTCAACTTTATCGCCAATATAATGGAATACTACTTCCCGAATACCGTTGAAGGTCATTCCTTCGAGGTGGGCGAAAAAGTGAGACTCGATTGCCGCGGCGACAGCCTTACCGTGGAAAACTTCAATTCGAGCGTAGTTACTTTCAACGAGTTCCCGAGCGAACTCGTTCTCGACGCGCCCGGAACGTATAAACTCAAACAAAAGACGTATTTCAACGAGGACGTCACGGAAAGCGTGTTCGTCAAAGTTCCGTCGTCCGAATGCGAGATATGGGCAAAGGAAGACGGGCTTAATTCGCCGTATAGGTACGTTTTCAAAGAAGACGCGATCTCAGACCTGCTGCTTTATTTTGCGATAGCTCTTTTTGCCTTCATTCTGGCGGAATGGTTCCTTCAGATGAGAGAGAACGTGTAAGGGGGTGGAATAGATGTACGGATCTTTTATTCAATTTGCATATCCGTGGTTGTTGCTGACGATAATTCCCGCGGCGGCGCTCACCCTCATACCTTATTTCAGGCTCAACAAAAAGTACCGTAAGACGAGGAACAGGATAGTTTCGATGGTGCTTCACGGTATCATTTTAACGCTTGCCGTGCTCACGCTTTCGGGTATGACCGTCGTTTCGAGGGTCCCGAACGGATCCAATCAGATAGTTATACTCGTGGATATGTCCGAATCGGAAAACCTGTCGGCTGAAAAGCGCGACGATTTCGTGGAAACGGTGGTGACTCAAGCCAAGTTCGACGGGTTCGGGATAGCCATAGTGACTTTCGGCTACGATCAGGAGACGGCGGTACCCTTTACGCACGATATGACTGCGCTTTTAAACGAATATAAGCACGTCGAACTTCCCGACGTAAGCGCGACCGATATCGCGTCGGCTCTATCTTATGCCCAAAAACTCTTTTCGGACGAGGGTTCGGGCAAGATAGTCCTCGTGACGGACGGCAAAGAGACGGACGGGAACGCCCTGTCGGTTATACGCGAGATAGCCGCCAAAGGCATCAAGACTGATATCGCGTACGTTCCGTCGGAATATTCCGATTTCGACGTACAGGTGACGGGTATGGTGCTTCCCGATACGCACGTCGACGTCGGCGACGTTATTAAAATAGGCGTTAAGATAAGATCGGAAGAGGATTTCTCCGCCGATATCGAGTTTTCCGACAACGGAGAGATCTCTTTAAACAGTCAGAAAAACGTCGAAATAGCAAAGGGCGAACAGATAGTTTATATAGAGCACTCGTTTGCCGAACAGGGGCTACACGAACTGCATTGTAACGTTTCGCTTGCGGGCGGAAACGAAAAGATAGTTCAAAACAACGATTATTACGTCTACCATTATCTGCGCGTATTCGACAAACTGCTCGTTTTGGAAAGCGAGGCGGGCGGATCGCAGGCGCTTGAAGATATTCTCACCGAAGACGGTAAATTCGACGTCACCGTGAAAAACGTTCTCGACGAGGATATACCTACGACTATAGAAGAGCTTCGGGAATACGATCAGATAATTTTAAACAACGTTTCTTACGCCGACCTTGCCGTTCACGAAGACCTTGAGGCCGTGATAATGGAATACGTCCGCGATTACGGCGGCGGGTTGTTCACGGTCGGCGGCAGCGATACCGAGGGCAGCGCGCACGCTTACAACAGAGCGGATATGTTATACAGCACCTATTTAAGACAGATGCTTCCCGTGGAAGTCATAAAGTACACTCCGCCGGTAGCCGTTCTTATTATAATCGACCGTTCGGGCTCTATGGGGCAAGACAAAGAGGGCGAAAGTTTCTGGTACGCCAAAGCGGGCGCGGTTTCGTGCGTCAACGCGCTCACCGAAAGGGATTATATCGGCGTAGTTACGCTCGGCGACTACTATCGGCTCGAACTTCCCTTAACGCCGAGAACGCAGGAAACGAAGATATATTCCACTATCGACAGGATAACCACCAACGCCGGCGAAGGCACGGTGTTCCCCGGCGCCATAGAGCGTGCCGGTATGGCTTTAAGAGAGCTAAAAAACGTCGATAAAAGACATATAATCATCGTTACGGACGGCGGCGTGCCCGACGATCAGCGCGCCGTATACGAAGAAGAGATCAAAAATTTATACGATAATTTCGGCATAACGTTTTCGACCGTTTTGATAGGCGAAACGGCAACGAGCGAGGCGGGGCAGAATATGAAATACGCCACGGAGCTCGGCCACGGCAGATTTTACGCCACTTTCGACAATAAAGAGCTTATAAGGTTGATGCGTGAAGACCTTAACGTACCCGAAATAGAAGAAGTAACTTACGAACCTTTCTATCCCGTTATAACCGACGTTTTGTCGCCGATAGTCAAAAACGTCGAAAAAGAAGACAGAGAAGGCGCTAAAAATTCGCTTACCGTTCAGCTTCAGGGCTTTTACGGCGTGAAAGAACGCCGCGCCGCGACTACGGTATTGACGGGGCCGTACGGCGTGCCGATATATTCTTATTGGAAATTCGGTAAAGGCTCGGTAGGCAGCTTTATGTGCGACTTGAGCGGCGATTGGTCGGGCGGATTCGTCGACGACGATAATAACGTCGTTGCGGGATTTATCGAGGATGCAAACGGCAGAACTTTCATCGTCAACGCGATAAACTCGCTTATGCCTTTGGAAAGCGTCAGGGAAGACGCATTCGAGATAAGGCTTAATCAGGAAAACTACTCTAACCACGTCAGCATTTTCACGCCCTTGGAAGAAGGCGAGTATTACGGCGGAACGATAACCGACCGTAACGGCGAGACAGTGGCGCAATTAAACGAGGCGGTGAACGGCGACGTTGATAAGAAAGAGACCGCCGTGTACGTTACCGCTCCGCTGTCGGCGGAAAACGCCTATAGCCGCGTGGATTTCGTCGTGAGAAAAGGCGGCGTGTATACTATTACCGTAAACAAATACTCCGCCGACGGAAACGTTTTGGCGACAGTCGAAACGTTCAAAGAGTTTTCCTACTCCAAAGAATACGACGTTTACGCCGAATACGACGATGCCGCTTTGGTCGAACAAATGAAAACTCTCGCCGCTTACGGTAAAGGCAGCGTTATAGCCGACCTCGAAGAGCCGAACGAAATATTCGACTCGTTCTCGATAGTCGTGGACAAAGTTTTCGATCCCAGGCTTACGTTTATGATAATAATACTCGTGCTGTTCTTACTCGATATTGCCGTTCGCAAGTTCAAATTCAAATGGCCGCACGAGCTTATCAAAGAGGCGAAAGCCAAAAAAGAGATGAAAAGGTGACCGCCGCTGACCGCAAATTGCGGTCGAAAAACATATATAAGTTGCGCTATAAGCGCGTTAACGGGTAAAATCGGAATAATAAAAGGAGGTACGATCGATATGAAAAAGTTTAAGACGCCGCTTACGATGATATTGGCGACTATAACGGTAGTTTTATTGGCTATCGTGACGTCTGCGTGTAGCGGTAACGTTTTGCCTACGCCGGACGGCGTGGAGATCGACCTCGATACTTACAGGCTTTCCTGGAACGCCATAGCTGAGGCGAGAAGTTACGAGGTGGAGATAGTAAATCTCGACGATCTGACGACGACTGTCGCCGAACCGAAAAAATCCAACTATTCGCTCGTCGATCTTTCTTTCGGGGACTATTCCCTGAAAGTCAGGGCGATGAACGCCGTAACGAACGCCCGATCCGACTGGAGCAAGACGATATATTTCCATAAAGACTACGAAACGGGTTGCGTTTACACGCTCATCAACAACGATACGGAATTCGAGGTGACCAAAGCCGGCCGCGGCGAATCTACAAAAGGCGCGGTCGTCCTCGAAGATAATTACAGGGGCATACCCGTAACGAGGATAGCCGACGGCGCTTTCCGCGGAAAAACGGGCGCGGTGTCGGGCGTAACGAGCATAGTCGTCGGCGGTAACGTCACTTATATAGGCGATGGCGCTTTCAACGGTTGCGGTGTTCTGACCGAGATCTATATGCCGGACGGCGTGACCTATCTCGGCGTAGGCGCTTTTAACAGGTGCCTTCTTCTTGAAAGCGTTACTATCCCCAAAGGCGTGTCCGAAATAAGCGATTCGCTGTTTATAAACTGTACGTCGCTTAAAGAAGTCGTTTTGCACGACGGGATAACGAGTATAGGCGAGGCGGCGTTTTTCAAGTGCGCCGCGCTCGAAGAATTTACCGTTCCCGATTCGGTACTTATAGTCGGAGAATCGGCGTTTGCCTCGTCGGGACTTAAAAAGGTGACGCTCGGCAGCGGTATGACGTCGGTTTCCCACGGAACGTTCGATAAATGCGAACGCTTGACGGAAGTTACGTTTTCCGACGCGGGCAACCTCGTTTCGCTCGACAAATACGCTTTTGCCGATTGCGTTTCGCTTACCCGTATTAAGCTTCCGGAAAATCTGAAAAGCATCGAATACGGCTGCTTTTACGATGATACTTCGCTTGAAGAGATAATTCTTCCCGACAGCGTCGAACATATCGGCAGCGGCGCGTTTATCGGCGCTAAATTCTATACCGATCAGATAGCCGCGTCGAATACTTTCATTTACGCCGACGATTGGCTCGTGTACGTCACGCCCGAAGTCAAAAATTCCCTCGAAAAGATAAATCACGACACCGTAGGCCTTAAAGACAACGTTATAGGCATTGCCGACAGCGTTTTCGAGAGCGCCGAAAAGCTCAAAGAAGTGGTTTTCCCGTCGAGCCTTAAATATATCGGTAAAAACGCGTTCGGAAAGTGTTCTGTGCTTTGGAAAGTCGATACCGTGAACGTTACGAAAATAGGCGAATACGCCTTTGCCGAATGCGTGACGCTTTCCAATCCGATATTGGGTAAAAAGCTCAAGACCATCGGCAGCTACGCGTTTTTCAGGTGCAAGATGCTTGAAAACACCGAGTGGCAAGGCAATTCCATCATTCCCGATTCCGTCGAATCGATAGGAACTTACGCCTTTTACGGCACGAAGCTTTGGAACTCGCCCGACGATCGGGGCGTGGTGTACGCGGGCAACTGGGTGGTAGGCTACAACTATGACGCGAGAAACGTCACCGTCAGCGCCGAGATAACATTAAATAACGACGTTCGCGGCGTGTCCGATTATGCGTTTTTCGAGAACGAAATAATAATGAACGTAATAGGCTTGAACAGAGCCAGATATATAGGAAGAGGCGCGTTTTACGGCTGCACGAATCTTTCGGTCGTAGCCTTGAACAGAAACCTGAAAAAGATCGAAGATTACACTTTCTATAAGTGCGGCAGTCTGTTCAGGGTGAGCTTCCCGCCGTATCTCGAAAGCATAGGCCGTTCGGCGTTTTACAAATGCGCGAGGTTAAGCTCGGTCGATCTGTCGTCGAGCATGGTGGAAACTATCGGGCCGTACGCGTTTTACGAATGCGCCAACCTTACCGGCGTGGAGTTCGGCGAAGACCTTACGGAAATAGGCGAATACGCCTTTTATAAATGCGAAAACCTTACGACGGCGGACGACGGCGTTCTGACCTTTACCGATTCCGTAAAGACCATCGGCGGCAGAGCTTTTGCGAATATAACGTCGATAAAGACGATAGATTTCGGCGATTCGCTCGAAGAAATAGGCGGTTACGCTTTCAGCGGCTGCACTTCGCTTAAATCGATAGAGCTTCCCGATTCTGTCGTGACTGTAAAAAACAACGCGTTTTACAACTGCTCGGCAGTGGAAAAGATAGATCTCGGCAACGGCGTGAAAAATATCGAAAAATATGCGTTTTTCGGGCTGGAAAAGGTCGGTTCGATAACTATCCCGTCGTCACTTAAAAGCGTCGGGCCGTTCGCTTTTAAGGGTATGGTGAAGATAAAAACGCTGTTTATACCTTCCACCCTCGAAACTATCGACGACCACGCTTTCTACGGTCTTCGAAACGTTACTTTTTATACCGACGCCGAGGCTCTTCCCGGCGGCTGGTCGGTAAGATGGAACTCTTCCTACCGCCCCGTGGTGTGGGGCGCGACGCTTTCCGAAGAAGGTTACGTCTATTCCGTGACTATATGTAAACTCGGAGTTCAGGATAATCACGCCAAATCGGGCGTGGGCGATCCCGTCAGAAAAGGCCGTACCTTTGTCGGCTGGTCGACGGAAGAAAACTCCTCCGTCGCACAGTACTCTACTGCCGAACTGTCCTCGCTGAAAGAAGGAACGACGGTGTATTCGGTGTGGGAATGACGTGTCGCTGACCATAGGCCGGCGTAATGATGTACCGCGTTGCGGTATGATATATGGCGGACAAGCGCCGTTCGCTTGCAGGCGGCAATAGCGGCGTACGACCGAGCCTCTGCGTTAAATTGCATAGCAATTCCGGTCGACTACGTATCAAAGCGAACGCTTTGATATGCAAATTTTGAGGACTATCAAAATTTGCGGTCGACTGTAGCTGTCAGCGGTCTACGGTCAACGATATAATAATTATGTTCGGGATTTTTCAGGGCGAAGGCTTGCAGCCCGACCGAAAAATCCGCGACCGCAATTGCGAATTGCGCATTGTGAATTGCAAATTGAATTGTCTTTGAGGTTTTTTATGAAAAAATCACTTAAAATATTGTTATCGGTACTTATTCCCGTCGCGGCGGTCGGTATTGCCGTTGCGGTAATTCTCGCTGTCGGCGGCAGTAATTCAAAAGTCAAGGTAGAACTCGAGATAAACGGCGGCAACGTCGCCGCTGCGACTGCGGAAGTCGATAAAAACGGCGAGTTCGTGCTTCCCGAACCCGAAAAGAGCGGTTACGCTTTCGACGGGTGGTTCGACAACGCCGAGCTTTCGGGCGCCGCCATACCCGCGGGCACGAAAGTTACCGTTACCAACAACAAGACCTATTACGCCGCCTGGACGAAGTTATATACCGTCGCTTTCGATACCGACGGCGGCAACGCGATATCTTCTATAAGCTTACGCGAGGGCGCTAAAGTAGCCGCCGCCGTTTCGTCCGTTGAAGCGCAAAAAGACGGATACAAGTTCGGCGCATGGCGATTGAACGGCGCGGATCTCGCTCCTTCTTACGCGATTAATTCGGATATAACCTTAAAAGCCGAATATATGATACCTTATACGCTCGCCGTTTACGAGCAAAACCGTTCGCTCGACGGGTACGAATTAAGCTCCGCCGACAGCGAAACGTATTACGCTTATGCGGGGGCGATTGTCCGAGCCGAAAAGGATATGGACGGATTTACGGCTATAGACCACGCGGACAACGTTTTGTCGCTCACCGTTACAGACGGGGGCGCGAATCGTCTCGTAATGTACTTTGACAGAAAGACTTTCGACCTCGGTTATTACGCCGATTATCCCGACGGAACGACCGACGTTATACGCGAGACCGTCATTTACGGCGACAGCGTTACCGTTTATTCAACGTGCTTTTCGTTTGAAGGGTATTATCTCGCGGGTTGGGCCACCTCGAGCGGCGGCGAGGTCGTTTATTCTACGAACAGTATAAATAATCTGTTATACAACAAGGACGAAACGGACGTGACGGAAGCCGCGTCGTTCACGCCTTCTAAAAACACGTCGCTGTTCGCCGTATGGAAACGGGGCTACTCGAATATGTTCGGCGGCGACGATTATATCTACCTAATAAGCGAGGACGACAAAAATATTTACCTTTCGAGGGGCAACGTCTTTTTCAAAGGGAAATACAATAAACGCGACAGGTCATTCGTTTTCTTTGCCGAGATAGACGGCAGTACCGAAGAGATACTCTACGGCAATCTTTTAAACGACGGAACTTACGTTTACGGCAACGGCGACAGAGCCGAATCTTCAGCCGTAATGTACGACGCAGCTACCGCCGCTTTGAACGAAAACGTCAAGATATATTTCGACGAATATAACGGCATAACCTATTCCGTATTCGAAGGCGGCGGCTCTGACAAGACTTCGGACGGAACTTACGTTATAGAAGACGGCGTGTATATCGCAAAATTCACGGAAGGCGAGCTGAGCGGAAAGACTCTGCGCTTTATCCGCGGCTCGGTAATGAACGAGGACGGCGTTGCCACCCCCGCTTTCAGGGTAAGGAACGAAGAAGAATGCGCTTTGGGAACGCTTGCCCGCTATTTCGTCAGCGGCAACGGCGTTATCCGTTACGAGGCTTCTTACGGGCTTACTTTGAACGGCTTCGGCAAAGCTACGTTCGATAACGGCTCTTCTACCGTAACTTACGATTATTCTTACGACGCCGACGAAGGTATCATAGCTTTGACTACTACGTCCGGAATGTCCGTGTTTTCCGCCAAGCTTTTTGACGACGGCGGCCTGAACGGATATTTCTACTACAACGAGGCTCTCGATAAAAAATTCGTTTCGGGTGACGCCTCTTTGACGCTCGACGGAGCTTCCGTAGCTATATACGACGACGGCGCGGGTAACGCGTACACGGGCTATTACACGGTTTCTACTTCCGTTTTCGACGGATATATCGTCAATATGACTTTGGGCGACAAAACGTTTAAATTCTTAACGGAAACGGTGACCGAAACGACTTCGGCGGGCGAGGTCGCCGAGGGAGAAGAAACGGTAACGCACTATCTGTTTTCTTTGAAGACTTCGGATTACGCCGAATACTATTATAAAGACGAAAACGGCGTATATTATTATCCTTTGCTCGTTTTCGGCGACGATGCGGACGGTAAAGTCCTCGTTTACGGAAGGACGAACACGTCTCCTTCGGAATATCTGCTTGCCGCAAAGGGTACCGCCGTTTACGACGAGCAAACGAAAAGATACACCTTTACCGTTACCGACCGCTTCAACGTGACGATAAACACTTACGTCGTCGATCTTAACGAGGTCGACGGGTTTACTTTTGCTCTCGATACTTACAATATGAACGGTTCGCAGCTGCCCGTCAACTATTGGTATTCTTACGCTGTCGGCAGCGAAACTTTCGATAATACGAGCGTTTATACTTCCGCCGACGGCTCCACGCTCGTTCTCGTGGCGGGCATGGCAAGCTTAAAAGGCAGCGAAGAGCTGTCGGGAACGTATACGATATCCGACGGCATAGTCTGCGTTACCGCAGAAAACGGCGTTTACGCTTTCGAGACAGACGGCGATACGTTCGTGAAACTGTCCGAACCACCGTTTACCGCGTATCTGAGAAAAGCCGACGGCACTATCGACGGCGGCGTTACCCTGCGCTTTGACGGCAAAGGCGGCGCGGAGCTCAAAACGGGCGACGATACGATCACGGGTACTTACTCATTGAAAGAACAAGCTACGCCTTTCGATACGCCCGTATATACTTTCACCGCCGACGGCATGAAGTTCGATCTTATCAGGCTTACGCTAAGCGGAACGGCTTGCTTTACCGAATGCGGCGAAACTTGCGGAACTTTCTCTTCTTCGGAAGGCAGGCTCACTTTGGACGGCTATTCCTTCGACGCCGAATGGACGGACGTTTCCGGCACGACCTATCGCGGGACTTATACGGTAAACGAAGACGACGCGGTCGTCCTTATTGCCGACGGCTCAAGATACTGTTTCGATATCAGCGGCGCGTCCTTTAAAAAGCGCGGCGACGAGTATTCGGAAAGAGTTCTCGTGGATAACGGCGGCATAAAGGCAATGGTCAAATTCGACGGTTACGGCAACGCCGAAGTGTCCCGCGTGACGGAAGGCGGAGACAAGGAGACGATAGACGATAACGCCGACTATCAGATCGACGGCGACGGGATAACTTTACGCTATACCGACGGCAACGCCGAAATGACCGTTACGTTGCGCCTTTCAACTATAGCTTATTCGGGCGCGGATTACCTCGCGGCGTACGTCGTCCGTTCAAGCGCGAAGAGAACTTATGTCGATCCGACCGATTGGTCTACGCTCGTTCTCGACGACGTAGGCGGGGCCGTCGGTTACGGCAGCGACGGTCAGAAGACTTACGGCAAATATATGCTTATAACGGGCAGTATGCTTTACTTCGTCGCGTCCGACGGTACTAACGCCCGCGTTTACGATTACGACAACGAAAGCGGCAGCGCTACGCCCAAGGACCTTACGGCGAGGGGATTTTACACTCACGATCTCCAGACGCTTTTGTTTTCGCAATACGGCCTTGCGGTATTCAGTAAAAACGGCGAGGCGGTGACGTATTATTATAATATGGAAGGCGACGACGTTATCCTTTATCACCGCGACGCAAACGATCCCACAGCCAACGAATACGGTTTCGTCGCCGAAAATTTCGGCGTGCTGACCGAAAAGGAAAAGCCATACGACGGGCAAGTTTATATAAGCAACTCCGTTTTAAGGATAACGTTCGCAAGGACGGGCAATACGCAGAATTACGTTTTTAAAACGAAACGCGGCAATACGCTCGTCGATACGGTGATCTCTTCCGTGACGTTTATTCCCGACGGCAATCAGGAATTCAGCGTTCAAGGACAGATGGTCTTGACTAACGTTCAAGGCGCCGATCGCACGTTTACGACGGTCGCCGATTGCACGGTCGTCAGGCGTCTGAAAAACGGCGGCGGATACGAAGTCTACGCGCTTATAAACGCGGGCAATTCGTCCTACTACCGCTTTGACCTCGACCTCGATTATCAGGGCGTAAACGACGACGGCGAAAGTTTAAGTAAATACGAGCTTGTCGGAATGAGCAGGGTGCGTTCGTTTACGTCTTATACCTATATGGATAACCTCTATCGCGTGTACACCTTCCGCGGCGCGAGTTCGGCGACAGCCTATGAGAACGAAAACGGAGTCGTCGAACTTATTTACGACTTTACAGAGGACGGCGAAGAGAGCGAAGCTCACCTTGAAACGAATTTCGGCAAAGGTATTTCGCTCGTCGATACGAACGGGGACGCGGTAGCGTTCGACGGTAAGCCTGTCACCGCAACTTCGGAAAACTTTTTACACGCCGAGGCTACGGGAAAAGACGGCTATTTATACAGGTTGCACTTTATGCTCGTTTATCAAGCTAATTTCCGCGCCTACGGTTTTGCCGTGTACGCCTTTACCCGCGTTCAGGAATTAAGCTGCGATAATTACACGCTCGAAACGGAAACGGTCGTTTTCAGCGAACACACTATGATAAGTAAGGGCAATATATATTCCTTTGCTCTCAAAAAAGGCGAAGAAAACGTCAAAGCCGACGCGGCGTTCAGAATAGCCGGCTCCTGGTATTACGTTTCAAGACACGCCGCCGCAAACGGAAAATATGACACCGCCGTTTATTATAAGCTCGATCTGACGACCGCGGGCGGCGGAGACGTCGGCGAAGAAGATACCGTGCCCGTATATTCGGGGCTTACCGTTACCGAACTTGCCGTTCAGACGGTCTACGCGTCAAACGGCGCGGACTATGCGGATATAGGTGCGGACGGCCGCGTTTATTATCTTTATAAAGACGGTTCATCTTACTACGTAACCGAATGCGAATACGACGACGAAACCTCTTCGTATACCGTTACGCTTTCTTCGGGCGACGGCTACGTTCTTACGGTATCAGGCGGCGTTCTGACGATAAAAAAGGCTTGACCGTAAATTAAAAGACGACTTTTTGCTTTTATTAAAAAGGTAAAACCGAGCGTCTCCGCCGACCAAAAACAAATACGGTAAACTTGTAAGCACCGAGCGCACAAATTCAAAAAATCGGCGTAAATTGTGCCGTTTTAGGCGGTTTTTTGCGTTTTCACTACTAAAAAGCTTTACAATAACGTCGCTTTGGTTTATAATTAAAAAATATTTATTTTGGATAAAATTTGCGGGTATTTATTCTTTTAAGAGTAGCCCGCCGAAACAGGAGGTAGATATATGAAAGTCAAGAAGAGTTTGCTTCGTGTGGCTGTGCTTTTGATGACTATGGCGCTTACGTCCGTAGCTTTTGCAGCCTGCGATTCCGAACCCACGAACGACACGTCTGTAAGTGACAGCGTAGCAGAGTCGGTGATTCCCACGCCCGCTCGTTACGTCGTCAACTTCAATACGGACGGCGGCACGGCGGTCTCGTCGCAGACCGTGACTGAAGGGAAAGCGGTATCGGCGCCCGAAGCGCCCGAAAAAACGGGCTACGTTTTCGTCGGCTGGTATGCCGACGCGGGCTTTAACGCCGAGTACGATTTCTCATCACCGATAACCGGAAACACTACTATATACGCTCGTTTTGCAGAATATCGCGCTAACGACTTCAACGTCGAATATATAGTTAACGGCGAAGTATATGCGACCGACAGGACTGCCGAAGGGTACATTTACAATATGCCCGCTCCCGAAAGAGAAGGCGATACGTTCGTCGGTTGGTGGATGAGCGATTATAACGACGAAGATATGCTCACCGCGAAGTTCGACGGCCGCGAGATATTCGAAGACGTCAAGCTCTTTGCCGTATGGGCAAGCGACGGCGATATGGTCTCCGTAACGTCCGATAAGATCAGCTGGCAGGCAAAAGGCGCCAACCAGACTTATTACGTTACCGTAACTAATCCCGACGGCGAGGAATACGTTTATTCCACGCAGGCTCCTTATTACGAATATAACTTTGCCGACGCCGCCGCGGGCAACTACGTCGTTTCCGTCAGGATAGGCAGAGTTACCGCCACGGCTTATTATAGGAATAAAGCTTTGGCACGCGTTACCCATTTCAACATCGAAAACGACAGCTTGTTGTATTTCGACGGTGTTCCCGGAGCCGAAAAGTATTATCTTTCGATAGAATGCGGCAACGAAGACCACAATCACGGTCTTATCGATCTCGGCGCAAACACCTATTACGATTTCAGCGCTTGCGAAATGAAAGAAGGCGGTATCAGCTTCACCGTTACGGCATACGCCGAAGGTAAAGCCCCCTCGTATTCGCGCGAAGTCGTTCTGAACAACGAAATGGCTCCTATAAGCGGCCTTACCGTTACTAACGGCTATCTAACCTGGAACGCCGTCGACGGCGCGGAATATTACTCCGTATCGGTAAACGGCGACAATTATCTGGTTTCGACCAACAGCCTTTCCGTACTTGAAGCAAGCGGCACTCTTAACGTGACCGTCGGAGCTTTCCGTGCCCGTTACAACCCGAGTTATGCTTCGCTCACCTACGAAAAACAGGAGCTTGCCTCTCCTTCCGGGCTTGCCGTAAGCGGCAACGTAGCTTCCTGGAACGCCGTTGAAGGCGCTACGGGCTACACGCTCAAAGTCGGCGATGCCGAATACGAAGTCGCAGGAACTTCTTACGAACTTCCCGCCATTACCGCCGATACCGCTATAGCGGTAAAAGCCAACGGCGCGAACGCTTCTTACTATTCCGAGGCCGTTACCGTAACGACCGCAAACGTCACGGGCCTTGCGTATTCCGATAAGGCTATTACCTGGAACGCGGTTTACGGCGTTGACGAATATTACGTCAAACTCAACGATAGCGACGCTTACGCGGTAAACGGTACTTCCGCTCCGCTCGCGCTCGCCAAAAAAGGCGACAACACCATTACCGTAGGTTACGGCGACGGTCACGAACAGACTATCACCGTTTACGCTTACGAACTTACTTACGTCGTTAACGGCGGCGAAGCTCTCGCAAACGAATATTTCGCAGAGGGCGACGTTGCTATGCTCGCGGCTCCTACTTACGACGGCCACGTATTCGGCGGCTGGTATGCTACCGAAACGGCAGGTATGGGCGGCAACAAGTATAAACAGGCTACGTTCGGCGCGGAAGATCTTACCGTCTACGCCAAATGGACTTACGCCGATATCCCCGTAACGCTCGTTTACGGCAACGGTTACGATACCGAAGTCGTCGATATCACCTACGGCAGCTATTACGATCTCCCCGCTCTCGAATCCAAAGACGGGCTGATGCTGTTTACCGGTTGGTACACCGAAGACAAAGCCGAAGGCGTCAAGATAGCCGACGAAAACGGTAACTACGTCAACAACTGGGATCTTCTTACCACGACCAAGCTGTATGCCGGCTGGCTCGAGATACTCAAAGTCAACGAGATAGAAAACGGTACGGCTTACTCCGTTGAAGCGGGCAGCTTCATCAACAACGTCAGGACCATCACCATTCCCGAGCAGATCAACGGTAAGCCCGTTACCTATATCGAGGCAAAAGGTTTTGAAGACGCTGTTTTGACGGAAGTAAATATCCCCGATACCATCAAGACGATGGAGTTCCACCCGCTCACGCATTCGTTCAAGAATTGTTATTATCTCAGGAACATTAACGTTTACGCGACCGACAACCCCGATAAGGGCAATTATTTCTCCGAAGACGGTATCCTTTATTATAATAATACCGTTTCCGAAAACGCCGGTATCGAGATCCGTTTCGTTCCTCTCGGAAAGACGGGCGTCCTTTATATCCCCGATTTCGTCGAGATAATTCCTTTCAGGGCAATTTCTTATTCCGCTTTCTATGAGATCCATATCCCCGCGAGCGTGTGGCTCGTCGATACGGAAGCTATAGTATTCAACAACACCAATCTCCGTTCGATAATCTTCGACGCGACTCCCGCAGGTCAGGAAGAATTGCCGCTCACTATCGGCGATTACGCTTTCCAGACCAACCAGAAGATCGAAGAGATAACTCTTCCCGCAAGGTTGACGACGCTCGTCAATAACGTCGACTCCGCTACCGGCGAAGAGAGAATGAGAGTATTCGAAAACTGCACCAAGCTCGAGGCTATCAACGTTGAATCGGGTTGCGAAAACTACAGCTCGAAAGACGGTCTCCTTTGCACGGGCGACGGCACCGAGATAATCATCGCTCCCGAAAACTTCAAACCGGAAGGCGGCGTGTTCACTATCCCGACGGGCGTTCTGAAAGTTGACGATTACGCTTTCTTAAGACCGAGAAACATAACTAAGCTTATCGTTCCCGGCTACGTTGCCAACATCGGTAAATACGCGTTCGCCATGACCGACGCTTCCACTGCGATGATGACCTCTATCGTATTCGAAGGCGTTACCGACGACAGAACTTTGTCTATCGGTCAGTACGCGTTCTACGGTCAGTCAAATCTTACCGAGATCAATATCCCCGCCAACGTTGTTTCCATCGGCAAGGGCGCATTCGGCAACACGCCGAGACTTATCACCGTCAACGTCGACAGCTACGGCGCTATCAACTACGAGAACGGCGCGTTCATCGCGGATAACGGCACTTCTTACATAAGAGAACTGCATATCGGCAAGAACGTAGGCGACGTTTCCTCTATCGGCGGCGTATTCGGTACGACCTATCTTAAGAAAGTCGTGGTCGATCCCGAAAACACCCATTATTATTCGACTACCGAAGAAGAAGACGGATTCGGCGGCGTAGTTTACGACTACAACAAGACGAGAATACTCTTCTACCCCAACGCGTTGCAAGGCCCGTATACTCTTCTTGCTACCGCTACGGAGATCCCCGCAAGCGTATTTGAAGGAAGGACCGGTCTTTCCGCCGTAACTGTCGGCGCGAACGTCACTTCCATCGGCAAGAACGCTTTCAAGGGTTGTACGCTCCTTTCTTCCGTCACTTTCGTTGACGGCGGCACGGACGCTTTGTCTATCGGCGAAAGCGCGTTCGAAAGCTGTACCGCTTTGACTTCGTTCAACGTTATCGACAGAACGGCGTCTATCGGCAAGAACGCTTTCAAAGGCACTACCGCTATGCACACGCTGACTATCGAAGACGGCACTCAGCCCCTTACGATAGGCGAATATGCGTTCTCGACGACTTCCACGTCTTCGGGCGGCGGATTGATAATCTTTAAGCTCCCCGGCGGTTCGACCACCACTTACACCTGCCAACTTAACGGCGAACTCTATATCCCCGCGAGAGTGACCTCTATAGGTAACTACGCGTTCGCGGGCGCCGCGGGCATCACCGCCATCACCTTTGCCGAAGGCGGCACCGCCGATCTTACCGTCGGCAACTATGCGTTCAAAGGCCTCGGTGCAAGCGCTCTCGCACTTCCCGAAAGGACCAAATCTTTGGGTACTTATTCGTTTGACGGAGCTGCCATCACAACGTTGAGCCTGAACGAAGGTCTTACCTCGATAGGCGACTATGCGTTCAACGCCTGCGAACACCTCGAAGCGGTAGCTATCCCGTCCACGGTAACTACTATGGGCACGGCGTCGTCCTTCATGGTATTCGCCGGTTGTACGGCTTTGAACACCATGACCGTTGCCGAAGGCAACACGGCGTTCACCGCAAGTAGCAACGTTCTCTATTCGCTTTCAAACGGCAACGCTACGAAGATACTCTTCGCTACTCACGAAGTCGACTCTTTGACTATCCCGGCAAGCGTCACCAACGTTTCCGCGGGTGCGTTCAAAGGCAACACCTCTTTGACGAGCCTCGTGTTCGAAGGCACGGGTACCGCCGTCACTATCGGCGACAACGCCTTCTACGGCTGTACCGCCCTCGAAACGGTAACGCTCCCCGAAGGTCTTACGACTATCGGCGCGTTCGCGTTCAAGAATTGTACGGCTTTGACGGCTGTCAATATCCCGAGCACGGTAACCACCATAAGTAAAGGCGCGTTCTTCGGCTGCTCCGCCCTTGCGACTCTCACGTTTGCCGAAGGCGGTACTTCCGCTCTCACCATTCAAGGTTCTACCGCTCCTATGATGGGTAGCGCCGAATGGGGCGGCGTATTCAGCGGCACGGCTATAAGCGAAGTTACCTTCCCCGCAAGGACCAAAGATGTAGGCGCTAACGCCTTCTCCGATTCGCGTACCACGGGCGTAAGCTCCAACGCTACGGCAACTGCGGCTCCGCTCACGACCGTTACCTTTAAGACTCCTCTTGACGGCATAACGCTCACGATCGGCAACTACGCTTTCTCCAACACCACTCTCGAACAGGTGATCTTCGAAGACGGCGTAAATTTGACAACGATAGGTCAGTACACGTTCCGTAATACCAACCTTACGTCCATCACCGTTCCCGCTTCGGTCACGAAGATAGATCAATACGCTTTCTACGGCTGCGCTCAGCTTACCACCGTAACGCTTCCCGACGCGGCTCTTGCAAGCATCGGCAACAGCGCGTTCGCAAACAGCGGTCTTACCTCGTTCAGCTTTCCCGAGACTACGGCAAGCAAACTGACGCTCGGCACTAACCTCTTTAACGGCTGTGCAAATCTTACTTATATGTATCTGTCCTCCAAAGTCACTACGCTCGTAGGACTTCTCGACGGTTGCACGTCCGTTACCTCTATGGCTATATCCGGCGATAACACCAACCTCTATATGAATAACGGCGTTATCTACAACGGACAAAGGACTGCTATCCTTCTTATCGTAGGTCAGGTCGTAGGCGCGCTCGATATTCCCGAGGGCGTTGAAGAAATAGGCGAAGGCGCGTTCAGCGCTCAGGCGGGCATTACTTCCGTAACCGTACCCGCGTCCGTCAAGACTATCGGCGCTACCGCGTTCAAGGGCTGCACGGGCATCACGTCGTTTATTATCGCCGACGACGCCGATCTTACCACTATCGGCGACAACGCTTTCGAGGGCGATGTTAATATGGCTACGTTCTCCTTCGGCGCGAACAGCAAAGTGACTTCGTTAGGCAAGTACGCGTTCAAGTCCTGCGGTTTCAGCGAGATTACTTTACCTGCCGGCGTAACTTACGTAAGCGAAGGTCTTTTCGACAGTGAAAAGCAAACGAGCAGCTCCACTTCGCTTCCTTACGGTGCGGTGACCAACCCCTGTAAGATCGAAAGAGTGACCTATCTCGGCACGATATCTTATATCGATAAGTATGCGTTCCGCGGTTGTATTTACCTTCAGGAAATCAACATTCCCGACACGGTGACTTACATCGGTTGGAACGCATTCAACTATTGCTATGGCGTAACTTCTTTGAAGTTACCCGCTCACGATCTGTCTTTTGAAGCAGGTACCGCTTACTTTACGTATATGTATAATCTGGAATCGGTCGTCGTGCCTGAAGGTATGACTACACTTCCCTCGTATATGTTCGACGGTTGTACCGCTTTGACGAGCGTAACGCTTCCGTCCACGCTCGAAACGTTCAACAGTTACACGTTCCGCGGCTGTACCGCACTCGAAACGGTAACGCTTCCCGAAGGCGTCAAGACGCTCGGCGCGAATATGTTCCTTAACTGTACGGCTTTAACGAGCGTTAATATCCCCGTCGGCGTAACGGCTATCCCGAACTATTGTTTCCAGAATACCGGCATCACGTCGATAACTTTGGGCGACACCGTAACGTCCGTCGGCACGAGCGCTTTCCAGAATTGTACTTCGCTCGTTTCGGCAGATCTCGGCAACGGCGTAACGACTCTCGGCAACAACGTATTCTACGGCTGCAGCGCTCTTGAAACGGTAACGCTCCCGAGCGGCATCGGCACTATCCCGCAGAGTATGTTCAACAAGTGTTCGGCTCTCGAACTCGTTACTATCCCCGATTCCGTTGCAAGCATCGGCACGACCGCGTTTGCTTCGAGCGGCGTTAAAGAAGTCAGGATAGGCGCGGGCGTTTCCAGCATCACGAGCGGCGCGTTCGGTTCGTGCGCGAGCCTTGAAAAATTCGTAGTCAGTGCAAATAACCCCTACTACTATTCCGATGCCGAAGGTATCCTGTACGATTCCGATAACGTCATCGTACTCTTCCCGTCCGGAAAGAGCGGCGAAGTCACTATCGCTGCCGGCGCAGTTCTCGGCGAAGGCGTCTTCATGAGTTGTACGCTCATAACCAAGGTAACGCTCCCGGAGGGTCTGCTCGCAGTTCCGAAGAACACTTTCAAGAGCTGTACCGCTTTAGAGGAAGTCGTTCTCCCGTCGACCATTACCAACATCGGCGAAAGTGCGTTCGAAGGTTGCTCGCTGTTGACTTCCGTCAATATCCCCGAAGGCGTGACCGTTATCGGCAAGTACGCGTTCAAGGGCTGTACCGTCCTTGGAAACGTAACGCTTCCCGAAAACCTCGCTTCTTTGGGCGCTTACGCCTTCCAGAACGCCAAGGCTATCACGGCTATCGAGATACCTGCCGGCATCACCACGATAGACGCCAACACATTCGACGGTTGTACCGCTTTGACGAGCGTAACGCTCCACGAAGGTCTTACCACCCTCTGCGCGGATTGCTTCAAGGGCTGTACGGCTATCGCAGAACTCTATATGCCTTCTACGTTCAACAACATAGTCAAGGGTAACCAGGATTCTTCCGGCGGTCTTATTCCGAGATTTAAGATAATCGGACCGGGCGGCGGCGGTACGACTACGGTCGTCAACCCGTTCACCAACTGGACGGCAAGCCAGAAGATCTACGTCACTTACGCAAGCGCCAACGATCTTCCCACTGCCCTTGCGGTGTTGAAGAATACCACCAACGTCAAAGCGCAGGTCATCTACGGTTATACCCCCGGTCAGGACTGAGCTTTAAACGTAACGGATAATATCCTTTAAACCGTCGCCCTTGCGGAGCGTTTGCCCCGCAAGGGCGATTTGCTTTTGTAAAACAATTTGCAATTATCAATAGTCGACCGCAAATTTTGATAGTCCTCAAAATTTGCATATCAAAGCGTTCGCTTTGATACGTAGTCGACCGGAATTGCTACGCAATTTAGCGCAATTATCAGGCTCGGACGGGCGGCTTTGCCGCCGAACAAAATCATATAATTACTTTCGGAACGCGTAAGCGTTCCCGACCTTATGTATCATATATATTTTTACGACTGCTCGCAACTATTCATTTTTCACTTTTTACTGTATCCTATCCCCTAAATCCCGATCCCTGCTTGCCGCTGACCTATGTTCAGCGGCAAGCGAAAAAAATTTTTCAAATAATTTCCCCAAAATTTCCATTTTGCCGCGTTTTAGCTTGACAGGACGGTAAAGTTGTATATAATTGTAAAGCGGTCGACGATTTTTCGTTACGACAGGGTATGAGAGTAAGACAAAAGTTATTTGACAAATCGCTATTGAGTATCGGCGAAGGCGACAAAAGGTTGTCCGTTTTTTCGCTTGCGATGCCGATATTTTTCGAGAACGTCGGAGTGCACCTGATAGGGCTGATACAAACGTCCTTATCATCGAGGTTCCTCGACGGTTTTTTCGTGACTCCTACGGGCATTGCGACGTCAACTTTGTCATTTCTCGCCACCGTAAGCGGTATGGTCATAACGGGTATGAATATCCTTTTGAGCATTTACCTCGGCAAGAATCGCGAGGAAGACTGCAAAAAGATAATCGGCACCGCGTTTATAGGGTTTTACCTGTTCCGTCTGATGATCTTCGGGCTTGGTTTCGTTTTTGCAAAAGAGCTGCTGTCTTTGCAGGGCATGTCGACTGAAGAAAATATTTCGCGTTTAGGTTACGCCGTAACTTATTTTCGCTGTCAATGCGTCATTATGACCGTGTTTTCAGTTACGAGCGTACTCGTTGCGGCTTTGCGGTGTTACGGCTACACAAAGGCGGGGCTGGTTTCGAGCATATCTTCGAGCGCAGTTACGCTTATTCTGACGTACGTAGGGCTATACGTCCGCAATACGTCCGAAAACGAAGTCGTACCCGTCCTCGTTTCCGTAAGCGCGGTGGCGTATTTCGTGAGTTTTGCGTTCGTTCTGTTTCTCTTTTTCAAGCGCAGAATGTCCTTTAAACTTGCTTTTAAAGCCGATTGGTTAAAAAAGATATTGCGGCTCGGATTCCCCGCAAACATTTCGATGATAATGTACACGCTGTCCACCGTGATAACCGCTTCAATTTGCGTTTATCTGTCGGGCGAGATGTATATGGCAAGGCTGTTCGTTCTGCAACTCGTGTGCTTTACCAATCAGCTCGGCTATTCCGTCGGTCAGGCAAATTCCATAATGGTCGGGCGCGGCTGCGGAATGGGCGAATTTGAGTTCGTCAACGAAATGTACAAGCAAAACCTTAAGATAACGCTCGCGAGCAACCTGCTCTTTTCGTCGCTCGCGGCGGCGTTCGCACCGCTGCTACTTCGGATCTTTACCGACGATATCAACGTTATCGCGATAGGCGTGGTCGTAATGTGGATAGACGTTTTCGTCGAAATGGGGCGCGGAATGAACCATCTCGGCCAGTTCGGGCTTAACGCCACGGGCGACACCGTTTACACGACCGTCGTTTCCGTTTTGTCGTGCTGGCTTATAAGCGTAGGCATAGGCTATTTACTCAGCGTGGCCTTGGGCTTCGGCATTTACGGGCTGTGGGCAGCGTGCGCGGCGGACGAAATATTCCGCGGAGTATTATATAATCTGCGCTGGAAAAACGGCCGCTGGAAAGCCCGTTTCATTCGGGAGGAAAAGGAGCTTGAATAACTTAAAAGTCTTCCTATAAGTCGATTATCGCACGTTTTTTATTTATTTATTAATGCTTTTGACGCGCCGCCGACGTATTTTCGTCGGCGGCGCGTAATTCGTTATAAAAAAATCGTTGGTTTAAAATCGTATAATATACTTGTCAAAAGTAAAAATATGGTTTATAATATAAAAGTTATGTGAATGATTCGGAGAGTATATGGAAAAGTTTGAAAGCGTAGTGCGCTCGGCAAAATACTTTTTGCTCGATATGGACGGCACCGTGTATCTCGGCGACGAGCTTATCGGCAAAATGAACGAAACGCTCGACGTATTGCGGAATAACGGTAAAAAGATAATATATCTTACCAATAATTCCTCCAAAAGCAGAGATAAATACGTGGAAAAACTGTCGCGTCTCGACCTACTGCGAGAAGGCGACGATATCTATACTTCGGGAATGGCTGCCGCCGATCACCTTACGGCGAACTATCCCGGAAAAAGCGTTTGTCTTTTGGGTACGGAGGCTTTGAAAAGGGAGTTTATTGCCCGCGGAGTTACTCTTTCCGACGAAAACGCGGATATATGCGTTCTTGCGTACGATACGGAGCTGACGTACGATAAACTGTGCCGTTTCGTCGGTAATTTGAAGCGCGGCGCGACGTATATCGCCACTCATCCCGACGTAAACTGCCCTGCGGAGAAGTTTTTCGTGCCGGACGCAGGCGCTTTCATACAGCTTATTTACGCCTCTACGGGCTTAAAACCTTCGCTTATCATAGGGAAACCTTATACCACGATGGGCGTGAATCTTTCGTTAAAGTATAACGCCCTGCCCGAACAATTTATTATGGTAGGCGACAGGCTCTATACTGATATCAAATTCGGCATTGACTGCGGCTTTCACACGCTGCTTGTTTTAAGCGGCGAAAGCACTTTAAAAGACGTTTCGGCTCTTTTAGACGAGGACAAGCCCGAACTTATTACCGACAGTCTCAACGACGTCGTTAAATACTTGTAAAAAACTTCAGGAGATACTTTTATGTATGACGTTGTCGTTATAGGCGGCGGTGTTACCGGTGCTTTCGTATTGAGAGAGTGCGTTAAAAACGGGCTTTACGCGTGCATGTTGGAGCGTGAAAACGACGTTTGCATGGGGCAAAGCAAAGCCAACAGCGGGATAGTTCACGCGGGTTACGACGCGAAAACAGGCTCTTTAAAGGCGAAATTCAACGTTCTCGGCAACAAAATGATGCCGAAAGTAGCCAAAGAACTCGGCGTAAAATTCCGTAATAACGGTTCGCTCGTCGTGGCGTTTTCCGAGGAAGAACTCGCTACTATAGTCGAGCTTAAAGCGCGCGGCGAGAAAAACGGCGTGGAAGGCTTGAAGATCATATCGAAAGACGAACTTATAAAGCTCGAACCCAATATCTCGAAACGGGCTATGGGCGCGTTGTTTGCGACGACCGGCGGCATTATCTGCCCGTACGAGCTGACTATCGCCGCCATAGGCAACGCAATGGATAACGGCGCAGATCTTTATCTCGGCTTCGAAACCGCGTCTATAAAGGGCGAATACGGCTCGTTTGAGCTTACGGCAAAGGACGGGCGCAAGCTCACGGCGAAAATTGTCGTCAACTGCTCAGGTCTTAACGGCGAAAAGGTCGCAAATCTCGTGGGCGACAATTCGTTTACGCTTGGCGGGAGAAAGGGCGAATATATCCTCCTCGACCGCGAAAGCGGCGATCTCGTTTCGCATACGCTCTTTTTTACCCCCACGAAAAAGGGTAAAGGGATACTTATAACGCAGACGGTGGACGGAAATATCCTACTCGGCCCGACCGTCGAAGAAGTGGAGGACGGAGAAACTTATACGACTTCGGAAGGGCTTTCGTCCGTTTCGTCAAAGGCGGGCGAAATGTGCGAGAACGTTCCGTTTTACAACACTATAACGTCGTTTGCGGGCGTGCGCGCATATAGCGACAGGCACGATTTCATCATCGAAGAAAGCAAAGCGAAAAAAGGTTTTATCAATTGCGTAGGGATCGAATCGCCGGGGTTAACTTCGGCGCCCGCGATAGGAGAATACGTCGTTAACGAACTTATAGCGGCACTTTTGCCGTTAAAGGGTAACGATAATTTCTGCCCCGTGCGTAAACCCGACTGCTTTTTCAAAAATCTTTCGGACGAGGAAAAGAACGAGATAATTAAAAACGATCCGTCTTACGGCAGGATAGTCTGCCGCTGCGAGCAGATAACCGAAGGCGAGATATTGCGCGCTTTAAGAGAAAACCCGAAAGCGACGGATATCGACGGCGTTAAGCGCCGCACACGCGCGGGTATGGGAAGATGCCAGGGCGGGTTCTGCCAACCGTACGTTGCCGAACTTATCGCAAAAGAACTCAACGTGCCGCTCGATACAGTCACGAAAGCGGGCGCGGGAACGGAAATACTTGTGGGGAAAACCAAATGAAAACTTACGATCTTGCAATTATCGGCGGCGGTCCCGCGGGGCTTGCCGCGGCGGTCGCGGCTTACGACGCGGGCGCTGAAAATATAGTTATCTTCGAGCGTGACGAACGGCTCGGCGGCATTCTCAATCAGTGCATACACAACGGATTCGGGCTTACCCGCTTTAAAGAAAGTCTGTCCGGCCCCGAATACGCGGCAAGGTTTATTTCGCTCGTAAAGGAGCGGCCGATCGAAGTTATGACCGAAACCACCGTTCTCTCTCTTTCGCGCGATAAGGTGCTCACTGCGGTCAACAAGACCGAAGGCGTTTTCGGCGTAAAAGCAAAAGCCGTCATACTCGCCATGGGTTGCAGAGAAAGAAGCCGCGGCGCGTTGAACGTTGCGGGAACAAGGCCCGCAGGCATATATTCGGCGGGAACGGCGCAAAAATACGTCAATATCAAAGGCTATATGCCGGGTAAGCGCGTAGTCATATTGGGCTCGGGCGACATCGGGCTGATAATGGCCAGAAGAATGACGCTCGAGGGCGCAAAAGTGCTTGCCGTGTGCGAGATAATGCCCTTTTCGAGCGGCTTGAAAAGGAATATCGTTCAGTGCCTCGACGATTTCGGCATACCGCTTTATCTCAACCATACCATAACAAAAATAGAGGGCGACAAGCGCGTTACGGGCGTGGTCGTTTCAAAAGTCGACGGGAATAAACGCCCCATAGCGGGAACGGAAATGCATTTCGATTGCGACACGGTGCTTTTCTCGGTCGGGCTCATACCCGAAAACGAGCTTACCAAGAACGCGGGAATAACGCTTTCGCCCAAGACGCGCGGCGCGGTGGTAACTCAAGACCGCGAAACGGACGCCGACGGTATCTTTGCTTGCGGAAACGTTTTGCAGGTCCACGACCTCGTGGATTTCGTTTCGGAAGAGGCCGAACTTGCGGGGGCAAGCGCCGCAAAATACCTTAAAGGCGAGGCGGCGGCGGACGGAAAAGTTATAAACGTCACCGCGGGGCGTAACGTAAGCTACGTTTTGCCGCAGAAGATACGTTTAAGCGGAAACGAAAACGTCAAGCTGTTTTTCAGAGTTACGGGGACTTTCAGAAACTGCACCGTAACCGCCCGTTCAAGCGGCAATATCGTGGCTTCAAGAAAGAAAAAGATAGCCGTTCCCGGCGAAATGGAGACTATGCTTTTGACGGCTCAAAAGCTTGCCGACGTAGACGGCGATATCGAAGTAATGCTCGAAACGGAGGGCGAATGATCTTATGGAAACGGTAAAACTCACTTGCATAGAATGTCCCGTAGGTTGCGCGATAGAAGTCGTTCTCGACGATAAAAAGGTAGTCTCCGTGGCTGGCAACGGCTGTCCGCGCGGCAAATTGTATGCGGAAAACGAGGTCGTTTGCCCAAAACGCGTAGTCACTTCCACCGTAAAAGTGTCCGACGGCAGACTGCTCCCCGTAAAGACGGATAAGCCCGTTGCAAAAACGGAAATTTTTTCCGTAATGGAAAAGATAAATTCCGTTACGGTGTCCGCGCCGGTAAGAATAGGCGACGTGTTGATCCCCGCCGTTTACGAGGACGCAAACGTCGTCGCCACGGCAGATATCGACTGAGTGATATAAACGCGATCATTGTCGAAAAAGCTCGATAATGAAGTTATAGCGAGGCTTTTTTAACGAACAACACGTGCGGCGAACGTTTTTTTGCCGCGATATCGCTTGCGATATATTATATTGCGGGCACATTATATCAATATATCAGACGGCGGGCGCCCGAACTTCGGGCG
>JAFZXN010000031.1 GCA_017616695.1 Clostridia bacterium | reverse complement strand
TCGTTTACCGCGAATGCGGTAACATCGTTTGTCGGAAACAGCGTTTGGTCGGCAAACGCCCGACAACATCGTTTGCCGCGAACGCGGCAACATCGTTTATATCCTATATAATCAAGCCGAGAGGCGTAGGCGGAATTCATTTTCGCCGTATAGCGCCTCACGACCAACAGTCCTAACGACTTTTTCTTGCAAACGCAAGAAAAAGTGTTAATTATATCTCCGTTAAAGAGGCGGCGGCGATGGACTGGCCGACGCGTTTCATTTTTTCGTCGGGGAACAGTATCTTGATACCGGCTAATTCGGGGTATTCGTCAATAAGAACTTGCTTTGCTCTGTCGGCGATGAGCTTGCCGGCGTCGCCGCTCGTCACCCTGCCGAGAAGTAATAGAACGTTGATATCGTAAAACTCCGAATAAAACGCGAGGGTATAGCCGAGATAAGTGCCGATATCCGTGAATATGGTCTTTGCCGTTTCGTCGCCGTCCGCGAGCATTTTCTGCACGACTTTGAGTTTTTCCGCGGGCGATAAACTTTCGTCGAACTTTATACCCGCCGCCTCGCTGAGCTTGATAACGCCGTCCTGCGAGAAGTATTTGACGCCGCAGCCGATATCGCCCGACCACTCGTCGCGCATGGCGTCAAGGTCCATATCGACGGGCGCAAACGCAAGTTCGCTTATCCAGCCGTTGAGGTTCCCGTCGCGGTTGATATACCCGACGGCCTCGCTCGTACCCATCGCCAGGCCCAAAACGGCGGTCTCTTTTAAGGACATAGCGCCCGCCAAAGCGGTAACGTCGCCGTCGTTCTCGACGTCTATCTTGTAGCCGAGTTCCTTTGCGATATTGAGATACATCGGGTAAACGTATTTTTCCTTATCCTCTTTGGGGATCTTCAAAAAGATAGACGACACCATCGGTCTGTTGTCGATGATAACGCCCGCGGTCGAAACGCCCACCGCGTCCACTCTCGGCATTTTGGAGGCGGCTGTTAAAAACGCTTCCTTTATACCGTCGTACTGATAATGCCAATCGGTGGCAAGTTTCGGGCTCCACACGACCTCTTCGCTGTAGACGACCTCGCCGTCGACGACCGCGGAAACTTTACGGTCGCTACCGCCCGCGTCGAAGCCTATACGGCAGCCTTTAAGATGCCCGCCTATTTTGAGCGAGCACTTGTTTTCCTTCGGGAAGTCCTTTTCGCTGACCTTAACGACCTCGAAAGGCCTTTCGTAGACGGTGGACATAAAGTCAACGTCGAAAGCTCTTGCGCCGCGTTCGGAATAGTCGGCTTTGACGCGCTCGTAAACGGCGTCGCTGCCGCAGATATAAATTTTATATCCGCCCGCCACCCATAAAACGGCTTTTATCATGCGTTCGACGACGCGATAACTCACGTCGAGCTTGGCTTCGTCCTTAAAAATGTCGAGCGAGAAAACGTAATTGAAACCTTTGTTTCTCTCAACGCATATCTTAAGCTCCGTGTGCGGGGCGCTCTTGACGCTTTTGCGATATTCCTTTAAAACTTCGGATATCGGTGTGAACTTTTTGTCGAAAACGGGAACGTACTTCATTTTTTCTACCCTCTTTTATAATTTCAATACTTTTTTACACCGCCGACGTAAGTGGCGATAACGTTGAACTTGTCGTCTAAAACGGTAAAGTCCGCGCGCTTGCCGATGGCAATACTGCCGCGTTCGGCGTAAAGGCCAAGACTTTTAGCGGGGTTAGCCGAAGCGAAATCGACCGCGGTGCAAAAGTCCACGCCGACCTTTTCGACCATATTTTTAACGGCGTCGTTCATCTTTAAAACGCTGCCCGCGAGAGCGCCGTTTTCCAGCCTTGCCTCGCCGTTTTTGACGATGACCGTCTGCCCGCCCAGTTCCGATATGCCGTCGGGCAGCCGTTTCGCGCGCATACTGTCGGTTATAAGCACGACTTTATCGCTCGGTTTGCTTTTAACGAGCAACTTCATCGCGGGAACGCTGACGTGAATGGTGTCGCAGATAACTTCGCAGACGAGATCGTCGTCGAGCATTGCCGCGCCGACTACGCCCGCCTTCCTATGGTGAAGAGGAGTCTGCGCGTTGAACGTGTGGGTTATATTGGTCGCGCCGAGCTCTTTGGCTTTTTCCACCTGCTCGAAAGTTGCGTCCGTATGCCCGATAGAAGCGACTATCCCCTTCTTTTTAAGGTACGGGATAAGTTCGTCCGCTCCTTCGACTTCGGGCGCGAGCGTAACTATTTTAACGTTGCCGCCGGAGGCCTCGTTGTACACGTCGAAAGCCTTTTTCGAGGGCGACTGAACGTACTCTATAGGCTGCGCGCCGACGTGCTTTACCGATATGAACGGGCCTTCGAGATGAACGCCCAAAACCTCGGCTCCGCCACTCAAACGTCCGCCTATATATTCGTTAACGGCATTTAAAGCCTTGCTGATATTGTCGACGCTTTGCGTCATCGTCGTCACTAAAAACGCCACGGTGCCCTCTTTGACGAGCGTTTCGGAAATAGTCGAAATATCCTTTATAGTGCCGTCCATTCCGTCCGAGCCCATCGCGCCGTGGATATGTTCGTCGATAAACCCCGGGACGACCACGGCGTTTTCGGGAAGGCTTATTTCTTCGCCGCAAAGTCCGCCGCCGAGAGCCGTTATCTTCTCGTCGAACGCCATATCGGTTTTTACCACGCCGTGACCTTCAACGTAAATTCTTGCGTTTTTGAATACTTTCATATCTTCACCTCTTGAGATTTTTTTGAATTTGAATTATTTCGCCGGCCGCTTGCCGCAGACCGTAGGTCTATCGATAATTCGCAATTGATAATTTTCAATTCGCAGGCTCGGTCGTAAGTTTTTTTAACGCCCTCAAGCCTTCGGGCTAAAAACTTTCGGCATATATATAAATTGCGGATAAAAAATTAATTATATAATGATTTTGTTGTAAGTTTAGTAATATATTGATTACAAAAGTAATTTTAGATTTTTATATTATTTTTTTCGGGATTTTTCAGCGCGAAGGCTTGCAGCGCGCCCGAAAAATCCGCGACCGAATTTGCGAATTGCGAATTATTATTTCGTTCGGGATTTTTCAGGGCGAAGGCTTGCAGCCCAACCGAAAAATCCGCGACCATATTTGCGAATTGCGCATTGCGAATTGCGAATTGTTTTAGAGCGTTATTTGCAAAGCGGGGGAAACGCCGTAGTTGGCACTACTGACGCCGTAGTTGTCAAAGGTATAGCCGTACCTAATGACGCCCCAAGCGATATAGGAATAATTGCAACTCGGAGAACGCAGCCACCAGACGCCGCAACCATAGTAATTTGAAGACGTATACGTATAAGCATAGTTCGCCTTTGCGTAATCGGTAGGTTTCTTTCGCCTTAACGTGTCCCAAGTCGAATACGAGCCGAAAGAGCAATATTGCCAATCCCTCGTAGCTTCCTGCACAGATAACAGCCACACCTTATCTTCCGTATTTTCACAGGCATATTGATTTACGCCGTTATTAAACTCCGTCGCGCTGCCGTCGGGGTTGGTGCTTCTTGCGCTGTTATCTACAGTCACCGTGTTTATAAGCTGTTTTTGCATACTGCTGAACGCCGTGTTATAGAAATTATCGTTCAGCCAAGCCCTTATCTCGCTGTTTTTATAATTATTCGAATCGTCGTCAAACCTATGCACGTCTATTAACATTTCGCAAAGGATAGTGGCTTTGCCGCCCGATATTTCCAATATGCGCCACTTTATCGGCTCCACTTTGAAATAATATACCGTTCCGCTATTTATCGTTGCGCCCGTCGTAAACGTGTAACCGCTGCTATAAGGATTTGCGGCAAGCTTTGCGTAATACGCGCCGTCGCTGCCGAGGTAGTAGCCGCGGCTGTCGGTAGTATCGGTTATAGTAACGTTATTTGCCTTTACCGTCTGCGGATATTCGCCGAACAGGATATATCCGCCCGTCTCGCTTTCGTTTCCGTTCTCGTCCACGCGCGTATAACATTTATGTCCGCAGCGGTCGCAGACGAAATCGCCGTTTTCGTCGATATGCCCGAGTGTGGGAACGACCACGTCTTTATTCGCCTGTTTTACCGTCTGGTCGGGCATAACGTAGAACACGGACACCTTTTTAAGCCCTGCGGTCGTGCAGGTTGCTTCGGGCGTATCCGCCGTGCCGTAAGTTACGATAACGACAGCGTCCTGATAGTCGTCCTGCCCGCAGTTGTCGCAATAAAGGTGCGCCTGCGCGGATAAATTATCCTCCGCCCAAGTAAACTCTGCGAATTGCCAAGCGTGACCGATAGCCGCGATAGTCTTTGCCGCAAGAGTGGTCTCGGTTGCCCCGTTTTCGTCCGCAAAATACTTCTCGCAACGGTCGCAGTACCAATATGCATAATTACCGTTTTCCTCACATGAAGGTTCGTTTGCGGCAACGTAAGTCATATCGTGCCCGAGCGCGGGAAGAACTACGCCGTATTTGATATCAAAATGAGTTTCGCCGTCGTCGTATACGGCAGAAACGTCGGTATAGCCGTCCGCGGTGCAGGTGGCGAAGGTAGTGTTAAACAAGGTAACGTTTGCTTCGCATTCGCCGTCCGTATCGCAACGTTCGCAATTAAGTTTGACCGTGGCGGACGTATAATCCCACGCCCAGATAAATCTAACGAATTTCCAATCGTGCCCGAGCGCGTTGATATCTTCGACGGTCCTATAATCGGTATTCGTGCCGTAAGTGGCAGTATATTTGTGTTTACCTTTTGCTTCGCAGGTGGCTGCAAGAGCGATCTCTTCTGCCATATCCGCGTCGTATTCAACTTCGTCGCCACAATTGGCACATATATAGACCGCTATTGCGGTTTTGCCGTCGACAGACCATTTAAATTCACAGAATTGATAATCGTGCCCGAACGCGGGGAGAACTACGCCGTTTTTCATTTCAAAACGGTTTTGCCCGTCGTTATATAAAGCGATAACGTCCGTAACGCCGTTTTGCGTACAAGTTGGCTCGGTCGTGTTGTATAGACTGATGCTTGCGCTAAACTTTTGCCGTGCCTCGCAACCCGTACATTTATACACCGCTTTTGCCGTCAGATTGTCGTCCGCCCATTCGAATCCGACGAATTCGGTGTACTCGTGCTCGTGCTGCCCAATCGCAGGGATAACCACGCTTTCAAGTTCTATATCGCCGTTTTCGTCCGCAAAGTACTTGTCGCACACCGTGCAGTGCCAATACTGAGGATTACCGGCGGTCGTGCAGGTTGCCGCAACGGCTGCAACGGGTCCTTCCATCGTATGACCGGTCTTGGGGATAGTGAATATCTTTTCGGATACTATTTCTACGTCATCGTGAGTGTATCTCGTAGTATACTTGATGCTGCCGTCAGTCGTACAAGTGGCGGGCGTTACGTTTTCGGTGTCGTTAACGTTCATCGGAACGTAGAGAACGCCTTCATGTTCGGGTACGGAATTGTCGTGATCCGGACCGTTGCGTTTACAAATATATACCGCGTAAGGAATGTTGTCTTCTACGTCTTCCGACCAGATAAAGCCTTTAAATTCATAATCGTGACCGAGAGCTGCGGTATGTACGATACGCTTTTTAGCGGTGAAAGTCTTGCCGTCGTATTCGACGGTAGCGGTATAGATATATTCGCCGGCGTTATAGCAATTGGCTTCCGTTCTGTCGGGTTCGCCTATCGTAGCTTCGAGATCTGCCGCAACGTGTTCGGGATCGTTTTCGCAGGTGAGCGTAAGAGTAGCCGCAGAAGCGTCTTCTTCCCAAGTCCATTCTTCCTGCCAAGCATGACCGGTGGCAGCGATAGTCTTTGCCGCAAGAGTGGTCTCGGTAGTGCCGTTTTCGTCGGCAAAATACTTATCGCAACGGTCGCAATAATAATATTCAAGGTTACCGTCAGTCGTACAAGTAGGAGCAAGATATTCGATATGAGCCATATTATGACCGAGTTTCGTAAGAACTACGCCTTCTTTCATATCAAAATGGTTTTCGCCGTCGTTATATACAGCGATAACGTCGGTTACGCCGTCTTCCGTGCAAGTGGGTTCGGTCCTGTTTTGGAAACTTATGCCCGCATCATACTTTTGCTGCGAGGTGCAACGCGAGCAGTTGTAAACGGCTTTTGCCGTCAGATTGTCGTCAGCCCATTCGAAACCGGCGTACTGATAGTCGTGATCGAGAGCGGGGGTGTCGAATACTTTGGAATAACGATTACCACCGTATATGGCTACGTATTCGGACTTGCCGCCTTCCGTACAGGTAGCGGGA
>JAFZXN010000030.1 GCA_017616695.1 Clostridia bacterium | reverse complement strand
TATCCAAGCGACGTTGCTTTCGTTGAACATATCGTAGGCGTCGGCGCAGATAGCAAGCGTTTCGGCACTGTGATCGACGGTAGAAGGCTGTTCGGGTTCCTGCGGCTGTTCGGGTTCGTTACCGCCTTCGGGCGCAATTACGCGCAGACCGTCGATATAGAGTATCTCGCCCTCGTCGAACGCGGCGTTTACCGAAAGACGGACTCTGTCGAACGCCGCGCCGTCGGTACCTGCCGCCGAAAGCGGAAGTTTATAATAATACCAGCCGTTGCCCGCGTCGGTGCGATTTGCGGCATTATACGACTTATAAGCCTTAACGTCCTGCGTGCCGTCGACTTTCGTCGTGTTGTTGCCGTTATAAAGTCTTATGATAACGCCTGTAGCGTCCGCGGTGGAAGTGTGGCCGACGTTCTTAATATAGAACTCGATATATATCGTGGACGAAACGTTTACGGCGGACTTGTCGGCGTTGTCGTATAACATCATGTTCTCGTTTGAGCCGCAGGCAGTCCATTTAAGGGCTTTTGAAGAAGAGGAGCCGTCGCCGTAATAGTCGGTCGTGTCGTAAGCGCGAGTGCCGTTTATCCAAACGACGGTGCTTTCGTTGAACAGATCGTAAGAGTCGGCGCAGATAGCAAGCGTTTCGGCACTGTGATCGACGGTAGAAGGCTGTTCGGGTTCCTGCGGCTGTTCGGGTTCGTTGCCGCCTTCGGGGACGACGATACGTAAGCCTTCGAGATACATTACCTCATCGCTGTCGAAAGCGACGTTGGTATATATACGGATAAGGTTGAAGGAAGCTCCGTTCGTTCCGAAGAGCGTCAGCGGCAATACGTAACGTGACCAGCCGTTGCCCGCGTCGGTGCGATTTTCGGCGTTGTACGACTTGTAAGCCTTAACGTCCTGCGAGCCGTCGACCTTGACGTCTTTACTGCCGTTGTAAAGCCTTATATAAACGCCGCTCGCCAGATTTTCCGAGCTCGACGTGTGACCTACGTCTTTAATGAAAAATTCGACGTAACCGTTTTCGGAAACAGTAAGGCTCGAATGATCTTCCTTGACGTACAGGAACATATTTTCGCCGAGAACGCAGTTGCTCCACTTCAAAGCCAACTTAGACGTGCCGTAAGTATTAACGGTCTCCGCGGCGTGAGCGCCGTTCATCCAATTAACGAGAGCGGCGTTGTCGAACATATCGTCGGCGTCGGCGCAGATAGTAAGCGTTTCGGCGCTGTGATCGACGGTAGAAGGCTCATCGGGATCCTGCGGCTGTTCGGGTTCTCCGCTCGCCTCGCCACCGACCACTTTCATACCGTCGAAGTAGCAATATTCGTTTTCGTCCATCGGCGCGTAAAGTTTGAATCTGACGGTGGTAAAGGACGAACCTTCTTCGGCAAAGATCGTCAGCGGGAATTTCCAATAATACCAACCGTTGCCGGCGTACGTCGAATATTCGGCGTTGTAAGTTTTGTACGCTTTGGCCTCGCTTCCGACCTTGGTCGTATTGTCCGCGGCGAACAGCTGAACGAAATAGCCGTTAATAGTTTCTCCGCCCGTGGAGGTGGTATGGCCTACGTTTTTAACGAAAAATTCGATATAGCCGTCGGCGGTGACGGTGAAAGCGCCCGCAGTGAAATAAATGTTTTCGTACTGATTTGCGCCCGTCCAGGAAACGGCCGTTTGCGACGCGCCGTAAGTGTTTACGGTCTCCGCGGCGTAGACGCCGTTACTTATGGGAACGTTGTGCGCCTCGGCGATATCGTATTCGTCGGCGACTATCGTCATAGTCTCTTCGGCTTTAAGGTCGGGTTCTTCTATCTCGCCCGCCTCGCCGATATAACCGAACGAAGAGATAGTCAAAGAACCTTCGTAAGTTTCCTTATCGGTCCTCGAGCAAGAGTCGATCATCAATAAGAGAGAGGAAGGAACGCCGTCTATCCTGATAACGCAATCGACCTCTTCGCCGGCGGGAACGTCGAAGAACGAGCCGCCGTAAGTAAGATCGGTGTAAACTTCGTTGCCGTTCATCCAAGCCTTAACGTTGATAGCGTAGATGCCCGCGGCGTTGAGCGTTCCGGACATAACGTCCGCGCGGACCTTGATATAGTCGTCCGAGCCGTTGTTTTTAAGCTTGAAATAGATAAACTCCGTGCCCTGTACAGCTTCGGCAAAAGCGCCGTTGATATTCTTGTAAGTGTTGGCTCCGACCTCGGTATAGACGATAGTGTTTTCGGTCTGCGCCTCGTTGACGGTCACCGTGTAGATCTCGGTATTGCCGCCGTTTAACGACATCGCGGTAGCAGTAAACGTGTTGTACGCGGGATACTCGGTCTCGACGACCGGCGGTTCTTCCGGCGTTTCGCCGTTGGGATTTGTGCCTGCGTAAGCGGGTGCGGAAACGGTTATCGAGCCCGCGAAAGTCTCTTTATCCGTTCTCGTGCAGGAATCGAACATAAACAGCAGGTTGTCGGGGATACCGTCGAACTTGATGATACATTCGACTTCGTTGCCGGCGGGAACGTCGAAGAAGGAGCCGCCGTAAGTAAGGTCGGTATAGACTTCGTCGCCGTTCATCCAGGCTTTCAAGTTGATAGCCTTGATGCCCGCGGCGTTTACCGTCTGGGATATAACGTCCACGCGCGCCTTGATATAGTCGTCGGTGCCGTTGTTTCTCAATTTGAAGTAAACGTATTGAGCCGCTTTTACCTCGTCGGTAACGAAACCGTAAACGTTCTTATACGTCTTGGAACCTATTGCCGAATAGGTAACGACGTTTTCCGTCTGCGCCTCGTTGGTGACTACGGTATAAAGATCGGTAGCGCCGTGATCCAACGTGAGCGTGGTAGCCGTGAACTCGCTTAAAGCGGGGTATTCCGAAACGGGAGGGGTTATCGGCTCGTCGTCGCCGAGTTTTTCCGCAACGACTTTGATACCGTCGATAAAGAAGTATTCGCCCGCGTTCATGGACGTATAAAGTTTAAATCTGAACGAATCGAACTGCGTGCCGGCTTCCGCAAACAGCGACAGCGGCAGTTTCCAATAATACCAGCCGTTGCCGGCGTCCGTCGAATAAGCGGCGTTGTAGGACTTGTAGACCTTGATCTCTTCACCCACTTTCACGCTCGCGTCGGAGGCGTAAAGCTGTACGAACAGACCGTTGATGGTCTCGCCGTTGCCCGTGGGGGTATGACCTATATTTTTAAGGAAGTATTCGATATAACCGTCGGAAGTAACGGAGTATCTGCCCGTATTGAAGAACAGGCTTTCGTACTGGTTGGCGCCCGTCCAGGAAACGGCAGACGCCGAAGTTCCGTAAGCGTTGACCGTTTCTTCTGCGTAAGTGCCGTTGCCTTTGGCTACGCTCGCGAGTTTGGCAAGGTCTTCGTCGTCGGAAACTATTTCCATAGTCTCTTCGGCTTTGGGCTCGGTGTTCGTAACGAGAACGGTGCAACTCGCTTTTGCGGCTCCGCAAGCGGCGTAAACGGTGGTAGTGCCTTCAGCTACGGGGGTTATAAGACCGTCGGCTACGGTAACGACGTTGGGGTTTTCCACCGTCCAGACGACTTCGCCCGAACCCGTTGCGGTCAGTCGGAAAGTTTCGTCCGTTTTCAATCTGACGTAAGTATCGCTGATATTGACGTACTCTTCGACGTAATGGTTTTCGCCGTAGTAGCCGAAATCGTAAACGGTGACAGAACCTGCGAGAGACTCTTTATCTTCTCTCGTGCAGGAGTCGAACATGAACAGCAGGTTAGACGGAACACCGTAGAATTTGATGACGCACCATACCTCTTCGCCCGGCTGAACGTCGAAGAACGAGCCGCCGTAAGTAAGGTCGGTCCTGACGATCTCGCCGTCCATCCACGCCTTTTCGTTGATGGCTTTGATGCCCGCGAGGTTGACTTTTTCCGCCTGAACGTCCACGCGGACTTTGACGTAATCGTCCGTACCGTTGTTCCTTATCCTGAAGGAAACGTATTCGGCGTCCTGTACCGCCTGCTCGAATACGCCGTAAACGTTTTTATAGCTCTTGGGAAGAACTTCGGTATACGTTACGAGGTTTTCGTTCGTTTGCTGATCGGTAGTGACCGTATAGATATCCGTCGCGCCCTTGTTGATGGCAAGAGTAGTGGCGGTGAAGTCTTCTTCCGCGGGAACGTATTCGATCTCCGGTAGTTCAAGGCCTCTGCCGTTAAGGTAAGCAACGTTTATTTCCTTATATTCGGTCTTTGCGGGGAGATCGGCGTCGTTCACTTCGCCCATCCAGCCCATTATGCCGGAATTGGTGGGTTCGCCCACCCAGAAGTTGGTGTAAACTCTCTGCGGAACGCTGCTAGTTTCGCCTACGTACCAATGAACGGGCTTATAGTCGACGAACCAGACGACCATCTCTTCGTTCCAGAAAAACCCGTAATGGTGGAAATCTTCGCTGGCGTCGAAGCCGAGGTCGTACCAGTATTCGTGGCCGCCTACGTCGTTGAGGAAGTAGTTGAACTGAACTTTGGTGGTGTCTTTACCGAGGAATTCTATGTCTATCTCGTCGTGAGAATTACCTTCGAAGTCGCCCGTGTAGGTAAAGAACGTGGAAGCCGTACCTTTAACGTTGCTCGGTTTCATCAGACAGCCGAAATAGCCGTACTGTATCGCGCCGACGTCGCCCGCGGTCCTCAATTCGCCGCCGTAGTAGACGTCGTCTTCTTTGGTGATCGAAAGCGTAAGGGCCTCGGTCTCTTCGTCGTAATAAACGTTGTCTTTGTTCCAGATGACGCCGAACGGATCGCCGTTGCCACGCGCGTCGGAAACTTCGAAAATATTGGAAGTGTTGCCCGAAATATCCACGAGCGTTCTCGATATGAATTCGGGGAAACTGTCGAGGGCTACCCTTTGTACTTTGCCGTTGTTTTCACAACCGACGAATAGCACCGCCGAAAGAACGAGCATAGCCGAAAGAACTGACAATAATACTTTTTTCATAACTTATTCCTCCCTTATGCCTCGATCAGATTGGTCTTCAAAGCCGTGATATCGTCGTTGGAAAGATAAAGACACTCTTTCATATAGCGTTCGATGACTTCGGAGATAGTCTCGTCCTCGCTGTGACGGTAGTTGGTCTTAAGATCGGTGACCATCGTATTGAAATAGTTATAGTTTTCGGGGCTGTCCTCTCTCGAACGGAAGTTGTCGGAGAAGGTGGTAAGCTCGAAATCTATCAATAAGTCAGTATAGCTCACGCCGAGAAGTCCGTTCACGAGGAAACCTATGGTTCCCGTACGGTCTGCGCCGCCCCAGCAATGGAAATACATAACGTTGTCTTTATCCGCGGTAGCCAAAAGCCTCAATATCTGCTGATAATAAGCTCTCATTTCGGGCTTGTCGGTGCCATTGGAGTGCTTGCAGAACATTCCCGAGTACGCCGAGATGGGAACGTGTACGTATTCGACGGTATCGCCGAGCGGGGATAATTTCATACCTCTCGTTTCGGCGTCGGTACGGAAATCTATTTCGTATCTTACGCCAAGCTGCAGGTTCATTATCCCGAGTTCGAGACTGCGGAGATTGATATAGTGTTTGGAGCCGTTTTCGTCGGTGTAAGTCTGTAGGTTCATTTCCGCGCCGCGGTAGATGATACCCTGTTTGACTCTCTTGCCGGAAGAAGTCATTCTGCCGCCGAGGTCGCGAACGTTGTTGACGTAACCCGTGAACATCGTGCGGACGGTATCGGCAGTAGCAAAGGAATTGACCGATCTTTCCTTACCCGCCGCGTCGGTCACCGTCCAATAATAGGTGGTAGCCATATACGGGTTGTATAAAAGAAGGGTGTTTTCCTTGGCGATATAGGTATCGGCGTCGGACATATCTTCGCTCGTAGAAACCTTTACGGTGTACGGGGCGGAAGATTTCTTCCAGTTAAGTCTGACGGCGTTACCCGCGGAAACGTTGACGCCCTTTTCCCAATAGTCCCGGACGTTGACGCCCGCGCCCGCCTCGTCGTTGAAACAATAATCGTTTCCGGTCACTTCAACGCTCCGCATGGCGGCGATGTACTCCGCAACGGCGTCCTGGTTCAAAGAAACGGTCGTGCCCGTACCTTCGGAAACCGCGACTTCCGTCGGCTTGATGTTGTTGCTCTGCCAGTTGCCGTTTGCCGGGTTGTTGTTCGCGCAACCTGCCGAAAGACACAACAGCAAAACAACGCTGAGAAGTTGCAAGATGATGCGTTTTTTCATAGCTTTCTCCTTAAAAATATTTTTTATTTATCGCTTTATAGACCGACCTTACGTCGGTTTGTTCCTGATCTATCCCCGTTTTATGCGGCGTATTTATCGAAAAAGCCGCCGTCCGAATACTCTATACCGAGATAGTCGGCGATGACTTTAGCAAGCTCGTAACCTGCTATCATCTGCATTTCCGCATTGGGGTGTCCCGCGCCCGGATAAGTCCTGTCTTTTGAAAGAGCTTCGGCATTATACTTTGCCCTTACGACCTTTTTTCCGCTTTTTGAAAGAGTATCCGCCACTTCGTCGGCAATGGTTGAAAACACGCCTATATTCAATATCTCGTCAGAGATAACGAGTAGCGTATCGGGGTATGAGGCGTATATCTTATCGGCAAAAGCGTAATACGCGGCGCGGAAGTTATCGAGAAATTCGTTATATTCTTTGCTTCCCGCCGTATACTTTGATAAAACGCTCCCGTCGTTTGCTCCGAGCGCGACTATAACGGCGTCGGGGATATACTTCGAGTTATCCCACGGGTGGTCGAAAGAGGTCTGGTATTCGAATTCCGCCATCGAGAATAAGGACGGAACGTCGCTCGGGTTATTGTTTTCGCTGTAAATCGAGCGATATAAAGGATATCCGCCCGACGAAACTACCGATATGTCTGCGTTTAAAAGATTAGCCGCGTAATTGGCGTAAGTTTTCATGCCGTTTTCCGTGCGGGTGGTAAATCTCTCGAAAAAGTCGTCCGATTCGACGGCGTAACCGCAAGTGACCGAATCTCCGAAAAATTCGAGCTTTAAATCGAACTCTTTTGCCTGAACGGGAAGTATCTCGCCGTCGGTAGAGAGCGATCTTAAAGCAAGGCGGGAATTCTGACATTCGCTCCTTTTATATACGCGCACGGTATGCACGCCGTCGGTAAGACCGTGGCACAGTACGACGTGCTTATGTTCCGAAATGCCGCCCGCGATCGTCGTACCGTTGGCGTACTTGCCGTTCGTTGAAAACTGAACGGGCACGGCGTGATCGGGATCGTAATCGCCGTCAACGGTAACGGCGACGTAAGGTTTACTTTTAACGTCGTCGGCGCGGGTGGCGAGAAAGTCGCCTTCCAATACCGTTCCTTTAAAAGTGACCTCGAAACCCGCGTCCGTAAACGATATCCATACCGCGTTTGCCGCGGTGTCTTCGTAGTATCGCCCGTGATATCTGACGTTAAGGTCGTTAAAGCAGCTCGTCGAAGAGTTGACGACGTAACTTTCAACGCCCGTTATCACCCCGAAATCTTCTATCACCTTGTCGTAATATTTGTCTTCTTCGGCGCAGCCCGCGAGGATTATCAACGAAAGAGCAAGCGCCACGGCGGATAATTTTTTCATAACTTTTCTCCAAACGGAATTTTATCGGGCTATCGTTTCCGGCCCCGAACTTTCGTTATTACCGTCGGCAACCGTTTGCCCCGCGGGTTTTTTGGCTTTTTTTATCTTTTTTATCATCAAAATTACCAATAGAGCCACGCCCGCGCAAGCGAGAACGTCCCAACCGATGATGACGAGTTTATAATATGCAAAACCGTTTACGTACTTGACGCCGTGAACGTACCCGTTCATAGCGGCGGAATTGGCGACCGTATATAAGATATGGTGCGCGGCCTCGCGTGCGTAGCCGTATACGGCGGTCTTTCCTTCGAGCGAGAAACTGCTCCCGAAAAGATTGGTCATATCGACCGTTTTAAGTTTGGCGTCGCCGCCGGCGTACAAGGTCTGTTCGTTGCCCATATATGAAGGCACTTCGTAGTCGGTGAGAACGAAACCGTTAAAGCCCCATTCTTCACGCAGAACGCCCGTTAAAAGGTTATAATTGCCGCCCGCCCAGGTCGTTCCTATACGGTTATATGAACTCATCACCGCGGCCATCGCGGGGACTTTAGTCGTCTTTAAAGTATAGCCCTTGATATTACCGCCGTCGCCTTTTATAGCTTCGTTGTAATAAAGGGTGACTTCGTTATCGGTCATGCACATTTCAAACGGCTTTAAATACAGTTCGCGTATGGTCTGCTCGTCCGCCCAGGTAATAAGCCCCATCATATCGCGGTGCGTTTCCTGATCGTTAAGGGCAAAATGCTTGACGAACGCGTACATACCCTTTTCGGCGGCGCCCTTTATCTCGGCGCTGCCCATAACGCCGCTCAAAAATCCGTCTTCGGAATAATACTCGAAGTTCCTTCCCGAAAAAGGCGTTCTGTGGATATTCATACCCGGCCCGTACCAACCGACGACGCCGCTATACAGCCCGTCTTCGCCGAGCCCCTCACCCATTTTAAGGGCAAGGCCTTCGTTCCAGGTGCAGGCAAGGAGATATTCCGTCGGCCAGGTCATGGAAAGATACCCGTCGCCTATATCGACGGAACCGTGCCCGACTACTTTATTGAGCCCCGCAGGCCCGTCGAGGTCGTTGACCTTCGGCTTGTTGATCGAAGGCATTTGCGGTGTACAGTATCCGCTTTCGTCGATAAGTTTAGTAAGTTCGGGCAAAGTTATCTCGTCCAAAAGGTCTTTCCACAGCGGATCGTCGTAACTTTTGCCGCGAAGGTCTATAAGGTCGACTCCGTTTTTGGCTCCGAACGTATACGATGCGGTAGACTTACCCTGTTCGGGGTTCAGAGAATGTTGACTGTAAAGTTCCGCTTTCAGCTCCGCAGACAAAGAGTGCGACCACTGCTTACCGTTTACTTCGGCTTTACCGTGCGACCACTGCTTGCCTTTACCGTTAGTAGAAGCGTCGCCCTTTTGCTCGCCGTACCGCAGCCCGTCGTTATCCATCACCGACCAGTTCGAGCGGGAAAGATAGGGGGCGTCAGAAAGCGTTGCGCCGTCGAACTTGTTGGTGATAGTCTTACCGGTCAGCGATTTGGAATAAGTCGCGGCATCGGCGGCACCCTGAACGTAAACGCCCGTCATATCGGCGCTTCCTTCGCTTCCGCACAGCTTGCTTAAATCGACGGAAGTATCGCTCAAAGCCAATTTTTGCAGGATATTGTTTACCGCAGTATGTGCGTCGGGAGCGGCGGTTATATAGTAATTGCCTTTTTCAAGGACGTAAGTTTTCGCGTTTTTATAATCGTAAGAAGCGAAATCTTTTAAATTGATCTTCACGCTGACGGTTTGGCTGTCGCCGGGCTCTATAGCGTCCGTCTTGGCAAAACCGACCAAAGACACGGCCGATTTTTCTATCCCGCCGTCCGTATAAGGAGAGCGAACGTACACCTGCACCACGTCTTTACCTTTATAAGCGCCCGCGTTGGTCACCTTCACCGAAACGTTGATATTGCCGTCGGCGTCGGGCCCCGTCATATTAAATTCAGACCAGGTAAAATCCGTATAGCTGAGCCCGTAACCGAAAGGATACAGTACCGTCGAAGAATAATCGTAATTACCTACGTTGGCTCGTCCCGTAACGACGTCTTCGTAACGCGTTTCGTAATACTTGTAGCCGACGTAGATGCCTTCCGCGTAGTTGACGTAATAATAGTCCGTGCCGTCGTAACGGAAATCGCCCATATTCTGACTTGCGGGAGAAGAGAAATTGTCGTAAACGAACGTATCGACGAGTTTGCCCGACGGAGAAACGCTTTCGCCGTTACTGTCCTTACCGACGAGAACTCGCCCCAAGCCGTAAACGCCCGTTCTTCCGAGCCCCGGGCAGTTGACGACGGCTTTAATATGCGGATAATCGGCTACGAACCCGAGTTCCATCGCGTTGTTGCAGTTGACGAGAAGTATCACGCTTTCAAAAGTTTCGTTAAGGTAAGAGATTATCTCGAGTTCTGTGTCGTCGGGTTCGAGATAGTGCGATCCGCTCTTACCGCCGAAAGCCTTCATATCGCGCGCTTCGTCGCCGCCTTCGCCGCCCGTCCTCGACAAAACGAACATAGCTACCGAATTGCCGAAAGAATTCAAGACTGCGGAACTTGACTTGATAACGCCGAGCGGGCATTCGTTTATAGACCAATCGAGGTCTTCGCCGTAGTTTATAACGCCCACGCCGCGCTGATATTTGCTGCCCGCGCCGCTTTTATAGAAATTCCAGAGCGTTTGGTTGACTTTGAGCCCCGATCCTTCAAACCCTTCTTTTAGATCGGCGGTAAGCTCGAAACTTCCCGAGCCGCTACCGGAACCGCCGCTGACGAGATCGACCGACGAATGGCTGAAAAGACTCAGCTCCGTGCCCTTTTGAAGCGGCAAAAGCCCGTCGTTTTTCAATAAAGTCACGCCTTCTTCGGCTATATCGGAGCAGACTTTTTCTTCGTATTCGTAAAGCTCTTTCGGACTACCAAACGAACTCTTGACGTAATTTACGTCCGCGCCCAAAGTGTCGCCCTCGAGCTTATCGTCCGATTTGCCGAGAAACTGTTCGAAAATGTTGTCGTATTTGGTGAGCGCCAGAACGTTGAACGTAACGCTGAACGCCAGAATGATCGCTATGGCTGCCGATATGATCGCCAAACTTATTTTAGTCTTTCCGTTCATAATACCTTACACTTGTCAATTTATTTTGAAAATAGTTAAAAATGCCAGATAACGGGCTTATACGCCGACTTTTTGTTAATAAGACATAGGGGACGCCGTCGTCCTCACCCATTGATATTCTGCGCTCGTTACGCCCGAATACTCGAACGCGCCCATCCAACCGACCGCGTCCTTGCTTCCCGACCAATAGCTCATAAAGATATCGGACGGCGTTTTCGGGATAGGATCGAACGGGGAATCGTACACTTTGTAAACGGGCTTGCCGTCCACGAACCATACTATGTAATTTTCCGTCCACCTGAAACCGTAATCGTGGAACTCTTTCGTGGCGTCAAAGCCGAGGTCCAACATATATTCGTGCCCGCCCCTGCCGCTCGCGAAGAAATTGAGCTGGACTTTGGTAGGCGTTTTACCGAGAAACTCTATATCTATCTCGTCGTGCGGGTTGCCTTTTCCGTCGCCGTCGGGATCGTCGAACTCACCCGTATACAAAAAGAAAGTGCTCGCCGTGCCGGCCTTGGCGGAAGGCTTCATTCTCACCTCGTAGTCGCCGTAGCCGTAATGACGTATACTTCGCATCTCCGCGCCGTATAACCTGTCGTCCCTCTCCTCTATTGATAGCGACATTCCGTCGTCGCCGTAAGAGACGTTTTCTGCGCTCCAAACGACGTAAAAGCAACCGCCGTTACTGTACCCGTCGGACGGAGCGAACGTTTCCGGAAGTTCCCTATTCAAGTCGTATTCGGTAGAAAAAGACAGCGGTTCGTCGTTTAAGTTCTCCGTTATCCCGCCCGTACAGCCGCATAAAGAAAACGAAACGAGTACGATCAAAGCCGAAAACCGTATGCCCGATCTTTTAACGATCTTAAAAAAATTCATTTGATCTCCCAAAAAGCTTCCGCCGATTTATTTTACGCCGCTTTGCGGACGGTCATCCGATACGACGACCGAAAAAAAACGATCTCGTAAAAAAATCGATCTCGCATAGATATAATATATAATAAAACAGATAACGTTTTAGGTCAATAACGTTACCTGTTTTGCCGTTTTTTTACTCTGTTTGCGGTAGATCGTCTTCCGATAAAGCGAAGATGGCGTTTAAATGGAATACGTCGTTATTGACGTAAGCGGTAAGAGCACCGTCGTATTTATGCACGATCATTCTTATGCTCTTCATACCGAAACCGTGGTTAAGTTTGTCTTTTTTGGTGGTAATCGGCAATCCGTCTTCAAAAGTCAGCTGCCCGTCGAAGTAGTTTTCCTCCTGCACCAAAAGAGTGCCGTTTTTGCGCTTTATCACTATGTTTATGACGCGCCTTTCCTTTTCGGCAATGCCCTTAACGGCTTCGAGCGCGTTGTCGAGGATATTGCCGAAAAGACAGTATAGATCGCCGTCTTCTATAAACGAAAGCTTGCTGCCGTCCGCCATGCATGATAAAGTTATGCCGTTCTGCTCGCAGTAAAGCCGCTTTTCGGAAAAGAGAACGTTAAGTAATGCGTTGCCCGTATCCGTCTTGGTGTCGTATATCGCCACGCTCTCTTTAAGGTCGTCAATGGTCTTGGAATCGATATTGTGGTCGCCCGCAAGTATCGAATTTATCTTATATTTTATATCGTGACACTTTAAATTTATATTGTCGACGATATCCTTCGACATTTCGTACTGCCACTCGCCCTGCCGCACGGCGTGTTGCAGATATTCGACTTCCTGTTGAAGGTCGCGCTGTCTTACAGTGGACTTTATAAGCACCATGACCGTGGCAAGGCAGATGAGCGAAAAGTAATTGCAGATTTGTCTTAACGCAAGATACACGTCTTCCTTGAAATACTCGCCCGCGCCGCCGTTAAGCTTTGAAAAATAGATATCCCCCGCGGAGGAAAGTATTATGGTCACCGCAAGCACCACCACCGACAGCATGAACATACCTGTTTTATACTGTCTGTTCGACAAACCGTCTATTATCTTGCGGAGAATGATAAAGTATATCCCCGTAGCGGCGAGCGCGTAGAACGGATAGTAAACGAGTCTGTAATACAGCTCGAACATAGCGCCCCAATCGCCGAAAAATCCTTCGTTCACGCCGTAACACCAAAAAGTCATAAACAGCTTATACGAAAAATTCTGCGCGGCGTACGCCAAACTTCCGCAAAACGTTACCGTCATATACGTTTCGTCAAAGCATATCCACATCAAAAACGTCGTGAGAGCGAACAAAATAAGATATATCGATATCCTGCCGACTATGCTCCCGCCGATAAGCGTATATAAATACGAAACGGGAAAGCCCGCAATAAGTACCGCAACGACGCTTAAAATAAGCCTTAACGCAAAGTATTTTCTCCTTTCGAGTTTTCGGCAGATGAGAAAACAGAAAACGTACAGTTCGGCTAAAAACTCGATTATTATGGTCAGATAGACAGATAAAGCCTCTTTCATATACTGCCGCCTCCCGATCCCGCGTACCAGTTGGCAAGCTCGGCTAAAAACGAGGCGCGCCTCGAACGGCTTATCAACAGCACGTCCCCGCCGACGACGACTTCTTTACCCTGAACTTTTACGATGAATTTCGGGTTGACGAGATAGCAGTTGTTGCACCTTAAAAAGCCGAAATCGGCAAGCTGATTTTCTATTTTCGTAAGTACGCCCGTCATTTCGAGCACGTCGTCTATAAGATGATAATAGAGCCTATGCTTCATTATCTCGACGTACATAAGCTTATCCGTGGATATCCTGCACATTCCGCCGGGAAGATTTATGGTTATGCCGCGCTCCTCGTTCATAACGTAAATGTCGAGAGCCTTTCTGAATTTGAGCGAAAAATCGTAGTAGCTTACAGGCTTGACCAAAAAACTTACCGCGTCCACCTCGTAACCTTTTTGCGCGTACTGCACGAGGTTGGTTATAAAAATTATCGATACCGTCTTGTCGGTCTTTCTTAATTCCATGCTCGCGTCCATGCCGTTACTGAAAGGCATCTGAATATCCATAAACACGACCGCATATATCGACTTATACGAACTTAAAAAGTCGTTCGCGTCGGCAAAGCGCACCACGTTGAATTCGGTGTTGTTTTCTTTCTCGTATTTGGCAATGTAAGATCGGAGTATATCCGCGGCCCTGTCTTCGTCTTCCACGATTGCAATGTTTTTCATAGGTCTTTTCTCATAGCCCGCTTTAAGTAAAAATTCTGCGGTCGTTCTGCGGCTGTCGAACAGATAAATATATTAAAACTATATATTATTGTATAATATTCCGTTCGGTTTGTCAATAGCAAATAAAAAAATAAAATACGCGGTCGGATAAGTCTGACAAAACTTTCTTCCGACCGCATTTTATAATAATAAGTTTTTAAACGCTTCCGACGGCGGCAACAAGCCGCTTTTTAACACCGTTTTTTTGAAAAAACCCGCCTATAAGTCGATTATCGAAGCAAACGGGATTATTTGCCGCAACTATTTGCGTAGCCTTTTACGCCTTTTACGAACCTTTCCACGCCGTCTGAAAGCGTCTTTTTCGGGCAAGCCACGTTAATCCTGACGAACTTGTTTCCGTCGCCGTGATAGACCATGCCGGGGGTAATAAACAGCCCCGTGGTCTTTCTTATATAGTCGCAAAGCTTTACGGGATCGTTCGTATAATAGGAAACGTCCGCCCAGATAAGATAGGTCGCGTTCTGACCGATAACGTTTACTTTGGGTAGCTCTTTATTAAGATATTCCGTCAGATACGCGCGGTTATCGGAAATGTACGCGCGAAGTTCTTTAAGCCATTCGTCGCCGTCTTCGAGCGCGGCTATAGCGGCATCTATGGCAAAAGCGCCGGGTTCGGCGACCTCGTCGCTGTTAAGTCCGCGGAATATTACCCTGCCGAGATTTTCGTTCGGAACGCACACGGCGGCACTCTGCATGGCGGCGAGATTGAAAGCTTTCGTAACCGAAAGGCACGTCACGCTGAGATTTTTACACGTTTCGTTTACCGACGCGAACGGGACGTAACCGACGTTCGGCTCGGTCAGGTCGCAATGTATCTCGTCGGAGATGACTTTTACGCCGTATTTATCGCACAGCCGCCCGACTTTTGCAAGCACGTCTTTATCCCACACGCAACCGACGGGGTTTTGCGGGTTACACAGTATCATAAGCGTGGTGTACGGGTGGCTGAGCTTTTTTTCGAGATCGTCAAAATCCATCGAATACTTCTTTCCGTCGAACGCGAGCGCGTTTTCGAGGATATGCCTGCCGCTGTTTTCCACGCAATTATAAAAAATATTATATACGGGCGTCTGGACTATCACGTTGTCGCCGGGGTTAGTCAGCCTTTTGACGGAAGAAGTTATCGCGGGAATAACGCCGGTCGTAAAACACAACCACTCTTTTTTCATTTCAAAGCCGTGCAGCCTTTTCCAATGCCCGATATACGCTTCGTACCACCTGTCGGGAACGATAGTATAACCGAACACGCCGCTTTCCGCGCGGCGCGTGACGGCTTTAATTACCGCGGGCGCGGTCTTAAAGTCCATATCCGCCACCCACATCGGAAGTTCACCTTTACTTACGTCCCACTTGACGGAATAAGTGTCTCTTCTGTTGATTATCTCGTCGAAATCGAATTTCATAATAACTCCGAAAACTGCCGTTTATCGACGTATAGCCCCACTTTTAAGGGAAACGGCACAAAAAATCAAAAGGCTTTTTGCCGCTTATTTTTTCAAAACGTTGATCTTGGTTTTTGTTATATCCACGCGCTCCGGTTCGAGGATAAGCTCGCCCACGTCGCCGACGTTGATAACTCCCGAAGACGGGTTTTTAATGCTGTCGCAACGGTCTATGTCGGCGGTCACGGAAGAATACTCGATCGCCAGCGTGGTGTTTTTGAGCCTGCAACCGACGAGCTTGACGTTCTTCATATAGCAAAAGCCCTGTAAACTTTCTATATCGCAGTTGATAAACGTAACGTTAACCGAATTCCAACCTATGTATTCGCCTATTATCCTGCTGTTTACGACGGTCACGTTCTCGCAGTTCCAGAAACTGTCTTTAGAATCGAGCACCGAGTTTTCTATGCGGATATTCTTTCCGCCGTCGAAACAATAGTTGCCTTCGAGCATAAGTTTATCTGCGCGCACGTTCTGAGAGTTCATACCGAAATAATCGCCGGCGGCGCTGACGTTGTCCATTTCTATGCCGTTACAGCTCCAGAAAGTTTCCTTTGCGTCGGGCAGGACGACGTTTTTAAGCCTTATACGCGACGCACGCCGAAAAGTCTTCGGGCAAAGCAATTTGCAATCGGTAAAGGAAATATTATCCGTATACCACACGCCCGAGCGCGCCGTAGGCTGAAAAACGCAGCCGTAAAGCTCGACGTTTTTAGAATACCAGACGGGATATTTCCATTTAAAAACGCAATTTTTTAAGACGATATCGTTGCTTTCTTTTAAAGGAGATTCGCCGTTCTCGAAAACGCAGTCGCTTATTTTAAGCTCTTTGCCGAAAAACAAAGCGCGTTCGCCCGTAAATACGCTGTTAGTTATTATTTTCATCTTTCACCTTGAGCCGCCGCTCAAATAAGCAGCATCGGCACTTACACGATAATTATACTTAAAATAAGGCTTTCTGTCCATAAATAAACGCTTATTTTGCAAATTTTTTTCCGAAAATCAACGTCAAAGCCGAAAAACGTTTGCAAATACGTCCGCCGTAAGATATAATTTACGAAGCGGCAAAAAACACAAGGCGCCGCAACTGTCGCCAAGCCGCCGAAAAACGAAAGGAGCAAACCGATGAAAAACACTTTGAAGCCTATCGAAAAAACGGGAGAACTTTTTTACGTTTTCGGAACGATACTCTGCTCGCTCGGCGTGTGCCTTTCGGCAAAAAGCGGTTTCGGCGTATCGATGGTAGTGGCTCCGGCATACGTTTTATCGTGTTTTCTTCAGCCGAAGATACCGTTTTTCACGTTCGGCAACACCGAATACGTCGTGCAGGGGATATTTATAATCGTCCTCGCGCTCGCAGTCGGCAAATTCAAGCTCAAATACCCTCTGTCGTTCGTGACGTGCGTGATATACGGGCTTATGCTCGACGGGTGGCGTGCGCTGTTTAAACAGGAGATATACGCCGAAATGCATATGCGGATAATATCGATGATACTCGGCGCGGTGATAACGGCAATAGCCATTGCCCTGTATTTAAGGACTTATCTTCCGCAACAGGGCTACGATATGTTCGTGTATGAGGTAGCCACCGAAAAAAAGCTAAAAATGAACGTCGTCAAATGGGTGTACGACGTTTGCTCTCTTATCCTTGCGATAGCCCTTATGCTTATACTGTTTGGCAGATTCGATCTCGAAATGGTAGGTATCGGCACGCTTATACTTACGCTCGTGAATACGCCGCTCATAATCGCTTTCGGAAAGCTTCTGGATAAAATTTTCGTGCCGACTCCCGCTTTTAAAGGCTTTGCCGAAAAACTTTTTTCATATCGCGAAAGCGACGAGACCTCGACATCCTCTTCTTCCGCGCCCGCCGAAACGAACGACGAACGAAGCGCCGAAAACGCCGACGGCCGCCGTTAAAGTTTTTTCCTATACGACGGACTTTGTAACGGTTGTAAAAAAATGTCGGTTTTTTACCGAAAACGTATTGACATATCCGTTTTTTATGTTATAATGATGATAGTATCTTTAATAAAGGAGCAATTATGTACGAAGACATTCCCGAAAATTTAAGACCGATATCTCCTTGGACGTATTTTGGTCTGAGCATTCTTTTCAACGTACCTATCGTAGGTTTTATTTTCCTCGTTATCTTTTCCATCTCGCGCGGAAACATCAACAGAAGGAATTTCGCAAGGTCGTATTTTTGCGTTTTCGTTATAGCGCTATTCATTCTTTTGATAGTTCTTTTAACAGGCGGCCTCGGCTCGATAGCGACCTGGCTTTCCAATACTCTGAACTCGTGATCGGTTTAAAAAAATACTGCGCTTTTTAAAAACGATCATTAAACTTTTGATTTAACGCTACGTATTGCGCGGCTTGTTTATTTTACAAGCCGCGTATTATTCTTTTTTAACGGAGAATAAGCACCGCGAAAAGCTTTTATCACCCGTTCGTTCGCGGTAAAAACCATTTAAGGAAAAGGTCTTATGAAAACTTGCGAAAATTGCGTCGCCGACGTAAAAAAGGAGCAAGATATTTGCCCCGAATGCGGAAGCGATCTGAAGAAAGAGCCCGCCGGAACCGTAGTCGCGCCGCAAACCGAAGAAACCGATTTGACCGAGACTACTTCAACAAGCGACGAGCCGAAAAAACAAAAAAGAAGAAAAAAGCGCAATACGCCCGTCGAAGTGGAAAAAATAAGCGAAAATATCTCTTTGTACGACGACGGCAAATACCGCTGGTCGTACGCTTTGAATATGTTCAAAAATCCGATAATATTTTTCACAGTCTGGAAGATATTCTTTATCATAATGTCGATAGGGTTTATTATTTCGTTTTTAGTTTCTCTCGGTGAAAAGGACTTCTTTTTCGCGGGCTTTTTGAATTGGCTGAAAATTTACGGCATAGCTATAGCCGCAATGACGGCGATATCATACCTCGGCTACGCGGTGTACGCGGCTATGCTCGGCGGCAAATACCTCGTGGAATTCGAGATGGACGAGAAAGGCGTTTTGCACACTCAAACGGCAACTCAGGCGAAAAAAGCCAAGAAAATCGGCTCGGCGACGGCTGTCGCGGGGCTTACGGCGGGAAGGCTTACTACCGTCGGCATCGGCGTCAACGCCGCCTCAAAAACGAGCTCTTACACCGACTTTTCCGCCGTGAAAAAGGTCAAGGTCATAAGACCGCTACTCGTTATCAAGCTTAACGAACGCTTCGAGCATAACCAGGTCTACGCAAACAAAGAAGACTTCGACTTCGTTCTTTCCTACGTGATTTCCCACTGTCCGAACGCAAAAAAAACAAAGTAAACACGTAAACCAAACGGATCGAACGGTCAACAAATGATTTTTCAGTGAATAATAATTCGGTAAAACGTAAATTTGGTCGCGTCGGATAGCTACAAGAAAAAAGCGGCGAAAAAGCCTTGCTTTTGTTTTGATTTTTATTTATAATAATATTCGGTAAACTGCCGATACCCGACTTAAGAGCGGCGCAAAAAGCGCAAAAAAAGTCGGCTTGGCGGTATTTATACGAGTTTTTTACAAGCGGTAAAAATATGAAGGTTCTGATAGCAATGAGCGGCGGGGTGGATTCGAGCGTGGCCGCAAAACTTTTGGTCGACGGCGGTAACGAATGCGTCGGCGCGACGATGAAACTTTATTCCGACAGCGACGCCGGCATCGTCAGCAACGGTCACACCTGTTGCTCTATCGACGACGTGGACGACGCGCGCCGCGTGGCATTGAAGCTTAATATCCCCTACTACGTTTTCAACTTCAAAGACGGGTTCAAAGAAAAGATAATCGACAAGTTTATAAATTCGTATCTTTCGGGCGTAACGCCCAACCCGTGCATCGACTGCAACAGATATATGAAGTTCGACAAGCTCTTCGAGCGTGCCGAGGCTTTAGGTTGCGACCATATAGCCACCGGCCATTACGTCAGGCGTGAAGAGGTCGACGGAAAGTTCGTTTTGAAAAAAGCCGTCGATAAGAGTAAGGACCAAAGCTACGTTCTGTATTTTTTGGATCAGGAAAGGCTTTCAAAGCTACTGTTTCCGCTCGGCGATCTTGAAAAATCAAAGACGCGCGCCATCGCCGAAGCGAGCGGCTTTTTGAACGCCGCCAAGCCCGACAGTCAGGATATCTGTTTCGTGCCCGACGGAAAATACGCCGACGCCATAGAAAGACTTATCGGCAAAACTCCTCCTATCGGCGATTACGTCGATAAAAGCGGCAACGTTCTCGGCAAGCATAAGGGCATAACTCATTATACGCTCGGTCAGCACAAGCGTCTCGGGCTCGGCAAAGAGAACAAAATGTTCGTCGTAAAAATAGACGCCGCCAAAAACACGGTAACGCTCGGAAACGAAGAAGACCTGTATTCAAAAGAGTGTATCGTGACCGACGTAAACTACGTTTCGGGCGAAGCCCCTTCTTACCCCTTCCGTTGCAAAGCCAAAACGAGATATCGTCAGGAAGAACAACCGGCGACAGTTTACGAATGCGACGAAGGTATAAGGATAGTTTTCGACCAACCGCAACGCGCCGTCACGCCCGGTCAATCGGCTGTTTTGTACGACGGCGATATCGTTTTAGGCGGCGGTACCATAAAAGCTTAAAAGATTTTCGCACTTCGTTTCGCGAAAAAAGCACGGGCGGTTTTCACGCCCGTTTAAGCCAAAAACACTGTTACGTTTGGCAAAGAATTGTACCGATAATAAAAAAAGTCTGCCTATAAGTCGTTTAACGCGAATAAGGCAGACTTTTTAAGTTGTCTGTATTTTACAGCGACATAATGACTACGAGCATAGTGACCATGCTTGTGAATACGTTGATATCGAACTTTCTCTGTTTAAATACGGAAAGAACGAACCCGCCTATCGCCGCAGGATAAAGGAAAGTCCTTGCAATGCCGCGGACTACCGACGTAGTGCCGGTATAAGCGATGATTATCTCGTAAAGCGCAAACAACGCGAGCGTAGCGAACGCGATATAAAGACAAAGCATCGAAGGCTTGAAGGAAAGTTTGATCTCCTTTGAGTCTTCTTTCTTTTCTTCGGTTTCGTCGTTGATCATGACTTCTTTGTTTTCTTCCATAATAACACCTCGATTTATTTTAAGTTTTCAGCGGCTTTATCCGCCGCAATTTTTGTTATCTTAATAATATTTTAAGCCTGCCTGTGCGTATAAAAACGTCGATTAACGGGCTTATAGCCTATTATTTGCAATTTTTCGATATCATTTCAAGAGTGCGTATCTTAAACGCAAGGGCTGCTGCAAATCGGATAAGATCGACTTGCGACAGCCCTTGAAAAGTTATTTGATTCAGTTGCCCTGATGTTCGGCGATAAGACCGAAAATGCCGCCTAAAACGAATAACGGATTTTCACTTATCGCACCGACGACTATCATAATGATGTGCGGTTTGTTGTTTACCTGACCGTCGGTCAGAGAAGCGAGCGCTTTCCCCGCAAGGATCAACGCTACAACGTTCGTTATAACGAGCATAAGACCGTAACCGAGCAAGCCGGCAGCTCCTTCGGTACCTGCAATAAGCCCTATGATACCGATAAGGGTAAGCAGGGCGCCGAGGCCAAGTAAGACGTAGTTGATTATCCTACCTATTCTGTACATAGTTTGAGACGCGTTTTTCATTTAAAAGTACCTCCCTTTTTATTTTTATGAAAAAAACGTATGCCGTGATCGGACCGCACCGCTCAAAAGACCATTCAAACGGTAACTTTACCGACCGTGTGAGATCAATATATGATTTCACATATAACTATTATATTTATTAATACGCGATATGTCAACCCTTTTTCGGAAAATAATTATAATTATAAATAATATTGATAAATATGCAGCGGCGGCCGCGAAACTCGCGACCGCCGTTGCAACTGACGTTTTTTTCATAAGTCTTTGGCAAGAAGACCTAAAAAAGGAGAGAATTTATAGATTTTTAAGGATCTTTATCGATAAAATAAATATCTTTTCAAATAATTACGTTCGGGACGCGTCAGCGTTCACGACCACAAGTCTTAACGACTTTTTCTTGTATTAACAAGAAAAAGTGTTAATAATTTCTTTACGACCGCAGTTTGCGCGAAATTAACGCGCAATATCGTTTACCGCGAATGCGGTAACATCGTTTGTCGGAAACGGCGTTTGGTCGGCAAACGCCCGACAATATCGTTTGCCGTGTAACGGCAACATCGTTTTGCCTGCCGGCGGTACATCATTCCGCCAGCGGCGGTCAGCGGTCTCTATCAATTATTTTCCGCCGTCGCCGTTTTCCAATCGACGGGATCTGCGAACTCACCGGTGTAGTAACCGTCGACGAGGCGGACTATAAGGTCGTTCAATCTTTCGACCACGGCGTTGGGGATATTCGGATCGTAATGCGCGTTGCCGATACCCGAATCGTCCGTGACGTAAACGAAGTGGCCGCCCGTCAAAATAGCCGTCTGGCGCGCGAGGTATTCGCATAAGAGGTCGGCTCCGCTGCAGAGAACGGGGTTGATCCTGATGCCTTTTGCGGCGGCGCCCCTTGCCGCCCTTTGGTAGCACGCCTGATTGGATTTTTCTTCATGAGGCGGAGCGTCGAAAACGTGGAAAATTATCTTCGTGGAATTTTCGTTGCCCCAATTCTTATTTATTGCCATTTCAAGAGCCTCGTCCAAAGCCTCGGGGTAATCCCCGCCGCCCTCGGCACGCTGTTTGGCAAGGTTATTAAGTTGCGCGGTGAGATTTTCCTGACGGGTAACGCCCATAAAATCGTAATAATCGAACTTGACCTTATCGCCGTTATCGCGATAGAAAAGGAACGCAAGGTCGATATCGATCTGCCCGTTAGCGGCGGCGACGCGCTTAATAACGTCGTCGAGCTCGGCGGTGAGATAATTGAGTTCGTCGCCCATAGAGCCTGTCACGTCGACCACGAACATAAGCTTTATGATCGCGGCTTTTGCGACCGCGCCGTCAAGCTGAACTTCGAGATCTCTGTTTTCCGCGTCGAATTCGGCGGTGGCGGAATAACTGCCGCTACTTACCGTCACGTTACCCGTCGCCGTGTCGGGGAAGATATAGCAAACGCCGTTAGCGTCGGCGACGGCGCTCATTTTGCTTTGATCCTGCAAAAAATAGGTGACGACCGCGCCCGCGGCAGGCGTTTCGCCCGCTTTTACCGTAACTTTCACGCGGGAAGTGTTGTCAAAGCCCCAGCGCGCGTTTTCGTAATACGAACGGAATTTGCCTTTGGTAGTCGTTTCTTCGCCGTTTTGACCGATCTCGGTCTTTTCTTCATCGAAAAGCGTGAGATAATAATCGTAATACTGATTGTCGTTCCAGGCTGACGCGGTAATTAGACCGACAGGTCTTTGTACCTCTTCTTCGACGCTCGTTTCGGCGTCGTCCGCAGCGGAATATTCGCCCTCGGGCGCGACTTCGAGCATTTCGTCGTCAAAACCGACGGCGCCGTCGATAATTTTCGACGGAGCGTATCCGCCGACTCCGTCTGCCGCCCTATAACCGTCGTGAGCACTCGAGCAACCGAATGAAATAACGACTAACGCTATAATCATCAAAAGCACTGCAAAGCGTTTAAATAACTTCATCATGACCAAAACTCCTATTTAATATTTTTTTAACGTTCATCGCACTTATCAAACCTCGCTTTTAAAGCGTTCGCCGATCGAAAAATACGCGATGATCGACTTATAGGCGGACTTTTATTAATTTTACCCTTGCGGCAAGTACCGGTAACAATACCGCCGTGAAAAACGTTTGTCCGCCGTTTGTTTACGCTATTAATACAATTTCGGACGGGCGTTTGTTCCACACTTTTTAAAAAAACCGTAAAAAAAATCGGTCGGAAGCTTTTTAAAACGCACCGCCGCTTTTTAAGCTTCCGACCTTAATTATATATTTAAAAAATTATTTTTTACCCGTCGCGAGTTTAACGCATTCGTAAGCGCCGTTATAAACGCCCTGCGCGTTAAGCTCGTCTATGCGGTCGCACGTTGCGATCATTATTTCCTTATCGTCGACGAGTCTATCGAGCATTTCGTTCATAGACTTTTCGGTAGGGCATTCCCAAGTCGCGTCGCCAACTTCCCTGCCGTATATCGCACCGTAGACTTCATGCCCGCCGATATGGCGCATAAACACTTTCGGAATGGGATAATACGCAAGTTCGCTCGGCTTGGTGATAAGAAGGTCGCAATTCGGCATCATAAGGTTGGTCGAATAGACCGCCTCGAAGATATTCTGGTTATAGATAGCGACCACGCCTTCTTCCCTGCCGTCGCGGATAGACTTATTATAGGCTTTTAAGCCCTCGTAATCGTTGAAGAACTTGCGGCATCTTATGTCGCCCACCGCCGAAACAAGCTTGTCGAAAACGTCCTTATGGTCGCCGAAGTTGATGACGAGCGAAACTCTTTCGGCTTTGACGAGCGGCAGAAGATGTTTGACCATGGCGGCGAACTGTTTAAAGCCCGCGCCCGCGCCGCCGACTGTCATAAGTATGCGGAGCGGCTTGTTTTCCGCGGCTCTTTTTCTTCTCAGATCGTTATCTTCTTTAAGGTTTACCAACAGTTCGTGGTCGATAAAGCAGCCCACGCGCTTTAAAGAGCTTGCTGGGATACCTTTTAGCGGCTTTTTATCGAACCCGTTGAGCGTCTTATAACCAAGATAGGCAAAAGGAGTCTGGACGGCGTGCATAGCGCCTTCGGACAAGTGAAGCCCCATCGGCCAGTTGTCGGGAATAGCGTTCACGACGTTGGTAAGCCCCGCGTGTATAGCGCCCTGACTCGGCCAGACGTGCGTAGCGATATACGGCACGTTTTTGGGGATATTTTTAAAAATAGGCACGAGCAGCTCGCTGTTTTTCTGATCCTTGGCGTTGTAGCTTATCTTTTTGAAGCCTTCGCAATTTAGCGGCTCCCAGAAAAACTTATTGAATAGCTTTGACTTTTGCGATATCCTCGAAGCTTTGGAATAAAGGTCGTTCTGATGGCGGATCATCTTGGAACCCGTCGCATCGAACGAAGCGAGGTCGAGCCAATACGGGTGATATCCGAGCGCACGGGCGCAAGAAGCCATGGCTACCGATATCCTGTAATGCCCGAAGCCCATTCTGATATTGCCGACTATGAGCGCGTTATCGTCGAACTTAGCCGTTTCGCCGTCGGTGAAGACTACGTTGTCTACGCCTATATGATCGAGCGCGGGAACGGGCGCAAACGCAAGTTTATAATCCTTTGCCGAATCGTCCCCGAACTTCTTTATATATCCGTTTTTGGCCTTTTCGGCTTGCTTTACGGTCTTTTCGTCCATAACGTTGCCGAAAATGACCGAACTTTTATCGTTCATAACAAAACCCCCTTTTTGGTGTCGTATTCAAGCGTTTTTTCTTCGCCGCCGAGCGTATAGAAAATGCGTATTATATCGTGTTGACGGCAAAAATCCGTGACCGTCGCGTTGCGGTAAAGTTCGAGCGCATTATCGAGCGTTCGGTTTTTTGCGGCGTCGTATTTACCGAGGTCGTCGCTCGTCATAAGCACGGAACCGAACAGCGCGTTGAGCGTGATAAGCGCGCGCCGCTGCCGTGCGGACAGCCCGATATTGTCGTCGCGAAGTAAAAATACGTCCGGATCGTTTCCGAACAGCCTGCCGTTGAATAAACTTCTGAACACGGTGTTCTGCAAGGTCGTTTTTGTGGAGATACGCTCGTTGTGCATAAAGCGCATGAACCACACGTCGTCGAATTTAAGCGACACGTCCGGCCCGATGCGAAGATAATCGAACTTGTCCGCGGCGTTGAAAATCGTAGCGCCGCAACCGAGGATCGTCTTGTCTTTGAGCGTTTCCCTCAAAAAAGCGTAAGCGTCTTCGGCGACCATAGAACGCGTTCTTCCGCCGCAGGGCGCAAGGCTCGAGGCGTATAAAAAGTCGAGCTTGAAAAAGTCGAACCCAAGCCCCATATAGTAGCCGAGACACTCCGAAACGTAAGCCCTCGCGTTTGGGACACTTAAATTGATAGCGTAAAACCCGCTCCAATTGGAGCCGCACTTGACCGTTTCGCCGTCGAAAAGGAACCAATCCCTGTGCTCGTTGAACACCTTGCTCTTTTCTTCCGCAACGAGCGGCGCAAGCCATATCCCCGCCTGCATACCGCGGGAATGTATCTTTTTAACGATATCGGAAAGCCCGTTCGGGAACTTGTTTTTATCAACGTCCAACCAGTCGCCGACGAAAGTTTCGTAACCGTCGTCTATCTGAAAAAGCTCGAACCTACTATCGAGAGCGTCAAGGTCGCGCAGGATTATCTTTTCGTCGATATCCTGATAATAGTTGTACCAGGAGGTGTAGCCGAGTATCTTTTTGACGTCCTTTTTCGGGAAGAACTCTTCAAAAAGCCGCTTGCCTTTTTCGTAATCTTCGATATAGTAATCGGAAACGACGAATTCTTCGCCCGCGTTCAAACGCAACCCGTCAAGCTCGTTTCTTAAGCTCACTTCGCCGGTAGACCTGTCGATGACTATGACGAGATACGCGTTTTTATAGTTGGCGTTAAAGATGAACGAACCGCTTTTGCCGCTCCCGCTTTTGACGTAGAACACGTCGTAACCGTGCAGGATATTCCTGTCGTAATCGAAAAAGGTCGCGTCGCCGTAGCGATCGAAAGCGTAAGTTCTAAGTAGCGGCTTCGGAAGTCTTTTGACGTCGCGCTCCTTTTCGGAAAGGAAGTATTCTTTGGTCTTCGTCCAGGACTGGTAGCCGTTTATAAACGCAAGGTCGCCGAAATCGGCCTTGTAAACGCCCCTTTGAGTGCATTTTTCCAGCGTGACGGGGCGCTTTGTCTTGACTTTGACGGTGCGCCTTGCCCCGCTTATTTGAGCCAAGACCTCAAAGCAGTCGTTTTCGAAAGCCCCGTCGGGGGAGAAAGCTATTTCCGTCTTTTCTCCGCCGTCGGGGATATATCTCAATTTGATCTCAGTCGTTTTCGTATTATTCATTATCGTTTATATTTTCCGTTTCTTCGGCTTCGGCGGAGGTATCCGCAGCGGCGTTTTCCGTGTCGGCAGCCGAACGTGCGGCGATAGCGGCCTTACCCTCGTCGATAGTCGACATGACCTTCTTTTCGTTGTAGAACGTCAACAGCACCGCGCCGAGCACGCAGAACACGACAGCGACTACGCCGACGACTATCATACCCGTAACGGAGGCGGTTATGTCGTTGGAGTTGGCTTCCTGCGTCGTGCCGATAATGGCAAGCGACGTGAATAAAAGCATCGCGAGCGACTGGCCGAACTTCATTGCGAAAGTCCTTGCCGCAAAGAACATACCTTCGCGGTTCTCACCCGTAACGTAGCCGTCGGCTTCGGCAACGTCGGCAACGATGGACTGCGGTATAATGCCAAGCAGCGCCATCGGGAACGCCGCGACGATACATACCGCCACGCCGAAACCTATGCCGAGCACGCTGTTTTTGCCGGGAACGCCGATAACGCCGATGAGCGCCGCAATAACGTACGCAAGCGAAAGCCCCAAAAAGCCCGCGATGGTGAGTTTCTTTTTGCCGAATTTTTTAACCAGCCCCGAAACCACGGGATAAAAGCACGCGGACAAAACGGTCATTCCGCCGAGGAAGTACATGGTAAACGATTCGTCGAGGTTCATCGATACTTTAACGAAGAACGGCAAACCCGTCTGGAAGAGCGTCAACCCTACCCAATACATTATATCGGAAAGAGCGAACGTGCGGAAATCCTTGTTTTTGAAGGTCGCGCCGAGAGAACGGAACATATTCGATTCGCTCGGCACGGTGTCGACGAATTCCTTTTCTTTAAGGAAGAAGGTGGGTATGAGCATGCACACTGCGGCTATTGCGGCAAGCACTATAAAGCAAACGCGATAGCTCCAGGCAAACCCTACCGCTCCCCTTATCATTCCGGCAAACACGAAAGGCGTGTACGCAAGCATCGTGCCTGCGAAATACGTTAAGGATATGGCCGTCGAGATGAACATTCTGTCTTCCTGCGTTTTGCCGAACTCGGAGATGAGCGCGTTGTACGGCGTGCAGTACATCGTCATAAACAGATAGAATAAGACGATAAATACGGATATCCATAAAGTATTCCAACCGCTCGTTGCGTTGACGGGCGCAAGGAAGAGTAAGACCGTGACTATCGCAAGCGGTATCGCCGCGTACTGCATGAACGGTATGCGCCTGCCGCGCGGGTTCTTGCTTTTATCCGACATAGACGCGATAAGCGGATCTGTCACCGCGTCGAAAACCCTCGATAACGCGGTTATAAGCCCCAATACCGTCAAAAAACCGCCGATAACGAGCCCCGGCGTTATGTACTGAATGGCGCCGAACTGTTCGATATCGCTTTTTACCGGCAGATAGAACGTGACGAGCCACGCGCTGATTATGCCGCTGAGCATCGACCAACCGAGTTGCCCGACGGCAAATATCCACATCTGTTTTTTGGACAAACGTTTCATTATTTTATTTGTATCCCCGCCCGCGGGATATTCTCCCTGTAAGTATTTTTTGTGCGGATATTTCCCGCCTCGGACGCCTGCGGAAAAGTCGTTCTCCCGTTTTTTTTCGGCAAGCGGCGACTACCGCCTTTTGCCGCCTTAAACGAGCCCGACTTATATATTATATCATACTTAATGATATTATTCAAGACATTTTACTAAAATTATTCCGACGTAAATATTATACGCGGGCCGCCGCCCACCGCAAAGCACTCCGAAAAGCGCGATAAATTTTACAAAAAGCGCCGTTAATCGACCTATAGCCCCGCTTTTTGAGTTTACCGGGCTTTTTAACGCGCGATCTTACGGCGCGCCGGAACTTTCCTTTTGCCGCGCCGCTTTGCCCCCGCTTAACGATACTTATCGCTTTTAACATATTGACGTTACTTTTATCGTGCGTTACGATCGGCTGTCATTATCTTCCCACCCGTAAGCCTTCGCCTATCGTATTTTCTTATTCGGCCGGTCTGTTTATACGTATCGCTATCAATTCCTTCCGCGATCATAATTAAGCAACATTTTAAGCAAGATCTAAGCAAGACGGTTGATTTTATGACATAATTGTGGTATAATAAATATAAGAAGCGAGAGGAGCGCTATTATGTATAGACCACCTTTTTCCATTTCCAATTATATGCTTTCAAAAACTATTTCCATTACAGAGAAATTAGGACGAATAACGTCTTTTAATTCATTAAAGCGTATGCCCACGCTGAGACGAAACAATAAGATAAGGTCTATCCATTCGTCGCTCGTAATAGAGGCAAATTCTTTGTCTTTAAATCAAGTAAGGGACATTATTGCCGACAAAACGGTCATCGGTCCTCAAAAAGAGATACAAGAAGTCAAAAACGCGTATAAGGCATATAATTCGATAAACGAGTTTGACGGATATAGCGAATCGGACTTGATAAAAGCTCACTTTATCCTTACAGACCTTATCTTAGACGACGCCGGCAAGTACAGAGACCATAGCGAAGGTGTATTTGACGGGGAAAAGGTCATATTCGTTGCCCCGCCCGAAAAAATGGTCCCGTCTCTTATGTCCGATCTGTTCGATTGGTTGAAAAACGATAACGACACTCATATATTGATAAAATCGTGCGTCTTTCATTATGAATTCGTTTTCATTCATCCTTTCAGCGACGGAAACGGAAGAACGGTCAGACTTTGGCAAAACGTGTTGCTTACAAAATGGGATCCTTTGTTCGAATTTATTCCCATTGAATCGCAAATTGAAAAGTACCAAGCCGAATATTATGGGGCGATTGCAAAATGTCACACGGAAGGAAATTCAAACGCTTTTATTGAATTTATGTTGAAAATGATAGACGAGGTCCTCGACGACGTGCTCAAAGGAGCTGAAAAAGAGTCTGAAAATATTTCCGAACAAGTCAATCGCCTCCTTAATATTATGGAACCGGATATTCCTTTGTCCGCAAACGAGATCATGGAACGTTTGGGGATAAAGTCAAAAGAGACTTTAAGAAACAGCTATCTCAATCCCGCAATTGAAAACGGACTTGTTAAGATGACTTTACCGAAGAAACCGAACAGCAAAAATCAAAGGTACGTTAAGTAAGAAATTAAGCAAGATCTAAGCAAGATGAAAAAGCACCGAACGAAGGTTGTTTTACGGCAACTTTTCGTTCGGCGCTTTTTATTTATTCCTTTTAAAAACAGGTCAGGCGTTTCGGTCGGCTATCATTGTCTTGACCTTCATAAGCCTCGTGGTGGCGGCGCGTTCGTTCTCGTCGAGTTTTGATCTGATATATGAGATAGTCTCTTCAAGCTGCGGGATCATAACGTGTTCGAGCGCGTTGACGCGGCGCTTGTTTCTTTCTATCTCCGCGGCGAGCATGGCGACGGTTTTTTCCACCTCGGCAAGCTTCATCATCTTGACGATGACTTCGGATATCTTTTTCACCGAGTAGTCGGCCTCGGAAGTGATCTCGGCAAAGGCGTAAGGCATATCCCCGCCTATAGTACCGTTAACGGTTATTTTGGGGACTTCCACGCTCATCACGTTGTCGGTGGAATACTTGACGTCGAGTTTAACGGACGGCATCGAAAAAGCCTTCTCAAGCGCCGCACGGGAAGAAACGCCGCTTGCAAAAGCAAACTGCTTCAAACAACCCGACAGCTCTTTTTCGACCTCGTCGCGCAGGCGTTTATTCTCTTTGATAAGCACGGAAAACCGCCTTATCATTTCGTCCGACTTGTCTTTTAAAAGCTTATGCCCGCGGATAGCCGTAGCTAATCTCCCTTTAAGGCGCTTAAGCTCCATTCTCGTCGGATTGACGTTGAGACGTGACATTATTTACTCCTATTTATCGCTTACCGCCGACCGCCGATTCGCTGACCGCTTGCGGTCGTGCGATTTCTTAACGCGCTCAAACCTTCGCACTGAAATCGCCGAAAAATTATTAAAAAGCGGAGAGTGGAAAGTGGAATTATGCTCGAGAACGCTTTCACGTTCCGAACAAAATAATTTAATATTATTAACCAATATGTCGGGCAACAAAAGTTGCCGCCTTATTATACAGACGATCCCGCCACCTCGTCGCAACGCGATATCATTCCGCCAACGGCGGCGAGCGGTCTGCGTCAATTCATATACTTTTCGATATACTTCTCTTTGATTCGCTTCAATTCCGCGCGCGGCAATATCTTAAGCAGTTCCCAACCGATATCGAGCGTTTCTTCGATTGAGCGGTTGGTAGTATAGCCTTGAGCGACGTAGCGTTTTTCAAACTCTTCGGCGAACTTCGCGTATAGCTTATCCGTAGGCGTGAGCGCCGCGTCGCCGAGTATCGCGGAAAGTTCTTTGCAGTCCTTCCCTCTTGCGTAAGCGGAGAAAAGTTGGTTCATCGTGTCGGCGTGATCCTCTCTCGTTTTGCCGTCGCCGATGCCCTTATCTTTGAGCCTCGAAAGCGACGGAAGTACGTCTATAGGCGGATTAACGCCCTTTTTGTAGAGGTCACGCGACAAGATTATCTGCCCTTCGGTGATGTAACCGGTAAGGTCGGGTATAGGGTGAGTCTTATCGTCTTCGGGCATAGTCAGAATAGGTATCTGCGTAATAGAACCTTCTTTTCCGCGTATCCTTCCGGCGCGTTCGTAAAGCTGCGCAAGGTCGGTATACAGATATCCGGGATAGCCTCGTCTTCCCGGAACTTCCTTTCTTGCGGCGGAAACTTCACGAAGAGCTTCGGCGTAGTTGGTTATGTCCGTCATAATGACGAGGACGTGCATGCCGCACTCGAACGCGAGATATTCCGCGCACGTCAAAGCCATTCTGGGGGTAGCTATCCTCTCTATAGCGGGGTCGTTTGCAAGGTTGGTAAAAAGCACCGTTCTTCCTATAGCGCCCGTTCTTCTGAAATCCTCGGCAAAATACTCGGCTTCCTCGAAAGTTATACCGATAGCCGCGAAAACGACTGCGAATTTGCTGTCCGAATTTCTGACTTTGGCCTGACGCGCTATCTGCGCGGCAAGTTCGGCGTGCGGCAGACCGCTCATCGAGAAAACCGGGAGCTTTTGCCCTCTTACGAGCGTATTGAGCCCGTCGATAGCCGAAACGCCCGTCTGAATGAACTCGTTGGGGTAATCTCTTGCGGCGGGGTTTATCGGCTCGCCGTTGATATTCATCTTCTTTTCGGGAATAATGGGAGCGCCCCCGTCACGCGGGTTGCCCATACCGTCGAACACGCGCCCGAGCATATCCTGCGATACGCCGAGCGATAAACTTCTGCCTAAAAACCGCGCTTTTGACGTGGAAATCTTAAGCCCCTGCGTGTTCTCGAAAAGCTGCACGACGGCTTTGTCGTAATTGACTTCGAGCACCTTACCGCGGCGCACTTCGCCGTTTTCCTGCGTGACTTCGACGAGCTCGTCGTACTTGACGCCTTCGACGCCTTCAACGAGCATGAGCGGCCCGACGACTTCTTTTATTGTTTTATATTCTTTATACATCGTCGTTGCCTCCGACACAAAGGGCTTTAAGTTGCGCCGTCAGCTGCGCTTCGATCTCGTCAAACGCACCTATCTCGGCCTCGGTAAGATATTTGGCTCTGCCGATACGCTCTTTTGCGGGGCAGTTCAATATATCGTCAAGCTCGGCGTAACTTGCCACGGCTTCGTTGCCGAGATCGTAGAAAGTCTTTATAAGCCGCAACATTCTGTATTGCTTTATAAGCGAAGTGTAAGTATCCGTTTCGTGGAAGGCGTTCTGGTGGAGATAGTCTTCTCTGACCATCTTCGCCGTTTCCATGGTCATTCTGTCTTTATATGAAAGCGCGTCCATACCGACGAGGCGGACGATTTCGTCAAGGTTGGCCTCTTCCTGCAACACGTTCATAATAAAAGCGCGTAGCGGCATAAAGTCTTCGCCGACGTTTTTGTCGAACCACTCGACCATTCTGTCCGCATAAAGCGAATAGCTTATGAGCCAATCGATCGCGGGAAAGTGCCGCTTATAAGCTAACGACGCCGAAAGCCCCCAGAATACTTTGACAATTCTTAAAGTTGCCTGCGAAACGGGTTCCGAAAGGTCGCCGCCCGGGGGCGAGACCGCGCCGATAGCCGTTACCGAGCCTACGACGTTGCCGCTACCCGCGACTTTCACTATGCCCGCGCGCTCGTAAAACTCCGCAAGTCTTGACGACAGGTACGCGGGGTAACCTTCGTCGCCCGGCATTTCTTCGAGCCTGCCGCTCATCTCTCTCAAAGCCTCCGCCCAGCGGGAAGTGGAGTCGGCCATAATGGCGACGTCGTAACCCATGTCGCGGAAGTATTCGGCTATCGTTATACCCGTATATATTGAGGCTTCACGCGCGGCGACGGGCATATCCGACGTGTTGGCGATAAGCACCGTTCTTTTCATAAGCGGTTCGCCCGTCTTCGGATCTTTAAGCTCGGGAAACTCGTTCAGAACGTCCGTCATTTCGTTGCCGCGTTCGCCGCAGCCGACGTAAATTATTATGTCCGCGTCCGCCCACTTTGCAAGCTGATGCTGAACGACAGTCTTACCGCTTCCGAACGGCCCCGGCACGGCAGCCACGCCGCCCTTTGCTATAGGGAAAAGCGTATCTATTACTCTTTGCCCCGTGACCATGGGCATATCGGGCGTCATTTTTTCCTTATACGGGCGCGCCTTTCTGACCGGCCAACGGGTAAGCATCGTCACGGGGTAAACTTTGTCGCCGTTTTCGACGACCGCCACCGTCTCCGTAACGTTGAATTCGCCTTTTTCGATTTTAGTTATCCTGCCGCTGACGCCCTGCGGCACCATTATCTTATGCAAAACTATCGGCGTTTCCCGCACCGTACCGATAACGTCGCCGAAAGAAACTTCCGCGCCGACTTTTACGGTCGGCTCGAAAAGCCACTTCTTTTCGTGGTCGATATTGTCGACTTTTACGCCGCGGGATATCCTATCTCCGCTTGCCGCGACTATCTTGTCGAGCGGGCGCTGGATACCGTCGAATATCCCGCCGATAAGCCCCGGGCCCAATTCGACCGACAACGCGTGCCCCGTCGACTCCACTTTATCGCCCACGCCAAGTCCCGAAGTTTCCTCGTAGACCTGAATGGACGCTTTGTCGCCGCGAAGCTCGATAACCTCGCCTATAAGCCCGTTATCGCCCACTTTTACAACGTCGTACATCTTTACGTCCGCCATGTTTTCGGCAACGGTCAAAGGTCCCGAGACCTTAACGATTTTTCCTTGCATTTATCTTTCCTCTTTATTAAACAATATATCCACGCCGAGCGCTCTTTCCATGTGCCGGATCAATTTTTGCCCCGCGTACCCGCTCGCCCCGTTCTCGGAAGGAATGGGCACGATCACGGGATAAGGCTGTTCGTTCATTCTCGAAATAAGGTCGTCAAGCTCGGCGGCAAGATCTTCCGTTATGAACACGACCTTGTAAGTTTTGGCAAGTTTGCGTAGCAATTCGCGCGCCTTTGCCGCGTCGCCCGCGGGATACGCGTCCACGCCGCCCGCTTTAAAAGCAAGCACGCTGTCGCCGTTGCCGATTATCGCCGTTTCACCCTGCATAACAATCAACCAGCCTCTTTATAATACTTTCTTTGTCGGCTCCGCAATTTTTCAAAGCCATCACGAGCCGCACGTTTTTCATCTCGCTCAATTTATAGCCTACGAATACGAGAAGCGGCACGAAGCCTTCCGTCTCGAAACGCTTTTCTTTCAACCGTTCCATCGCAAAACTGTCGGCTTTTTTTTCAAATTCTACGAGCGCACCGGTCGCCCTTTCCGAAAACCCGAGCTTTACAAGCTCGAAATAAGGGGTGGCAATAAGTTTATCGAGCGCACGGCGTTCGTCGCCGATAACTATGAGATCGAGCGTCTTTTTACTTACCTTTCCGCCGTCGATATACTGGTTTTCGGCGGCCTTTACGTCTAAAGACCTCATCGCGGAGCAGATATTTTTGGTGTCTATCTCGAAAACGACGTTTTCCTTCCACACCGCGCCTTTGACGTTTTTGAGCATGAACGCGTAGTAGGCTTTGAAAAACAGCATACTTACGGCTATGCCCGTAGCCTTACCGTTTTCAAATAAAGAGCAAGCGTCCTTTACAACCTTATTCAGTTCTTGGTAAAGCCCGTTCTTTTCGCCGTTTGCCGCTTTTAAAAACTCTTCGCGGGCAAAATACCCGTCGGCAACGAAAGCGCCGCAAGCGCCAAGATATTTTTGCCTTACGGCGCACTCGGCATTGAAAAAGTCGTTACGGGCGGCTACGCATTTCACGAAGTTTTCGTCGGGCGCGTACTCTTTTAAAAACCCGATGAGCGCCGCATATTCCGCGTCGATGAGCTTGTCGTAATCGGAAGGCGCGGCATCGGAAAACCCCTCCCCGCCGAAACCCGTTTCGGTAAGGAGTTTAAAAGCCTCTGTCGCATCGGGCGCGTCCGCCATCTGAAAAAAGCGGTCCTTGCCGATAAGATATTTTTCCTTCGATTTTACTATCCCGTTCACGAAAACGGTGTTCTTCATCGTCATGATTCTTACCCGAAAAGCTTTGCCGCCGCCTGCGACTCGAAAGCCTCTCTTTCCGCATCGATTAGCGCCGAAAAAGTAAGGTCTTTATCGAATTTCTCGCCCGAAAGCACTATGCCGCCGTCGAAATCGCCCGTTTTATACGCGAAAAGACCGAGTTTTTTGCTCGCGGAAAGCGCGGTGACGTCTTCAGCCGTTATCGGCGCGGCTTTGGAAACTATCACCTTGTCGCCCTTTTCCGCGTACGAGTCTATAAGCCTTGATATAAGCGCGAGGTATTCGTCCTTCGGCATATCAAGAAGCCTTCTTTTAACGTCGGAAAACACCTTGCCGACTATTTGCTGTTTGGCGGCAAGCAAAGTTTTTCTCGTTAAAAGCTCGGAGGCGTTCTTACCGCGACCGATAAGCGTCTGCGCGTTTTTTTCGCAGTCTTCAGCTGCCTGTTCCAAAAAAGCGCGCGCCTTTTCGCGAGCTTCCGAAAGGACTCTTTCCTTATAACTATCGGCCTCGGCGATCATCTTATCGGCTTCGGCGCGGGCGTCGTCGATAATGCCTTGGGTAAGCGCCTCGGCATTTTTTTCGGCAAACGAATTGTTAAGCGCGTTATCCATTTTCGATCGTCGTCATCAAATCATCAAGCCGAGAACGAGCGCAAGTATCGCGTAGAACTCGACCATCGCGGGGAACAGAACGTATTTACCAGAACCCTCGCTGTTCTTGCCGACCGCGTAGATGCACGCCACGGCGGTCTTGCCTTGGAAAATAGCCGAAAGCATACCCGTTATTCCGAGAATGACGGTGGCAAGAAGCATCTGCCAGCCTGCCGCTTCGGAAGCTATTTTGGCAATGCCGCCCGATTTCATAACGGCAAGCACGAAACCGTAAATACCCTGCGTAGCCGGCAACAACGCCAACACGATGACTTTGGAAAACTTTTTACTGTCTTCCGCAAGTACACCCGCCGCCGCGGAACCCGTCTTGTAAAGGCCGAATGCCGAGCCTGCGCCGCAGAGAATGAGACAAAGCGCCAGACCTACGTAGCCGAGAACTTGTCCTAAAGCTAAACCTTCCATAAATATATTTCCTCCAAAATGATTTCTTATTTGTTTTTTCGTTTGATTATAATGTTTTTCGCCGAACTGCGGTCAGCGATAATTTGCAATTATCAATTCGTAATTTTTTTGCTCGGTCGTAAGTTTTCTTAACGCCCTCGCCTGCGCATTATTCTTTAAAATAGGTATGCGCGTAGCTGTTGCCGAAAGGCGTGAACAATTCGCCTTCGCCGTCGTAGAACTTGCCGAAGAACTCGACGTATTGCAATCTTGCGTCGTGGATATAAGCGCCCAAAAGGTTTATCGCAAGGTTGAACACGTTGCCCACTATTATTAAAACGACGCCGAATATCACCCCGACTACGCCCGTCGGGAAAAGCATTCCTATAGCGAGAGTGTTGGTAAAAATGGAGGCTATCTGCGCACCCGAGAGCATCAGCCCGTACAGCCTTGCGTAGCTCAATATGTCGGAAACGTAATTTATTATACCGTATGCGGACGTAAACGATTTCGTAACTATCCCGAAACCCTTTTCGCCGATGCCCGCAGTTAAAACGCCGATCGCGACGGCGCCCGCCGTAACGTACATTCCGTAAGTTTCAAGATACGTTATCCCGCGCGCCATGCCGAATACCCACACTACGAGCGCGAGCATCGCAACAGCCCACGTTATCCCGCCGAAAATGCCTTGAGCTATCTCCCCGCGGGAGAAACATTTGACGGCTTTAAGTATAAGCCCTACCGCTATCTGCACGGTGCCGAGCGCCAGACACCACATAAGTATTGCGGGAACGCCTATCCCCGCGATCGAAGTGTACGCCGTTATCTGGTCGATATGCGCCGCGTAAAACGCGTTGTAACCTTCGCCGAGCAGGTTGCGAAGCAGCGGGAACCCGAGCCAGCTGTCGAACACCCCGCCGAAAAGCACCGCAAAGAACCCGCCGAACGCGAACACCTTCGCCATGCGATAAATGCTCGTACCAACTCGCTTTTTTGCGGCAAGGATAAACCCGCCGGCTATCATCATCAGCCCGTATCCTACGTCCGCCATAATAAGCCCCATGAACGCGGCGAAGAAAAACGACATTACGGCGTTCGGATCGAGCTCGCCGTATCTCGGCGACGAATACATATTGGTTATGACTTCGAAATTTTCTACTATCTTGCCGTTTTTATTGAGCGTCGGCGCGAACTCGTCCCGCGGGACGGGCGCAAACTCCATAAACACGGCTTTTGCGGCGCCTTCCACCGCCTGCGTAACTACGTTTTCGGCATCGGTCGGAACGTACGCCTCCAGCAAAAACGCCTTTTCGGTGCGACGGAATTTTTCTTCGACGTCGGCTTTTTCCTTTGAAAAACCGAGATAATCCGAATATATTTTAAGATCTTTCACCTTGTCCGAGAAAGCCGCCGTTTCGTTTAACAGCCTGTCGTCTTCCGCGTAAAGCTCGGTAAGCTTTTTTTCAAGACAAGCTACGTTTTCCTTCGCGGTCAACGCATTGTCGAACGGACAGCGACGGAAATTCGCGCGGGAAAGCGTCTCTTCCGCGGCCAAACGGTCGCGTTTCCGACTTACAAGAACGAACGGCAACTCTCTTCCTTCGCCGTCGAAAGTATGGTAATAATACCCGTTTTCGGCGGCGGCAGCTTCGACGAAAGCTTTTTTGTCGCCCGATATTAGACCGAAATACACGTCAGAACTGTCCGTATCGTTAAACAACGAGAACGGCAGCCCGACTTTTAAATACGGTTCGTAAGCTTTTATCTCCGCAAGGGCCGCGCTTATCGCCGCTTTGTTTTTGTCGCGCAAAGAAACGGCGTTTTCTATTTCAGAAAGCAGCTTTTCCATCTCGCTTTCAGCGCGGGCAAAGGCAAAAAACTCGTCTTTTGTAACGCCGAAACCGTCCTTAACAACTTGCGGGCGCTTGTCTTTGGGGAGTTCGTCTATAGCGGCGTTAACGAGCAAAACGGCTTTTTCCACCCGCGAAATGCGCGCGGAAAAACTCTCCGTATCGGGAAGAGCAACGTCTTCCGACAAGGAGTAACTTTTACTCGAACGTATCTGCGCCGCGGCAGAACGTTGTATGGCGTTTAAAATAGCGCTTTTGTCGCGGTCAAGACCTATCAAGGTCATTACCGACATTTCAGCAATTGCCATTTACTATCCTCGAAAAGATCTCTCCCACGAGCTCGTCGGCCGCGGCTATAGTGGAATTTATAAGCGTTTCGCATTCTTTGGTGCAAGCGGCGCGTTCCTTTTTATCTTCTTCGGCGACGACTTCGCGCGCCTTTTCCATAACGGCGGCGGCGTTCTCCTTTGCCTCCGTTTTGGCGCGCGCAATAATATCGGCAGCCTCCGCGTCAGCCGAAAGCCTTATTTCTTCTGCGCTTTTTTCGGCGCGCTCCTTTATAAGAGCACCCTCCGATTCTGCTTCACGCACGTTTTTCAATACTTCTTCAATCATCATACGACCGTTGAGCTACGCGCCGTTTTTCTCGCTTTTTAAGCGTGCGCGGGCGCGTAAACAATAATAAATAACTTATAATATTATATATGTTTTGAAACGCTTTGTCAATGTATTTTTGCGCCCGCCGTCAATTTAGCGGACAAAAATAACGTCGGAAGCCTTATCGCTTCCGACGCGCCGTTAAAATATATGAAAAAACTTGTTATCAAATCGCACACCGCCCGCAAGCTTTCGGCGCAAGCACCGACAAGTAGCTGCAAAAAACGACGATAATCGACTTATAGGCGGACTTTTTGTTGGCACCGATTACTTTGAATAGCCGAAACGGGCCTTTTTGACAGCTCCTTTTTCGACTCCGCCCGAAACGCGGCGCGACAGGATAAGTTCGACCGCACGCCTTCCGCATTCGGCGGCGATGGGAAGCCCTCCGGGAGAATGTTGCCATTGAGTGGCAAGAAAGGCGTTTTTGATCCCGGGTATCTTTCCGCTCACCTTTTTAGGGAGAACGCCGCCTTTAAAAGCAAAGCTCATGAACGAACCCGTCTCCGTCAAAGTATAATTTCTGTAAGTCGCGGGCGTCCAGCTATCGAGAAGATATAAGCTTTCTTTAAGTTTCGGGAATTTTTTGATGATCGCGGCGGTGATAACGTCGATATACGCCTTTTTCAGCTCGTCGTACCGCTCTTTATCACGATATTTATCGATAAAATCCCTGCACCTATTTTCGTCGACGACGACCATAGCCTGCAAGACCGTCTTGTTTTCGGGTGCGAAAGAGCTTTCGTGGGAAAATTCTTTAAGCACGAGATAGTCGCTTCCCGTAAGCTTTTTGAATTTATATCGCGGCTCGAAGATAAAGTCGCCTTTAAAGTTTAATAAGGCGAGATCGCACGAGTACGCGCATTGAAACGCCGAGAACCTTTTATACGCTTTGCTTTTATACAAACGCTTGAGTTTAAAAGGCATATCCCCGTCTATAACTTTGTTAAACAGCATTTTCGGATCGCCCGTAAAGATAAAAGCGTCGGCCGAAATTTCGCTGCCGTCGGCAAAAGTCACGGATCGCGCCCTGCCTTTTTCGACGTTCAATCTGACCGCCTCTTTATTGCAATAAGCACTTCCGCCGAGAGACAAGTATCTCTCTGCCATGCGCTGCGCCGCTTTAAGCGAGCCGCCCGCGGGGAGATAGCCGTTGCCCGAAGTGAAGGTCGCAAACACCGTCAAAAGGGCTATCGCCGAAAAGTCTTTTGTCAAAAGCGAACACAAAAACCCCCGTATAACTTTGTTATCGAACATATTCGCAAGTTCGCCCACCGTTAAAAGCGAATATCTCAAAAGGCTCGGACACCTGAATAATATATCCGATAAGCTCAATTTTTCGTCGCCGTTTTCGCCGCCCGTGCCCGAAAACTTTTTGACCGTTTCGACCGCGGATATAAGCGCTTTTATCTCGCCCACGTCTTCGGGAGCTACTGCGAGCATATCATTTTCGAGTTTTTTTATGTCGGCGCAAAGCGACAATCTAACGCCTCCCTTTTCGTAAGTATATAAACTTTCGGCTTTAATAATATCCACGCCGCCGAGCATACCGAGTTCTTTCCACCGCTTATATAAAGCCGTGTTTTTGTTGGTGCCCGTCAGCCAATGGATACAATTATCGACGTGATATCCGCCCCTTTGCCAACCTGTCAACTGGCCGCCGAGTTTATCGTGTCTTTCGGCAATAATCGACTTATAGCCCGACTTTTGAGCGTAAATACCCGCGGAAAGTCCCGCTACTCCGCCGCCTATTATCAATACTTTTTCCATTCTGCTATCAAATACCTCTCTTTTGGCTTTTTTCGTTGATACGATATATTATAACCAAGATCCGGCATTTTTAATCAGCGTTTACGATAATATAATAAACGGCGCGATACCAACGTATCGCGCCGGGCGTAAACCGATCAATTTTTTGCTATAGCCATTCGAAGCGCGGGGCTCACGGCTTTTTTGACGAGTTTAAGCCGTTCTATCGTTTTTACGGCGATCTTCCCGCATTCGGCGGCTATAGGAAGCCCGCCGAGAGCCTGTATCCATTGAGTGGAAAGTATAACGTTTTTCAAACCCTTAACGCGATTGCTTTTTCTTGAAGGTATAAACTTTTTTGAAAAAGCGAACGACATATACGAACCGCTCGGGCTCGAAGTAAAACGCTTGTATGTCGCTGGCGTCCAGCAATCGAGAAACGTCAATTTATCTTTGAGCGACCTGTACTTATCGCCAATGGCTTTAACGACTGTCTCAGTAAGGCGTTTCTTTTCTTTGACGTATTTCTCTCGGTCTTCACGCAGTTTTATAAACTTTTCGGCTATTTTTTCCTTGAAAAACACCATGCTCTGAATGACGTTTTTGCCTATCGGCGCGTTGTCTTTTTCGTGCGAGAACTCTCTTAACAGCATAGTTTTGCCGCTAAGCTCTTTCGCGGCGCTTTTTTTTAAGTCGAAAACCACTTCGCCCTTAAACGGAACGTCGGCGTTGTCACAGGCGAAAGCGCATTGAAAACTCGAAAACCTGCTCGTTTTATTGCTCGAATACATTTTTTCAAGCTGCGGCGGCATAGGAAGATCTATCATCTTGCCGAAGACCGCTTCAGGGTCCGCGGCGATCACCACGGCGTCGGCTTGAATGGTCTCTCCGCCCGAAACGGTCACGGAATACGCCTTGCCGTTTTTGACGTTTATCTTTTCGGCGGCGCAGCCGGTCATCACCGTTCCGCCGAGGTTTATAAACCTTTCCGTCATGCGCCGCGCCATGGGTAAGGAGCCGCCTTCGGGTAGCGCCGCATTCCCGCCCGCAAAGAGCGCAAAGAAGAAAACGAGTATGAGCGACGAGAATTCTTCCGTAAACAAACACGTCAAAAACCCGCGTATAAGTCGATTATCAAACTTTTTTGCCAATTCTCCGAGCGTTAAGTTGTAATATTTTATCAATGATGGAAAGTTAATAAGCAGTTTAAAAAGGTTGTGGCGCTTGTTCTTTTTTTCGCCCGCAACGCCGTAGATTCCTTGAACGAGTTTCATCGCTTTTATCAAAGAATCTATTTCCTTTTCGTCTTCGGGAGCAATGGAAACGAGCTGAGCGCGCATCTTATCGAGGTCTTTATCGGCGCTTATTTTGAAGTCGCCGCTGTCGTAAACGTAAAAATGATCGCTCTGATACACGCCCGTTTCGCCGAGCGCGCCGAGGTCCTTCCACATTTTGTAATGCTTGGTATTTGGGTTGGTGCCGATAAGCCAATGCACGCAGTTATCAATATGATAGCCTTTGCGATCCCAACCGGTAAGGTTGCCGCCCGTGATATTGTGTTTTTCGAGAATTATCGCGTTATAGCCACGCATTTGCGCGTATATACCCGTCGACAGACCGGCAACTCCGCCGCCGACTATGACCAGATTGCCCACAATACCCCTCCGCCGGACGCGCCTTAAAACTTCGCGCCTTAAACTTTTCTCATTTCTATTTTAACAGAATAATATTAAAAAACAAAACGCTTTATGCCGATTTTGAAAAAAACGTGATATAAATTTTCCGTTTTCGTTCAAGGTGCATAAAGCGTTTTTACGCTCATCGGCCATTCTTTCTGAACCGCTCTTTATAAACGATATAAACGTTTTATATAAAACACAACGCCGTTTATCGTTTGTTTTTAAATAAGACTTACCGGGCAATACCAAGCAGACCTATCGAAAGGCACCAATTCGTCGCTCAGACAAATAATAAGCCCCGTATAAACTTCCTTTTTAAGTTTTGACAGCGCGTCGAAATTTTTGGTCGGGCGCGACGGATTCTTGCTCTTTTTTATCTCTATGGGATATATCCCGTTCCCATCGGGAATAATAACGTCCACTTCTTTTTTATCGATATCTCTGTAATAATACAGATCGGGTATAGCCCCGCCGTTATAGCGGTTTTTGATAAGCTCCGAAACGACGTAAGTCTCTAATATCGCCCCGTCCATCGCGCCGTTTTCCAAAGTTTCACTGCTTTTCCAACGGCACAAGAAAGCGCAAAGCCCCGTATCCAAAAAATAGATTTTCGGAGTTTTTACAATAGCTTTCGATAAATTCGAAGCATAAGGTCTTACGAGCGCGATTATTCCCGAGCGCTCCAAAACGGTCGTCCACGTTTTCACGGTCGGTGCGGAAACGCCGATTGCTTTTGCAACTTCGTCGTATTTGAGTTCCTGCGCCGTTCTTGCCGCCAAAAAAACGAGAAAATCATAAAATTCATTGATCTTACCCACCCGTGCAAGGTCTTTAACGTCCCTTTCAAGATAAGTGTTGACGTAGTCCGCATAATACCTTTCACGATCTATATCACTCGTCAGAAGCTTTGGCAGGCCGCCGCGAAAAATATTTTCGTATATCTCGTGGACCGATCTCGGTTTAATGCAGTCAGCCTTTTCTTTTAAAGCGGAAATATCGGGAGAAAAAGCTTGATACGGCTCGCCGTCTATCTCGGCTCTCGTAAGTCCCGACATATCGAACACGGCAACGCGCCCCGCAAGACTTTCGGAAACGTCCTTCATCATCCGGAATTTCTGCGAGCCCGTAAGCCAGAACATACCGCTGTTTTTTTCACCCTTTAATGCGCGCTCGTCCACTATCTTTTTTATTTCGAGCATTATCGTCGGAACACGCTGAAATTCATCGATAATGAGCTTATAGCCGTACGTTTCAAAAAAAAGCCCCACGTCTTTTTCGGCAAGTCGGCGTGCGTTGATATCGTCGAGCGTAACGTATTTTCTGTCTTCCTCTTTGATATGATAAAGCATTGTGGACTTGCCCACCTGCCTCTGCCCGCACACCATAACTACGGGATAATATTCCGAAGCTTTTAATACCTGCTCTTCCAAATGTCTTTTGATATACATAAAACACACCGCCTTTTTTAGATAATTCTAAAGTGCGATTTTATTTTAATCTAATTTTTGCCGTTTGTCAAGTGTATTAAAAGAGTTTATTTAACGTTATATCACTTTTCGATCAAAAAAACGAGCATTTGTTTTCACTTATATTACCTTCATAAAAGCAATGCCCGTCGCCTATTTGATACGTTACATACCGCGTACCGTCACAAATCGGGATAAGAAAAAAATTATTTATCGGGGCGGGGGGCGGTCAAGGCTGCCCAATAAGCTTTGCGTTCGGATCCGGTCATGCCGAAGGTGGGAAAATCGTCCGCCCGAAATATATTAATTATTTTCACGCCGTTTCGTTTGGCGTAGTTCATCGCCTTTTTTGCGCCGCTGCGGTACTGCCGTTCGTCGACGTAACAAATAAGCGTATCACATTCGTCGATCATCTTGCGATTACTGACGATTATCCGCCTTTTGAAGTGCGTGTTATCCACGTCGTACATAAACGTTTCGACGTCTGCATACGGCATAGAGTGAAGCTCGTCTTTTTGCTCGACGGTATGATAGCTCGTAAGCACGACTTCGATATAGATATCGCGGTAAGTTTTGCGCGCCTTCTTGCAAACGGAAAGCGCCAGCGCGTCGAAATCGCCGTGCGTTCCCATAATAAAACTTTTGCAGCCGTTTTTTATCTGTTCTCCGACAGCCGCTTCGAGGCGTTTTAATACTTTGCCCTCGTAATATACGTTTCTATGTCCGATAAATGCCGTTTTCTTATTAATATAGTCCATACAGCGACCAAAATAAAGCGGCATTTGTCTAATTAACACTTTTTCTTGCGCGGCAAGAAAAAGTCGTTAGATCTGTAAGTCGTGAGCGGCTTAACGACAAGAATCAATCTTGTCTACCGCTCTCGGCTCAATTATATGATTTAGATTAACACTTTTTCTTGTTAACACAAGAAAAAGTCGTTAGATCTGTAAGTCGTGAGCGGCTTAACGCGGGAAATCAATCCCCGCTGCCGCTCTCGGCTTAATTATATAATTTAGATCAATGTTTTTTCTTGCGTGGCAAAAAAATAAGATGCCGCCCTCATACGAAGACGGCAAATATAGAAAACACACGTCTATCGTATAAGTCGCCAAACTCGTTCACTTCAAATATTGAGAGTATTATAAATAACAAAATACGCCAACACTATTGTAAACACGATAGATTATGTTTCTATCTGCTAATAGCGTAGCTAATTTTATTATCTATAATACCCCTTTTATAAAAGTTTTTTGAAGTGAAGAGCGCGGCAAAGCCGAACTCCCGAATTTGGCAATTATATTATACCCGTTTTCCGTGATTTTGTCAATAAAGAAACGTAAACATACAAAAAGAAGGTCGGATCGCCCCGATTTTTATCGGTATCTGATAATTTTACCACTCAAATTTGCCTACTCGGTCTATATTACCGAAATCGTTTTTTACTTTGCTTTGCCACTTAAAAACAGCCGATAATCGACTTATAGGCCGACTTTGCACGAAAAAGCGACCGAGGCGTTTTCGCTTCGGTCGCATAGCTTGACTATAAAATTATTCGGTAGGTTCTTCGGGTGAGCCGCCTTCCGAAGCTTCGGTATCGAGAGCTTCTTCGCCTTCGGCGCCTTCGAAGTCTTCGTCCTCGTCTTCCTCGTCGCCGTGCGGGGTAACGGAAACGGTAGCGATCTCGCCGTCGTCAAGGCGCATTATTATTACGCCCTGCGTATCTCTGCCGATCTTGGAGATCTCGCTCGTTCTTATCCTTATGATAGTACCCGTTTCGGTAATCATCATAGCGTCGTCGTCTTCGGAAACGAGTTTCATATTGACGAGCAAGCCCGTCTTTTCGTTGAAGTTACCGGCTTTTATACCCTTGCCGCCGCGCGACTGCAAGCGATAATCTTCGGGATCGGTGCGTTTGCCGTAGCCTTTTGAAGAAACGGTAAGTATATCCAGCCCCTCTTTAAGTATAGCCATATCGACAACGTAGTCGCCGTCGTCGAGCTCTATGCTCTTAACGCCCTGCGTATCTCTGCCGGTGGCTCTGACGTCGTTTTCGGAGAATCTTATGCACTTGCCGCGGCGAGAAGCGACGATAATCTCGTCTTCGCCGTTGGAGATCTCAACTTCGATAAGCTCGTCGCCCTCGATGAGGTTGACCGCTATCTTACCCGTCTTTCTGATGTTGGAGAACTCGGAAATAGCCGTCTTTTTGATCAAGCCGTTCTTGGTCGCCATAACGATATAGCCTTCTGCGTCCTCGTTGGCTACGAGCATAGCAGTAACTCTCTCGCCGTCGGAAAGCTGCAAGAGGTTGACGACGGCTCTTCCTCTTGCCGTCCTCTGCGCCTCGGGGATAGTGAACGCGACAGCCGCGTACACCTTGCCGAAGTTGGTAAAGAAGAGTATCCTGTCGTGCGTGGAGCAGATAAACAGTTTTTCGATAAAGTCTTCTTCTTTGGGCTTATGCGCGGTTATACCCTTACCGCCGCGGTGCTGCGCCTGATATTCGGCTGTCGGCAACCTCTTTATGTAGCCGAAGTGCGTCATCGAAATTACCACGTCTTCTCTTGCGATAAGGTCGGCGTCTTCGATGCTCGAAGGATCGTACGACAATTCGGTCTGGCGTTGGCAATTGTACTTGTCGCGAATGCCGATAAGGTCGTCTTTTATTATCTGACGAACTCTTTCGGGTTTTGCGAGGATATCTTTAAGGTCGGCTATCGTCGCGTCGAGTTCTTCGAGTTCCTGACGGAGCTTTTCGACTTCCAAAGAAGTAAGTCTTTGCAAGCGCATTTCCAAAATGGCGTTAGCCTGCTTTTCGTCGAGCAGGAAACGCTCCATCAGGTTGGCGGCTGCCTCGTATCTATCCTTGGAACGTTTGATTATGGCGATAACTTCGTCGATATCGGCAAGGGCTATAACGAGGCCTTTTACGATATGTTCGCGTTCCTGCGTTTTGCTCAAGTCGAAACGCGTCTTTCTCTCGGTAACGTCTATCTGGTGCTTGACGTATTCGACGAGTATCTGTTTAAGGTTAAGTATCTTGGGTTCGCCGTCGACGAGAGCCAAAAGCGTTATGCCGTCGCTCGTCTGGAGCTGCGTGTGTTTATATAAGGTGTTCAGAACGACTTGCGGGTTGGCGTCCTTTTTAATATCGATAACGACGCGCATACCCGTTCTGTCGGACTCGTCGTTGACGTTGGAGATCCCGTCGAGCTTTTTATTCTTGACCATATCGGCTATGGTCTCGATGAGTTTTTGTTTGTTGACCTGATAGGGTAGTTCGGAAACGACTATCCTGCTTCTCGTGCCGCCGTTAAATTCTTCAATCTCGCACTTTGAGCGGAGGATATAACTGCCGCGCCCCGTCAGATACGCCTGCTTGATGCCGGCTCTACCCAAAAGTATCGCCCCCGTAGGATAGTCGGGCGCGGGAATATATTCCATAAGCTCTTCTATCGTGATGTCGGGATTATCAAGGACCGCTACCGCGCCGTTGATGACTTCGGTAAGGTTATGCGGCGGGATATTGGTCGCCATACCGACGGCTATACCGTCCGAACCGTTGACGAGAAGGTTAGGATACCTTGACGGGAGCACGGTCGGCTGCATACGCGTATCGTCGAAGTTGGGATAAAAATCGACCGTTTCCTTATCGATATCGCGGAGCATTTCGAGCGCAAGCTTGCTCATACGGGCTTCGGTGTAACGGTAAGCCGCGGGCGGATCGCCGTCGACGGAGCCGAAGTTGCCGTGCCCGTCCACGAGCGGCAGGTTTATGGAAAAGTCCTGCGCCATACGAACGAGCGCGTCGTAGACCGAGCTGTCGCCGTGGGGGTGATATTTACCGAGCACGTCACCGACGATGGTGGCGCACTTTTTGTAGGCTTTGTCGGGAGTCAGACCGAGTTCGTTCATCGAATACAGAATTCTTCTGTGAACGGGTTTAAGACCGTCGCGAACGTCGGGGATAGCCCTCGAAACGTTGACCGCCATAGCGTAGGCTATGAACGAGCGTTTCATTTCGTTATCGACCTCGATATTTATAAGCTTGGTCTGCTCGAGAGTTTTCTTGAATTCCTGTGTAAGCTCGGGGCTTGAAGGTTTCTTTGCCATGATAACTCCTCCTTATACGTCGAGATCGGTAACGAGCTTGGCGTTTTCTTCGATGAAGGAACGCCTCGGTTCGGCGTTATCGCCCATTAAAAGGGTGAAGATGGCGTCGGCCTGAACGGCGTCTTCCATGGTAACGCGCAGCATCGTGCGGGTGGCGGGGTTCATAGTGGTTTCCCACAGCTGTTCGGCGTTCATCTCGCCGAGACCTTTGTAGCGCTGTATCTCGCACTTTCCGTTTTCGGCAAGGAAGTCGGAAAGCTCTTTATCCGAATAGAAATAGTTGTCCACCTTGTTCTTGGTGACTTTATATAGCGGCGGTTGCGCTATATAAACGTGGCCTTGCTCGACGAGCGGACGCATAAAGCGGAAGAAGAAGGTAAGTAGCAGTATCCTTATGTGGCTTCCGTCCACGTCGGCATCGGTCATACATATAATTCTGTCGTAGCGGAGTTTCGATACGTCGAAATCGTCCTGCATGCCGCCGCCGAACGCCGTTATCATTGCTTTTATTTCTTCGTTTTCGAGAACGCGGTTGATACGCGCCTTCTCTACGTTCAATATCTTGCCGCGGAGCGGGAGTATCGCCTGGAAACGCCTGTCGCGCCCTTGCTTGGCGGTGCCGCCTGCCGAATCGCCCTCGACGAGGAATATTTCGCAAAGCTCGGAATTTTTCTCCGAACAGTCGGCAAGTTTACCGGGGAGCGAGCCGCCCTCGAACGCCGATTTTCTCGTAGCTTCTCTCGCCTTTCTCGCGGCCTCTCTCGCTCTTTTAGCCGTGACGGATTTTAAGATGAGCTCTTTTGCACGCGACGGGTTTTCTTCGAGGAAGGTGCCGAACGATTCCTGCATGGCGCGCGTTACTATGTTACGCATTTCGCTGTTGCCCAGCTTGGTCTTGGTCTGGCCCTCGAACTGCGGCTCGGGAAGCTTGACGGAGATAACGGCGGTAAGACCTTCTCTGACGTCCTCGCCCGACAGCTTTTCGTCGTCGTTTTTGATGACGTTGAGCTTTCTCGCGTACTCGTTGATGAGCTTTGTCAAAGACGCCCTGAACCCGTCGAGATGTGTGCCGCCTTCTTCGGTGTTTATGTTGTTGGCAAACGCAAAGACCTGTTCGACGTAGCTGTCGTTATACTGAAGAGCTATCTCCACGATATTGTCGCCGTAAGTCTTCTCGAAATATACGGGCTCGGGGAACAGTACGTTTTTATTTTTGTTGAGGTCTTCGACAAAATGGCGAATACCGCCCTCGAAGCAGAATTCGTCGCTTCTCACGGTTTCGCCGCGCAAGTCGGATATCCTTATACGAAGCCCCTTGTTGAGATAGCAAAGCTCTCTTAAACGACCTTTTAGATTGTCGTAACTGAAATCGGTCGTTTCGAATATCTCTTTGTCGGGATAGAACGTGACTTTGGTGCCCGTAAGTTCGGTATCGCCGATTATTTTGAGCCTCGCCTGCGGCACGCCGCGGTTGTAGACCTGTTTGAAACGGTGACCTTTCTGACAAACTTCCACTTCCAGCCATTCGGAAAGCGCGTTGACTACCGATATGCCTACGCCGTGGAGCCCGCCGGAGATCTTATATCCGCCGCCGCCGAACTTGCCGCCCGCGTGGAGCTTGGTCAGAACGACTTCCACGGCGGAAACGCCTTCGGTGTGGTGGATATCCGTGGGGATACCGCGCCCGTTGTCTTCTACCGTGCAGGAACCGTCTTTATTGATGGTCACGGTGATAAGATCGCAATAACCCGCCAAAGCCTCGTCTATGGAGTTGTCGACCACTTCCTGAACGAGATGATGCAGCCCGCGCGTATCCGTCGAGCCGATGTACATTCCCGGTCTTTTACGGACGGGATCCAACCCCTCGAGGACTTGTATCTGCTCCTCGCCGTAATTGCCCTGTACTTTCAAATCCGCCATTTTTTACCTCTTACTATATTTTTTAATATAAATTTTATATATTATATATTAAATTGATATATTTATTATATATTAAAATATATAATAAGTAAAGCGTTTTCAACAAAATCGTCGATAATTTTTTCAAAAATTGCTTTAAAATCGTTCAAAAGGCGATTTTCGGGCAAAAAAACGGTCGGCTACGCAGTTTTCGTAACCGACTTATCGACTTTTTTTGTCAAAAAGGCTTTCAAAACGCCTTATATAAACGTCGTTTAAAACGCCGTTTCGCGTTACAGCGCGTTAAAATCAGGTCTCGCCGTCAAAATACCTTTCGTAGACGGCTCTCTCGGTCGAAACGTACCCCGAAAGCGGCAGGTCTTCAAGCGATCTCAAATAGCTTTTTTCAAGACTTTTCGCCCATTCGGTCTCACCCGTAAGATACCTGTATTTCGCGTGAGCGCGCAAGGCGGCGGGCAAAGTGCCTTCGGCGTATAAAAAATCGTCTTTTAAAATGGCTATCTTTTCTTCGTCGTTAAGTACGCACGCGATAAAGAATTTTTCAAAAAGTACGGCTATAAGTTCGTTATCGCTCATATTTTGCATTTTCTCAAGGCTTTTTGCCACCTCTTCGGCGACGGTCGTTCTGCCTTTTGATAAAGCCGCGAGAATGTCGTAATAAATAAGCTCCGTTTCGGGAACGCTGCCGCCGAAAACTTCGGAAAGCTCCTTGCCGAGATACATGGCGCTTTCGGCTTTTAATATCCTTGCGGAACGCTTGAAAGCCGCCGATCTTCCCTTTTCGTCGAAAAGCAGCGCGCCGTCCGTCCCGTAAAAGCGGCATACGTAGTTGATTACGACCATATACGCTACGGAAAACGCGCCCATAAGCACGAGGTAATACGCCGTAAACGTGCGGAATATCGCAAACGTTACGCCGATTATTACAAGCGTCGTCAAAGTGCCGATAAGCCCGCCTATAAGAGATAAGCGGAGCGATCTTTCGGAAGAATCCGGATCGTAACATACGAAACTCACCCAGCCCGCGTATGCCGACTTAACGCTTAATTTAAATTTCGTTTTGTTACCTACGCGATAAAAATCGAGGAAAAATACGGAAAATTCAAGTATCTTCGCGCCGCTTATCTTTGCCGCGACTGCGTGCCCCGTTTCGTGCAGCACGTTATGGACGAGATACCAGGATAGGAGCGCAATAAACGTCAGCGCCAAAGCCTTTGGTATCGCCGCAGTGCCGTCGGGCGATAATTTAAGGCCGACGGCAAACAAAAACGCGGCAAGCGCGGTGACGGGAACGAGCGTCACCAAGGCTGAAAAATAGCTTTTTTTAGAGTTCATCGCCGTTCACCTCCCGCTTTCAGTCTGTAATAGCCCAAAAGATTATCGTTTTCCGAACAGACGTATTTATCCCGATCAAGGTATTCGAGGATATTTCTTAAAAGCGTAACGCCGCCGGCAATAATACAAGTCCGTTGCGGCTCCACTCCCATTCTTTCCAATTCTTCGTCGCTCGAAGAGTAAAAAACTTTTTCCAAAGAAATAAGCTCTTTTAACGTGACGGTCTTGTTATCGGTGCCGTCGTAGTCCGCCCCTTTTATACGCGTCATAACGCGCGCACAGCAGGACGCAGTACCCCCGATCCCCGTCAATAAGCCCGTTATCGGCACTTTTTCGTATTCTTTGACGGCGGTCTTGATATGCTCGTCGGCAGCTCTTTCGTCCTTTTGGAACATATCGGTCACGACGACCGCGCCGAGCGGCAGAGAATGTTTGTAAACTATCTTTCCGCCGTTTCTGACGATAAGTTCGCTCGATGCGCCGCCGATATCGAGTACGCACCCGTCGTCGTTGCCGAGCGCGCCCATCAGCGCAAGTTCGGCTTCCTCTTCTTCGCTCACGACGTCGATCTTTATACCTATAAGCTTGTACGCTTCGTCGACAAATTCGCCGCCGTTTTTCGCACGGCGCACCGCGGCGGTCGCAAAAATATATATATCTTTTTTCTCCACGCCCATTTTCTCGGCAATATCCGTCAATGAAACCAAAGCTTCAAGCGTCTTTTGTTTGCCCGTTATGTCGAGCAGGCCGCTTGAAAAAAGACCTTTCCCGAGCCTGGTGATAAATTTTCTCTTAAAAACAATTTGTCCGTCCGCAAACACAGCGAGGCGGACGGAATTGGAACCTGTATCTATTATTGCTTTCATACTTCTCCGAAAAGCTTACCCGTTTATCCAAAATGCGGCGTTAACGCGCATATAGCGGGACTTATTGATAGAAACCCGTTATTTATCTGTACTGTAATACCAACCCTTTTCGCGGGCGGCTTCCTCTATCTTCCATTTGCTGAGCCACACTTCTATACTGTCGCTTGTTTCCTCTTTTTCCTTTTCAAGCACGGCTATCTGCGCGTCGAGCGCGTCTATCCGACGTTTTTTTGCGCCGATCGCGAACATCTGATACACCATAAACGACAGAAGTATGCTCAAAAACATTACCCCTATGACAACGGCGGCTGAATAAATACGTTTTTTCTTCTGCTCGTCCATGTTTTCTCCTTCGTTTATCGAGCTTGGCGTAAAAACGCCCGAATGCCGATCGCAGTTTCGCCTTGAATTTATTTATTATATTATAACAGTATTTATATATAATTGCAAGCGCTTTATGCAAACTTTTCATATAGCCGACCGCTCCGAGCAAAAAACATATCGGCATGTACGCTCGAAGAGACGGCATCTTCATCTGAATAAAAACGTACAAAAAAGTCGCCGTTGCTTCGGCGGCGTAAATGATGAACGTATATTTGGCAAATCGCTTTCCTATTATCAGGGCGCAAAGATAATAGCGGATATCGGCGGCAAGCGCGCAAAAAAATCCCGCCGCAAACGTTACGCAAGCGTATTTTAATTGATTGTCGCTTACGAACATTATCTGAATATCCGCTTGAATAAGCTTTCGGAAGACGCCCCGTACCTTACGGAACGAACGTTACCGGTAAGAGAAAACGAACCGTTATCCTTTGAAAATCCGTTTATCTTGAGCCCGTCGCCCGTAATTATAATCGTACTGTCGTTTTTGGCTACGAGCTTTACTTCCTTATCCGAGAACGCCGCCACTTCCTTTATTTCGGTGGCGGTAAAGCTTTTTCTCTCTTCGATACTTAACGAATGCATACTTATACCCGTTCGGTATAATATATGCCCGCATCTTGAAAAAATGAACCGACGATCCTTTTATTTAAGTTAAAAACGCGCGATAATCGACTTATAGGCCGACTTTTACTATCGCGTAAAAAAACCTGTCACGCGTTTTTTTCAAAGTCCGCAGGTCTACCTTCCGAAAAGAAATCCATTATCGCGCCGCTATCTGATACCGACCTTAAACGCTTGTTTTCTTCACGCAAAATGTCGACGGTCTTTTTGAGCCGTTCGTTTTCCGAGCGCAGGCTTTTCCCTATCCTTTCAACGAGGAGATTTATCTTTTCGCTGAGCAGCTTATACGTTCCGTCGTCTTCAAAGTCGGACGAACGTATCTTTTTCATATTCCTATACTTGTTCTGATACCTTAACGCAAGCTTTTCGTCGCCGCCCGCGAGATAATACACGCTTTTTCTTACGCTTTTGCCCGTTTTGACCTGTTCGGTTATGCGGCGATAGACGTCTTCTTCCTCTTCTTTGGTGAACGCGACGTTTTTACCCACCGCCATATCCTTTGCGAGCGGATACCTTTTCATAAGCTTTTCGTCGCCGCCGACCTCTTTTATAAACTTATAATAATAGTTGCGCACGCTGCCTTTTGCCCTGCCCGTCTTTTCGGCAAATTCCTTGAACACGCGGGTAAGACTTTTCCCGACTCTCGCCGCGTCGTAAGCCGAAATCAATAAGCTTTCTATCTCTTTTTCGCTGTAACCTTTCATAAAGCACCTCTTTTTTATCCGCCTTCCGCGGTTTTTTAAGCCCGTTTTTTATAAATTTTGCGGGCTTTCGTTTACGATTATTGCCAAGTTTTGATTATACGATACATATTTTTCAATATCCGTCAATAAATTACTGTATGAAATACTATTTTTTCTCGCCCGTCACGGCGTTTATAATGCGCGGCGACAGCGTTTTGGGGAAAATATCCCGCAACGTCAGATACGTTCACGCCGACGAGAGCGCCGCTTTTGAAATTATTTCGCCCGACTTTTTGCCGACGGTAGTTTCGGGCGCAGGGCTTAAAGTCAACGCCCGCGAATACCCGTTTTATTACGGAAAGCTCTTTATCCCCGAATTTATCCCTATCCCCAAAAGCCATAAAACGATCTACGAAACGAAAACGGCGTTTTACGGTAAGGAACTGATAATAAGAGTGTACGACGACGGCACGCCCAAGCTCGACGTGTTCTTTTACGGCGGACAAGTCACCGTTTCGATACCCTTTTCATCGGCGGACGTAGCCGTTTCTAATTTGGCCGACTGCGCGCTCATCGAGATAAAAGGAAGGTTAAAACACGTCGTGTTGTTTTCATTAAAAAGTATGAAAATAATATTTTCGACGACGTGCGTCGATCTCGTTGCAAAGCAGACGCTGACGATAAAAAGACTAATAACGGGGAGCAATATCTATTTGTTGCAAGAGCATTACGAAGTGACCGATAAAGTAAGTCTGATGGCAAAAAGCCTTACGCCGAAATACAAACGGGCGCCGAAAACAACGCTCGGTAAAAAGCTTGCTTTTTTGGAATCGGTGGCGTACGGCGGCGACTTTTCGCGTCTTTTATCCCCCGCGATAGCCGATAAAGCCGACGTCATAAAGGAGTTTTTGGGCGAATTCGATTACGTTATCCCGCCGACGGAAAAGGACTTCCCTTCCACTTTCGCGCTTATAGGAAAAGACGTTCGCTACGTCGATATTTCGACCGAAAACGATATCGTTTGCGACGTAAGCGTCGATCATTCGCCGTAAATTCACTGTAAATACGAATAATTTTACGCCCGCGTATTGACATTTTTTGCATATTATGATATATTATGAATGCGACTGCCGCCAAAATAAACGAAAGGGCGGTCGTTTGGCGTGTTTTACGCGGATACCGTATCATGTTCGACAAACTAAGACGTTTTATCAACGGAAAAACGCTGTTAGGCGAAATAGTGAGATTTTTGCTCGTCGGCGGGCTTGCGACCGTAGTGGATTTTTTCATGATGGGCGTGACCTTGTATTTTTTCGCGCCCGATAAATACCCGTCGTTTTTCAACGTGTTTCACGGCGCGACGGAAAAACCCGAGCTTATCGCCGCCTGCTTCGGCACGGGGATAGGATTTATTTTCGGACTTATCGCCAACTACGTTTTGTCGATAATTTTCGTGTTCAACGAAAAGGGAAACTCAAAATCGGTAAAAGGTTTTCTCGTATTCGCCTTCTTTTCGGCGATAGGCCTCGGGATACACGAAGTCGGAATGTATCTGTTTAACGGCGTGCTGTTATGGAACGAATGGCTGGTCAAAATATTGCTTACGTTTATCGTTCTTATATATAACTTCGTAACGAGAAAACTGCTCATTTTCAAAAAGGCGTCGGCACCCGCCGAAACCCAATCGTCTTTCGACGCTTGAATAAATAATCAAATCGGATAAAAACTATGAAAATAAGCCTTGTTGTACCGTGCTTTAATGAAGAATTGACGGTCGAAAAATTTTACGCCGACGCGTTGCCCGTTTTAAAGGGAATGGGCATAGATTACGAAATGATCTTCGTAAACGACGGCTCCGCCGATAAAACGCGCGAAAAACTTTATTCGCTCGCCGAAAAAGACGAGAACGTAAAAGTTATCAACTTTTCCAAAAATTTCGGTCAGCAGGCGGCGATAATCTGCGGATTCCGAAGTTCAAAAGGCGACTGCGTTGCCGAGCTCGATTGCGACGGGCAGGACCCCGTTGACCTATTGCCCGTAATGTACGAAAAGTTCCTCGAAGGCTACGACGTCGTTCACGGCAGAAGGATAAAAAGAAAAAACGAATCGGTCTTCAAGCGCGCCACCGCCTCGCTTTACTATAAGTTTCTGCACGGCATTTCCACCACCAAGATACCCAAGGACACGGGCGATTTCAAGCTGCTTTCCCGCCGCGCGGTCGACGCCGTGTGCGCTATGCCCGAACACGAAAAATACCTGCGCGGGCTTGAAAGCTGGGTGGGCTTTAAGCAGACTTTCGTCGACTTCGAAAGAAAGAGCCGCGTCGCCGGCAAAACGCACTATTCTTTCAAAAAAATGACCAACCTCGCAAAAGCGGGAATACTTTCAAACAGCAACTGGCCGCTGTCGTTATCGCTCAAATTCGGGCTTATAGGCGGACTTTTGTCGATTTTAGGCTTCGTTGCGCTGATAATTTTAGCGGCAAACGGCGTGGCTTTCGACGCATCGTTCTGGCTGATACCCACGGTATGTCTTTTGTTCAGCGGCAATTTCGTTTTCAACGGCATAAGCAACTTATACCTTGCAAACGTCTATAACGAAGTCAAAAACCGCCCCGAATACATCATCGACGACACGAAAAACATCGAATGATCTATAACGATATTTCGACCTATCGAAAATAACTAAAAATACACCTGCCGAAAAACGAAAAAAATAACAGATAATCGCAAAAAAAACTTCCACAAAACAACCGCGAGCCGAAGAAAAGTCAAAAACCTTTCTTCGGCTCGCTTTTTAATTACCTTTTTTATCATAGCCCCGACAGATCTATCTTATATACCATATACATACTTTTCCCTTTCTTTTCATTATCAATTATATCCGCTTTTCCAACCATTTTTTACCCGATTTTGTCCGTTTTTCCGACTTTCATATATTTTAAAAGCTGCAAAACGCAGAAAAACGCGGGCTTTTACAAATGCAAAAACCCGCGTATAAGTCGATTATCAAGCATTTTTATCAACAAACCCGTATCTTTTTAATATCGTCGGCGGAAAGATCTTTCAGAGTTTTATTTTCTTTAACGAGCAAAGCGGCGGCCTTTCCCGCGGCCTCGCCGGTCAGCGCGCAAACGGGTATCACGCGTGCGACCTCCCAGCCGTCGCCCTGCGGAGAAGATATGATGCGCCCCGCGGCAAGAAGATTTTTTATCTTCCCGTTCCACAATGCGCCGAAAGGTATTTCGTAGTGATTGCCGATATTATTCATTCTGAAATCGCCGCAACTTGCGATAGCGTCTACAAAAGTCACCCCGTTCTCGGCGCAAAAATCACTGTTACCGACTATTCTTCTTACGGTGCGCAGCTGCGGCATAAACGGAAGCGCCATAAGCTCCGCACTTCCTTTTTCCTTTTCGGACAGCAGTTTCAAAATACGCGCCTTGCCGCAAACGACAAATTCCGTGACGCTCTCGGCGGTAACGCCTTCACAAAGCGGCACGTTTTCCGGCTGACCGTTGCCGAGCATATCGCTGCCCGAATTGATCCAACGCCTGAAAGCGCGAATATCCCCGTCGGCAAGTTTTGCGGCGTCGTCGACGGTGAACCCGTGCGCGATATACGACGTATAATTTTTACCCGCGACCGTCTCGGCTCCCGCCCCGTTAAAAACCGCGGCGTTGCCCGTCGCGTCGACGACTGCTTTAGCGGGGAACAGCTCGCAGCCCGAAACGCTTTCGCAGACCACGCCCGTCACAATTCCGTTTTCGACCACGGGGTAAGTCGCAAGCGTATCGAAACGCAGTTTCACACCGTTTTCAATGACGAAACGGTCGAGTTCGAGCATAAAAGCCGTGGGTGAAAAATCAGCGGCAAACCTCGTATACGTTGACGAGCCGTCTCCGCCCCAAGCTTTCGGGAGCCTGCCGTAACCCGTCTTGCACGAAAGGCGTATTAGCTCTTCCGCCAAGCCGAATATCATCTGTTTGCCCCTGCCGTCGCAGAGCGGTTCGTACCAGGAGATCAATCCGTTCGTCGCAAGTCCGCCGAGATTGACCGCCTTTTCTATCAAAAGCACTTTAACGCCCGATCTTGCCGCGGCGACCGAAGCGGCAACGCCGGCTATCCCACCGCCTACGACGATAACGTCATAGCCGTCTTTTATAATAGTTTCCCGTTCAAGTTTCATATCGGTATCCGTTTCAGATAGTTTTGCGGCGCTTTCCGCCGCAACTATAATTATAATATAAAAAATGAATTTGTCAACGGATTTATCAGATAGCGCCCGAATGCTTTGACTAAACGCTTTTTCGGAAGGTCGTTTTCAAAGTCGGCGCTAAGTTCAATACGCGGCGGGAACGGCGACCAGCCCTTTAAGTTCGCGCTTGGCGTAAACGTTCCCTTTCGACGACGAGACCGAAAGATAATACCGCGCTTTTTCTTTGTTTTCGCGCACGCCCACTCCAAGACACAGACACACGCCGAGGCGATATTCGGCGTAACTGTCACCGCGTTCGGCGGCTTTTTTGTAGTATCGGACGGCTTTCTCGTAATCGGTGCGCACGCCGAAACCGTCGTAAAAATTGTCCGCGAGATATACGAGCGCCTTCACCGAACCGCTTTTAGCCGCCTTTTTGTACCAATAATTGCACTTTTTCGCGTCTATGGAAATGCCCTTGCCGGAGGCGTAAAACTTCCCGAGCGGTAAAAATGCAGGGGCAAAACCCGCCTTTGCCGCAAGATACGTCCAGTAAAACGCCTCTTGGTAAGCGCCTTCGTCAAAGCAGCTGCGCGCAAGAGACAGCATACTGTTTTCGTCGCCTTCCTGCGCCGAGATCAAGATCTTTCTGTCCAACATTTGTTTATCCTTCCCTTTTTGCCGACATTTTTTGAACGTTTTCGGTTTTACAAGGCAATGATAACACATAATAGTTGACATCTTAGGGCACTTATTAAAAAATAATTTAAAATTTTTTTATAGCATAGAACGCGAAAACAACGACCCGATTACAAACGTTTTGGTAAACGTAAAGCTTTATCAAATCGGTTTTGGGAAACTTTTTTATCGTTTTATGCGAAAAAAGTTCCCTGCAAACAGACGGCGATTCAAAAAGAACAGGCCGCCACACCGATATATTTTGGCATAAAAAACGGAGCTTCCCGTGCAAAAAGCATACGGAAAGCCCCGAAAAAAGCATATCAATGCAATTAAAGTACGTCGACGAAACGATAAGCTTACTGCTTGGAAATGAGGTTGACGTCGAGTTTGTTGTACGGTATGACTATGCCGACCTCGCCGAAACGCTTGTAAGCCTGCTCGGTAACGTCGAAATAGCAAGTCCAATAATCCGCGCGATTCACCCAAAAACGGCAAACGAACTTTATGGCGCTTTCGCCGTGCTCTTTAAGCCTTATACTGTATCCGTCGTCGTGGCGGATAAGCTCGTGAGCGTCGAGTATCTCCTCCAGCGTTTTCCTTACCAGCTCGACCTCGGTACCGTAAGCGACGGAGAAGTTAAGATCGACTCTTCTCGTCTCTTTCGCCGAAAAATTGGTGACGGTATTGTCCGCCAAAGAGGCGTTGGGAACTACGGCGATCTTATTGTCGGGCGTTAAGAGTTTGGTCGAGAAAATGGCGATATCGACTACCGTGCCTTCCGCTCCGGCGCCCGAAATGTAATCGCCCTCTTCAAACGACCTGTTGGCGACCAGTATCATGCCGCTGGCAAAGTTGGACGCCACCTTTTGCATTGCAAGAGAAAGCGCCAATCCCAAAGCCGAGATTATCGTTACGAGATTGGACAGTTCGAGCCCCAACAGGCCGAACAACATTATAAAATACAGAAAATACAGTACGACTCGTAAAGTGTTATATAAAAAACTTCTTGCAAGCTTGGAGGACTTTTTTGAGATCGCCTTCTTTTCGTTTGCCTTTCTCATTATGCGGAGCGCCACCTTGACGGCAATAAGCCCCAAAACGGCAAACAAAACGACCTTTAAAACTTCCACCCAGCCGCGGTTATCTATAAACCACGTTACCAGTCCGTTCCAGAATTGTTGCAAATATTCCATATCGATCACTAAAATTATCGGGTAAATGCGTCTTATTTTGCTTTAAGTTCGGCAAGTATATCGGCAAGCAGTTTTTCGGTTGCGGTCGGCTCGGCGGGAGCGGGTGCCGGTGCGGGTTCGGGAAGAACGGGTACCATTTCGGGGTTTTTCTTCTTCATAAGTTCCACCCACTTCTTTTCGGCGTTGCTGAGTTCTTCGCCGGCTTTCATCTTGGCCTCGCATTTGGCCTTCATGTTGGCGTTGAGATCGGCTTTTTTCTTAAAGCTGTTGAAAGCTTTTATAATGATGAAAAGCACGAGAGCCGTCAAAAGGAAGGTTATTATCGCGGAAATGACAGCGCCCCAATCGAGAATGAGAGCCTCGGTAAGCACGTTGCCGGCGTCGTCGACTACGGCAGGACGCAATACGGTCTGCAAACCCGTTTCGCTGATAGGTATCAGGTTGATGAGCGGTTTTAACAAGCCGTTGACCACAGCCGTGATAATGGCGGTGAATGCGGCGCCGATGATCATGCCTACGGCAAGATCCATAACGTTTCCGCGGTTAATGAATTCTTTGAATTCTTTTGCAAATTTCTTCATAAAATCTCTCCTTAACGTTAGTTTATATTAATTTAAAAACAACGTTCAAAATAATTAAACCCTAAAAACATATCGATAATCGACTTATAGGCCGACTTTTACATTCTTTCGGGCGTTTTTATCCCAAGTAGCGACAACGACTTTTTCAAACATATCCTCGTCGCTTTCGTAAGATCTAGCCTGAACTTCGTCACGGCGGCGTCTTCTGAAACAATCTTATACCCGAAGTAGAATTTATTGAAAGCTTTGGCTACGTCCACCGCGTAACGGGTAACGAAAGACGGCTCGTACTTTTCGGCGGCTTCCTTTATAACGTGCGGAAGATCCGCCAACAAAACGGCAAGGTTGAATTCTTCGGGAGATATTTCCTTTACCGTACCCGCGCCTTCGTCAACGACGCCTTCGCCCTTTGAAATGACGCTGTTGCAGCGCGCCACGGTGTATTGGCAATAAGGGCCCGTCTCGCCGTCGAAGTTTAAAACTTTGTCATAACTGAAGACTATATCCTTTATCTTTCCGTTGGCGAGCGCGCCGAAGATAACGGCACCGGTACCCACGTCTTTTGCGGTTTGCTCCTTGTTTTCGAGGTCGGGGTTCTTGGCGTTTATGACTTCGAGCGCCTTTTCGATGGTCTTGTCGATAACGTCGGCGAGCAAGACGACTTTACCCTTTCTCGTACTCATGGCGCCGTCTTCCAAAGAGACCATGCCGTACGAAACGTGTACCATATCCTTATACCAAGGCTTGCCCATAAGCTCGAGAACTTTGAATATCTGTTTGAAGTGAAGGTTCTGTTGATAGGCCACGACGTATAGACACTTATAGAAATCGTAAGTCTTTTTACGGTACAATGCGGCGGCAAGGTCGCGCGTGGCGTAAAGGCTGGCGCCGTCCGAACGAAGTATTATGCAAGGCGGCATATCGTAAGCTGAAAGATCGACCACTTTCGCGCCCTGACTTTCCACCAAAAGCCCGTCCTTTTCAAGCTCTTCGACTACGGGCGCCATCTTGTCGTTATAAAAGCTTTCGCCCGCGTACGAATCGAAAGTCACGTCCAACAGCCCGTAGATCTTTTGCGTTTCCTCGAGCGTGACGCTCTTGAAAAACTCGAACAGTTCCGTGCATTCTTTATCGCAATTTTCTATCGCTTTGAAATACGCGCGGGCCTCGTCGTCCATTTCGGGGTGAAGCTCCGCCTGTTCGTGGTAGTAAACGTATAAGCGGGTAAGCTCCGATAAGCCCTTTTTCCTTACGGTCTCGATATCGCCCCAATGCTTGACGGCGTAAATGAGCTTTCCGAACTGCGTGCCGTAGTCGCCGAGGTGGTTGATGCCCACGGCGTTGTAGCCGAGCGCCTTATATATCCTGTACAGCGCCGCGCCGATGACCGTAGTCGATAAATGCCCGATATGAAAAGGCTTTGCTATATTTATGGAAGAATAATCTATGCAGACGGTCTTACCCGCGCCCTCGTCGGAATTTCCGTAATTTTCACCCGCCGCAAGAACGTTTTTTACCGCGCCGAGCGCGAACGACAAGCGGTCGAGCCTGAAATTAAGATAACCGTTTACCGCCTCGACTGCGGAAACTACGTCGTCGCAGACGAATTTTTCCTTTAATTCAAGAGCTATCTGAACGGGTGGCTTACGCAATACTCGTGAAAACCTGAAACAAGGCAGGGCGTAATCGCCCACTTCGGGCGTAGGCGGGATCTCGAGATAGCTTTTTATCTCTTCCGTCGAAACGCCTTCTATCACGATCTTTTCGGCAATGTATTGTTTGTAATCAGTCATATACGCACCGCTTTCTGCCTACGATACGAAAAACCGCCGACAGCATTGATTATTTAACGATATTTTACCACATATTGGATTAAATTTCAACAAATAGTTTGATAATTCATCGAAATAGTAGTATAATTATTATGACCTTTATACGATACCTTGTGTCGTTTACGACGGCGCCCTCGATAAGGAAAAACCTTTTTTCCACGCAACAGGGCTCGTCCGCCGCTCGGTCGATACCATTATTTTTACGGAGCTTTATATGAAATTAGGCGTAGTAGGATTACCTAACGTAGGCAAATCGACATTATTCAACGCAATAACGCACGCCGGTGCAATGGCGGCAAACTTTCCTTTTTGCACGATAGAACCCAACGTGGGCATCGTAGCCGTGCCGGACGAACGTCTTGACAAGCTCGCCGCATTGTATAACAGCAAAAAGATCGTTCCCGCAACGATAGAATTCGTCGATATCGCAGGGCTCGTGCGCGGTGCGTCGCACGGGGAAGGGCTCGGAAACAAGTTTCTCTCCCATATAAGAGAAGTCGACGCCATCGTCCACGTCGTCCGCTGCTTCGAAGACGCGAACGTGACGCACGTCGAAGATACCGTCGATCCCGTCAGAGATATAGGCATAATCAACCTCGAGCTCATCCTTTCCGACATCGAGGCCGTCGAAAAACGGCTCGACAAGGCTAAATCGATGTTTAAAACGGGTGATAAAAAGTATCACGTCGAAGCCGAATTGCTCCAAAGGATATACGACTGTCTCGCCGCGGAAAAACCCGTGAGATCGCTTGAGTTTTCGGAGGACGAACAGGAATACGTCAAGGGACTGTTCCTTCTCACTTCAAAACCCGTGATATACGCCGCAAATATCGCCGAGGCCGATATCGAAACGGGTGAAAACTCTCCGCTCGTTGCCAAAGTCAAACAGTTCGCGGCTGACGAAAACGCCGAAACGCTCGTTATTTGCGCCAAAGCCGAAGAGGAGATATCCGAGCTTCCCGAAGACGAACAAGCCGAATTTTTAGAGGCGCTCGGGCTTAAAGAAAGCGGGCTGAAAAGGCTCGTTAAAGCCTCGTATAAACTGCTCGGACTTATGAGCTTTTTGACCGCCGGCGAACCCGAAACGAGAGCCTGGACTATCAAGATCGGCACCAAAGCCCCGCAAGCCGCAGGAAAGATCCATTCCGATTTCGAACGCGGATTCATCCGTGCCGAAGTCGTCAATTATAAAATTCTTCTCGAATGCGGCAGCCTCGCCGCGGCAAGGGAAAAGGGCAAAGTCCGTTCCGAAGGTAAAGATTACGTTATGCAGGACGGCGACGTCGTTTTGTTCAGATTTAACGTTTAATCGACCTATAGCGCGACTTTCTTGATTTTTAACGTCCTTTTGTTGCGCCGCACGAAGATACGTAAAAAGCCCGCCGCCAACCGCCTTATCTTGCCGCCGACGCCTCGCTTATCTTTATGTCCGTATTTATTTATACGGCGATCACGACTTTTTTTCGCTTACCGACGCACGCATTTTTCAACGTGCGTCGGCGGCGTTCGTAAACCTAAGAACGTTAAAACCGTTTTTCCTTTTCGCCGACCGATATCATAGTCCGATTTTTTAAGTATCGCGTCCGGTCGATCGTAAAACTTTTCAACTTTTACCGAAAAAATTGCACAAATACTTTGACAAACAAAAATAATTGTGATATTATTAATAAGCAACTATCGGGTTGCCATATTTAATAATACGTTTATAATTCAGTTACGGAGAAGTACCCAAGTGGCTGAAGGGGCTCCCCTGCTAAGGGAGTAGTACGAGTGGATCGTAGCGCGGGTTCAAATCCCGCTTTCTCCGCCAAAAAAACGGGACACCATCAGGTGTCCTGTTTTTTGGTTGAAAATAGTTTAAAAGGGATTTGAACTGAGGGGCAGTCGGCGACCTAAAAGCCTATATATTACACTATGGTCGGCGACCAAACGCAACAGTGTTGCGTTTGCCTGAGGGGCGTGATAGCGAGGTAACAAAAACTATAACGAAGTTGTAATCAAAATCGAAAAATCGATTTTGTATAGTTTCTACGAGTGGTCAGTTAAAGCCGAGCGGAGCAAATCCCGCTTTCTCCGCCAAGAGCAACTCGTTTGAACTCACAAGGTTCAGACGAGTTCTCTTTTATTCCTTCAAGATTTTCGGCGGTTTCTATTTCCTTTAATTGCTTTTTATTCAGCCGTTTTATCTCTCTGTCGTTGCTGTTGTAAAAAATAATTAGAGATATTTTCCGTCTTTGCAGGAAGTTTTTTCTTGTTGTAATGATATGCTAATTTATCCATAACCCTATTCTACAATATATTACCTGTCAGATTTAGTCATATTTATATAATTTTTTTGACGATTTTAAAACGCACCATTTTTTGGCTATCGCCGATGCCTAAGCAGGTAAAGGAAATAGCAACAATCTTGCTATTTCGTGGCGCGCCCACCGTCGCGCCGAACAATCGGGAAACCCGATTTTAATTCTATACAATTTCAACAATTTGACGCAACACATCTGGATCGCAACCAAATCGAAACGCAAACATGCCTTGCTTAAAATTTAATCTCTCGCACATATGTATATGAAATCTAAGCATCCAAATGTATTTGCGAATCACTTTCTCCCTTGCCGCAATTAACAAAGCATTCGACTTATCAATATCACGATAATGGCAATACGTCACCACTTTGTTTATTACAATGTCTTTATGTGCTAATAATATAGCAGCATAATCTTCGTTTGTTCCGATCAAATCTTTAAACTTTTTCGGTTCATTTTTTGCAATTTGAGCAACATAATTTTCAAACGCAATTCCCAAAAGATTAGTAAAAGATAAGTCAAATAAATAATTTAAAAAAACCGGTTCTTTATCAAAATGTAACATCAATTCTTGCAAAGAGCGATAATAATAAACCTCTTTGACAACATTTACCAAATTGTCATCCAAATACTTTTTTTCTTCAGAACTAAAATCGACATGCTGCTCTTGCTTTTGGATAATTGTTTTTATTTTATTGTATTGTTCTGTTACATCACTCAACAGGCTATGTAAGTTTTTAGGCAACTCATCAGATACTATTATACACGGATATTCTGCTTTAGCTTCCAAAGAAACCGCGTCGATTAATCCTTGCCCAAAAACTATATCTTCATTTATAAAAAGTTCACCCAAAGTAATACCGCCACGTGTAATCAAGCCATGCTGCAACACCATTCCTCTTTGAATAGAAGCTACCGCAATCAAGAAAACAATGGCACGGCGAATTTCATCTTTACCATTACCAACCGGCATACAAAGCAAAATATTGTCCGAAAAAATCTTTAACCGAAGTCCGCCATCCATTTGATACATGGGCATAGTTTTACTCTCAAAATTTGACACACTTATTTTTGCTCTTTCAACAGCATCAAGAATTGTATTTAAATACTCTTGAGCTTTGTCAGGATTATTTTTCAAATACTCCTTATATCCCAAGATATCCATATATGCAATATAATATTTTTGTGTTTTATTCATTTGCGCTGTCATTAAATCGTCCTTTTTACTTGTTTTACCATATTCAATATCTTCAACCCATATTTCGCTTCAATAATATAGGCATCTTTTTTGTTGGAAATTGGTTCTATGGTAGACAATATTTTCTGTTGCGTTTCGGGTTGCCAATATATTTTCAATTTTCTCTTTGCGCGAGTAATTGCAGTATAAAAAATATTGTGAGAGATTAACTCTTCTATCTCATTTGTTACAACGATTTTCACGGAATCGTATTCAAGTCCTTGAGCTTTATGTATTGATACCGCATAAGCAACTTGAAAAGGAACCACTTGTTCTTGCTTTCTTTCTCTGCTATCGTCATCAACGTATTTGCCCACGGTGAACCTAATAATCGAATGCCCAGGATTATCACATTCTAACAACTCAAAACCTGCGTTAGCCGCGCCGAATCCATTGATCGGCATATCTATTTCAACAGTAAAAGTTATAGAATAATCATCCTTTTTGATATCACGAATCCAGCCTTTTAAATTGTTGTAAAGGGTAGGGTAAAAACGATTATGTTCATTAAATAGAATCGGATCATTGACTTTGTATATCCATGAATCCCATGTGATTGGAGGATTAGGATTGTCGCTTTGCAAAAAACGATTTATATTATTTATTCCATATAAACCATCATAGTTTAAGCATAAAATAATCCTATCCTCTAAATCATTTGCAAAAATAGTCCCATCTTCTAAAGTTGCAGAATATTTATTTCTATAGATATAGTATCTTGTGGTTTTCAACTTACAAGCAATTTTGTCATAGTATTCTTTTAACGATTCATCTTGTTGTAATGGATAATCCTCTAAATTGCCTAAAACATCTAAGGAAAAAACCGTCTTGCAGTAATCACGAATTTTGAGCAACCATTCATAATATTTCAACATCAACCTGATAGAACTATCCTCATCAGGTGTATAATGCGAAACCGAAGCCTGCAAATAATCATGAAACCTGCTTAAAAATTTCAGATTTCCACGAGATGCAACGTACTTTATCGCTTTTTCAATATCAGTATAACAATTAAGTTCTATGGGTTCTACATCACTAAAGATACGTTGATCAACGGCTTCAACAAGATTTCGCAAATTACTTAATATGTTTTGCGATACAAAACCTCGTTCTCCATCGGGTATCGATGCAATATTTTTGCAAATATTGTCGCTTATTGTCATTATGTTTTGATCAAATTCGTTCATTTGTACACTCCAATCAAAGGATTTGTTTTTGCATTTTGCCAAAGCCCCATAAAGAACCATTGCAATTAAATATTAATTGCTTTCAGGCTTCTTTCCCCAAGAATAACCAAATAGTTCTCCGCCGTTTGGATATAGTTTAATTCTAGCATACTGTTCAAGCAATGCGGAAGTTGTTTCTGTATAAGAATCGTAATTACCCTGTCGTTACCGGTCATCAATATCCCGTAACCATTCAGGTCAAGGGTGTACTCGCCCGTAGAAAGGCTTATCGCCGCCGTCGTTTCCACGTCCTGATAAAGTTTGAGCGTAGTTCCGTCCGCCCACGCGGTGAGTGCGGAAGCGATATCGCCGTAATAAGTTTCCTTTTCGCCCGCCGTCACCGAAGCGACGATGAGTTTGACGGTGCCGTCACCGGTGGTCGCGACGGGGCTGCCGCCGCTGCCGAGGCTCATAGTATAAAAGTCGTTCAAAAGCGAGACCGTTCCCTGACCGGACGCATACGCCACGGGGTGGAAAGCAACGCCCGCACTAAAAGTACCGAGGAACAGACAGTCTTTCAAAGTAAGTTTGAATGTTCCGCCGCTGCCCGTGCCGCCCCAACCGACGAAGCCGCCCTGCATCGAAGAAGCGCTTATATTGCCGTCGAACACGACGTTCTCCATGGAAGCGATCGCCTTATGCGCGTGACCTATGACGCCCGCGACGTGCGAACTTGCGGTAACGTCGACGCTGACGATTACGTTTATAACCGTAAGAGTAGTGTCGCCGTTTACATTGCTTGCCTTGGTCGCGCCCACAAGACCGGACGCGTGAACGCCCGTTGATTTGACTTTACCCGCGACGTGCAGATTTTTGATAGTCGTGTTATGAACTATCGCAAAGGGCGCCGCAAACCCGAGGGAAGTGTCGATATTTACCGTCAGAGTATGTCCGTCGCCGTCGAATACGCCGCTGAACACCCTGTCGTTGCTGTCGCTTGTATCGGGTCTGAAACCGAGCATGGTCGTAACGGTTATATCGTCGGTAAGTTTGAAATACTTGCCGCTTAAACCGGTCCCGCCTTCGTTGATATAGTTACTTAACGTGTCCCAATCGTCGGAAGTTTTAATAAGATAGGGTTCCGCTTCCATGCCTTTGCCATCGAAAAGGGTGAACGCCCACATCGCGTAAAGCGTGACGTTTGCCGAGATGTCGAACGTATCGCCCGCCGCATAAGGGGTGCCCGAACCGTCGGCAGCGGTGTTCCAACCGAAGAAGGTGAAGCCCTCTGAAGTAAACGCGTTTTCGGCTACCGTAACTTCGCTGCCGGAAGCATAAACCGCGCTATCCATCGAGCCGCTTCCGCCGTTTGCGTTATAAGCAAGCGTACATGGCGCACCGAGAAGCAGTTGCCCTGCCGCGTTTTTGCCCACTATATAGGAAGCGTTATCGCTTACGAACTTGGTCGGGTCATTGTAAGCGACGTTTGAGCTGTTCGTGAACACGCCTGTGCCGCTCTGGAGCGTGACGCCTATCATAGCGCCTTCTTCAAACGGAGCCACGACGGTCAGGTAACGTTCGTTATATAAATACAAATCGTTCGTACCCTGATTTCCGACGATTCTTGCCGTGCCGCCGATATTGAAGGTAGTAGCCATATCGAAACAGAAACCATTTCCTTGATTGCTATCGGAATAGTTGCCCGTGATCTCGCCGCCCGTCATCGTGAAACGGACGCCCGTACTTTCCTGAATGCAGTCTCTGACGCCGCCGCCGCTGAATTGCGCGGAGTTGTGGCGGATAGAACCGCCCGTCATAGTCACGGCGCAACTGCCTTCCATAAATATACCGCCGCCGCTCGTATAAGAGCCGCTGCTGTAGTTACCTATGATCGCAGCCGTGCCTTCTATCGTAAGAGAGCCGGTGCCGGAAGTCCAGATACCGCCGCCCCAACCGGCTTGGTTTGCAAATATCGTGCCGCTGTCGAATAAGACGCTGCCTGTCCCGGAAACGCTTATACCGCCACCACGATTGTTGTTATTCACGCCGCCCGTTATAAAGCCGCCCTCGAAACTGTAACCCGTATCGGTATTGCTCAAGGTCGCAACGCCCGTGGTGTTCGGCGTATAATAATGCGTCGTCTTCGTACCGCTTTGATCGGTGATACGCAGTGAACCGCCGGAAACGACTATTACCGTTCCGCTCGTATACGTAATGCTGTGATCGTTCAGATCGAGCGTTTTATTGCCGTCGGTCACGGTTATCCGCGCGTTCACGTCTTTAAAAAGTTTGAGCGTGCCGCCGTCCGACCAAGCCGAAAGCGCCGCGTCGAACGAACAGAAATATGTAATTTCTTCGCCCGCCGTAACGACGGCAACGGGATCTACGCACGCCCAAACGGTATTTGCTTCGTGTGTATGGTGCGCCCCGCCAAGTTTAAATTTCTCGCCGTTTACATAGATCCAATCGTTTTCGCCGTCGCAGAACACGAGACAGCCGTCGCTTTCAACGTCGAAATGCAAACGCTTAACGTCTTCTGTACTTGCATTAACGGCGATCTTGACGTCGGTCGAAGCGCTCGCCTCTTTGGTGCAAATTCCGACGTCGGCATCGGCGCTCAAACCGTTGCCGAGATTTATGATCTTTGAATTGGTTCTGATATAAATGTTATTGTCAAGCCCCGCACCCTGCATATTATTTTTGACGACGGGATCGCCCGACAATTGCAACGTCGCCCCGTCCACCAGAATGCCGCCGCCGCTGCGACCGAGACTTTCGAAATTACCGTTCGTATAGTTGTTGACGATAGTGCCGCCCGTAAGAACGAAGGTGTGCGCATAATTGTCGAAATGTATGGCGCCGCCGTTTCTTCCGCTCCAGTTACGCGCGATAGTGCCGCCGTTTATAGTAAGGGTACATAAACGGCTGCCGTTATTGTCACCGACGGAAATAGCGCCGCCGTAACAATCGTTATAGTTGGCGATCAGTGCCCCGCCGTTCATTGTGAAAGACGCACCCGCACCCTTTAGTTTGATCGCGCCGCCGTTGATGCAGACCTTATTGCCGATTATGGTGCCGCCGTTCATTGTAAACGCGCCGCCGTTCACGTTGACGCCGCCGCCGATAAGGTGCGCGTTATCCGCCGCCCCCGTGATCGCACCGCCGGTGATATAGCCGCCGACGAAAGTGCCTCTCGCGTTTTCGTCAGCCGCGTCATAGACGTCCTTTTCAACGACAACGCCGAGACCCGCGCCGTTTACGGAGGGGTTTTCGACGACGTAATATCTCGTTTCTTCCCCGCAGTCGTAAAGATTGAGCGCTGCTCCGCTGCCGACCTGAATTACGCTTCCCGTTGTGTCGCTTGCGTTCGTTCGGATAATAGCGTACCCGTTAAGGCACAAATTCGTCGTACCGCTCGGCACAGACCAAGTGGAAGATATCGTCACGTCATTTGCCAGATAATAGTTGCCCGCCTCGGTGGGAAGGCTCGTCGTCGAAGTCCACGCAGTAAACGTTACGCCGTCGTGTTCGTGCTGGTTTACCGAAACAACGGTAAAGTTTGCGACGGCGGTCGCTCCGCCCGCGGTGATACTTGCGGTATAGTCCCCTGCCGTCGTGTTGCCCGAATAAACTACCTCGCCGATTTCGGCAAGACTGTAAGCGTCCCAATTTGCGCTCTTCGTTACGGTAGCCGTAACGGGCTCGCCGTCGTATTCTTTATCTTCGGCGGTTATGGTGACTGTCTGCGCCTCATAGAGGCAGGTGCCGTCTTCCATACCCGAACAGGTCGCGGTGATAACGTTGCCGTCGGCAGCGTATGTCCAATCGTGGGTATGCGGGGTTATCGCTTCGATAACGACGTCGTCTATGCAGACGCCGTAACCATAATTACTTTCTGCTTTGAAAGCGATCTCGACGCCGGATACGAGCGCCTCTTCGGGAAGTTCACCCGACCACTTTGTCCAATCTCCGTGCGAAGAGCCGTCGGAGAATATCTCCTGCCAATCGCCGCCGTTTATGCGATAATAAAGACCTACTACGTCGGTATCACCGTCCCAATCCGGGTTTTTGTACCAGAAGCTTATCGGAACGGAAACGACTTTGGAAAGATCCGTTTCGGGCATAATGAGCCAAGCTGTGCCGCCGTAACTATCGACTGAAGCCAATGCGTTTTTGGCACCCTGATGAGCTTCGCCCCCGTTTGAGGCACCCGTAGATACTCCGAACTGATAATCGCCGCTCGTCATCCAGCCGTCGGGAAGAACACCGCCTTCAAAACTTTCACCCACGCTGACGCCCTGCGCCCATAAAGCTTTGAGCGTTATATCTTCGGTAACGGGCGCAGAAAAATCGTATTCTTCGCCGTTCAAAGTCCAGTAAAGGAACGTATAACCGTCTTTTTTAGGCTTACCGGGGTTTGCGACCGCGGTATTCGGCAAAATACACTTCGACTCGAACTCGTTTCCGCCTTTCGCGTCGAAAGATACGGTAAAGCCGTCTGTCCATACCGCCGTGAAAGTCACGTTATCGCTGCCGAGAGTGACGATCTCGCCTGGAGCGTAAACGATATCGCCGAGCCTCCAGCCGAAAAGAGCTTTTCCCGCAAGTTTGAAAGTGGTTTCGGTAGGCAGAGTGAAAGAAGTTTCACCGTCTTCTAAAATATCCTTTTCCATAAAGCCGGTCGCGTTCTGGTCGCCGCCGGCAAAGTTGATAAGGGTGTACGGTTCTTTTACGAGTCTCGCTTCCCCCTTTATTCTCAAAATTTCGTAATCCGCGTTTTCACTGACAAAGTAATCGGCGGGTTCAGCGTCCGCAGGCATATAGTCTGCCCAGCCCTGTGTGAGTTGACCTTTGCCGCTCTGCATGGTAACGCCTATCTTGTTATCCTTAACGCTATCCGCCAGCGCGTCGACCATGGTGATGATGCCGCCGCTTTTAACGTACAGGTTTGCTGTATTGTTACTGCCGTCCTTATTGTCCTTGATGACGGGGTTCCCGCCGAGGGAAAGCGTCGACAGTGTCATAACGCCGGAAGCGTTATGCAGATTCCCCTTTATGACGCCGCCTGTGATCTCGATCGTGCCGCCCCACAAAGCGAAAGTCTGCTCGCTCCAGTTATAGTTGTCGACGATCTCACCGCCGTGAATGCGTACGGTACCGCGCGTAAAGATCGCGGCGCCGCGCGCGCCGTTGGTGTTGTATGCGATGGTGCCGCCTTCGAGCGTGAACGCCGAGCCGTTTTCGACGAAGAAGCCGCCGCCCGTATCGCCGTAGTTATATTGAACGCTTCCGCCGTACATCGTAAAGACGCTGTTGCCATCCATATGGACGGCGCCCCCGTCTTTGGGCGAGGTGTTGCCGATGAGGTTCCCGCCATACCAATTGACAGTCCCGCCGGACATATTCACGCCGGCACCGTAAGAGGACTTTCCGCCCGTTACGTAGCCGCCTTTAAAGGTTTTGTATCCCTCGGTAAGCGTGTCGTCGACCGTAGCCGCCCCGGAACCGTTGTCTCTGGGGGTTGAAACTGTAAATCTGTGTTCGGTCGTGCCGCAATCGTAAATATTGAGCGTGGTGCCGTTTCCCACGTAGATAACGGAGTTACCGCTGTTGCCGATTATGCCGTGACCGTTTAAGCACAAATTTGTCGTGCCGCTCGGCACGTTCCAGGTGCCGGATATAGCCACGTCGTCGGTCAGATAATAACTGCCCGCGGAATCGGGAAGACTACTTGTCGCAGTCCAACCTTCGTGCGTATGTACAGCCGGTTCGGCACTTGCCGCAGGCATCTTTACGTTAAGCGCCGTGGTCAATCCTAATATCGCAAACGTAAACGCCGCCGCCAAAAGTAGCGCCGTAATGATATGTTTGATTCTTGATTTGACCTTATTGTCCATATGTAGATCTCCTTTTCGAGTCCGTGTTAAAATGATCTTGCCGAAAACTTTCGTGCCTACGACAATATTATATAATTATATAATATTATTTCAGAAATTATTATAACTCACCGAATAGGACAAAGTAGGGACAAATGAGCCACTTCTTTCAAAAAAATTCAAATTTTTTTTGAAGTGAAATGTGGAATGCGGAAAGTGGAATTACGGTCGATCGATTTGTTTTCGGGCTGCAAGCCTTCGCCCGCAAATCACCGTTTTATTATTTTATAAAAACGTCAAATCAAAACTTTTTGACCAAAATAAAAAAAGTGGAAACCCCGTTCCCACTTTCAACTTTTTACTTTAATAAGTGTCTCTATAAGTCGATTATCACTTGTTTTTGAGTCCAAACGCCGCAGACTTTCAGCCCGCATTGTTTTTATTCGTCAAGCTTTTTCACGTCGTAGCCGATACGTAACGTCGTGTACTTCGGCGAGATACATCATTTTTTGCAAACGCTCTTCGTACCGCCTCGCACGGTGGCGTTACGTACACCCCTGTCGGGGTGCGTTACGTATATTTCGCAAAGCCATCGTTCGCAAAATACGTATTATTTGAAAACGGACGTTTTCAAATAATACCCCACTCGTACTGACTCATAAACTCGCCCTTATACGCGTTTATCGCGTTTGGGTCGCCCTTGTCGTAATCGTAAAGGTCGCAAGAAAACAGTGCGGTGTTCACGCTGTAGGTGTTGAAACCCTTTCTGACTATCTTTTCCGCACCGACGCTGTCGAGCGACTCTATAAGGTCTTTATAGATCTTGGTCAGATAGTCCTGCGTCTGTTTGTCGTATTTATCACCGAAAAGCACGGCGATAAGTTCCTTACGATTGGCGCTTGCGCCGCGAATACTTATAAGGTATGCAAGCATTTCTTTTGACTTGCTCCGTTTAAAATGCAACGGAACGCCGTCGACAAGAAAATCGAAATTGCCGAAAGTTTTTGCATAAAATTTTTGTTTCTCGTACTCTATCGGGTGCAAAAGGTTATCAAGCGCCTTTTTGACGGACGCTTGTTCCGCGGGCTTAAGCAAATATCCGCTTGCGTGTAAGTCTATGGCGTCCTGCAGATACTGCGAATACCCCGTACAAAAAATGACGTTGATCGACTTATTGGTGGACTTTAATGCTTTTGCAAGTTCGACGCCGCTCATCTCCGGCATCTCTATATCCAAAAAAGCGACGTCCACTCTGTTCTTTCTCGCAAACTCAAGAGCGTATACGCTTCTGTCGAAAACGTCAACGTCGTTTATCGTAAGATTTTCAAGCAATCTTTTTAATCTTATCCTTGCGTGCTGCTCGTCGTCGACAACTATAACTTTCATAACTGCTCACCTCTTTGTTTATAGGGTAAGATTATCGTGGCGGTCGTACTTACCCTTTCAACGCTTTCTATCTCAAGCGTTCCGCCCACCGTGTATTCAAGGCGTTTTCTTATGTTGTTGATGCCGAAATGCCCCGCACCGATCTCTTTTTTCGCGTCGAACCCGACGCCGTCGTCTTTGACCGTTACGTAAACGAAACCGCCGCGCTTTTTTGTGCTTACGGTCACCGTTCCGCCCTCGTAACGCTTTGTGATGCCGTGCTTTACGGCGTTTTCAACGAGCATCTGCACCGTAAGCGCAGGCAGCAAAAAGTCCGTGCATTCCAAATCGTACGCTATATTGACCTTTTTGCCGAAACGCAATATCTCAAGGTCGATATATTTTTTGATATGCTCGAGTTCTTTATCGAAAGTAACGAGTTCCGCAGTGGTCATCGCGTCGAGATTTTCCCTTAAATAATCGGAAAAATTCAAAATGGCTTTTTGCGCCGTTTCGGGTACGCCCTCTATCTCGGCTATTGCGGACAACGAGTTATAAATAAAGTGCGGTTGTATCTGAGTTATCATCATGTTCATACGCTGCTCTATCATAAAATTCGCCTCGTAATCGGCGACGAACTGCTGATGGAGCCAGATATACGAGAAAACGACCGCTATGACTACGGAAACGGTGACGTATGCCACCCACTGTCTGTCCGACCCCCACAGAAAATCGGAAACGATCCCCAGAATGATTATCACTATCCAAAATAAATGGAAGACGGCTTCTTTTACGTTGAATTTTTTACCTTTGTAACTCCAGAACCCAAGACCCGCAAGGTAGATAAGAAGGATCAGACTTATAACGTAACAAAGCGCCCAAAGGGGGCCGCCTGCATAATCGTTCTTTGGACTGATAGTAAAAACTATTTTCGCGAAAAACGCCGTGGAGTGCATCAGCGCGTTAAAAACGACAAGCCCCCAGGCAACGAGATGCTTCATATCGGGTTTGAATAAATATGCGAATAACACGATTATAGCGGGTCTTATCGAATATCCGAGGACGGATACGAAGATCCTCAACATCCACGCTTTCATGTGCCAGGTGAGATAGTATTCGACAAAATTCTGCATTACGAGCACAAACGTGAGCGCAATGATCGCAAAGTAGATCCTCTTTCTTTTTCTGTTCGTGTACGAGTCGAGGATGACCATAACAAAAAGACCCACGATAAGCGCCATGAGCGTCGCAAATATTATCGTTCCGTACCTGACTTCTTTCGACATAAATTCCCTTCCCCTTTGTCAAACGCTTTTCCGCATTTTTCAACGCTTCCGCCTGATAATATATTATCAAATTATCGTTTTTTCAGTGGCGCGTAGAAAACCTTTTGTCAACGCTCTACTCTCTACTCAGGTTTACTATGCGTTTTTATGAAAACAAAAAATTAACCGAACTTTTATGAAAAATCGTAAAACACATATCGACAGCATATCGATCGATATTCATTTCTGTTATTTGTTTGCCACACTATTATATAAGGAAATTATATTTTAGAAACGTCGCCTTGTCAAGTTTTTTGCGGTTTATGAAGATAAATCGATCGCTGAGCGGCAATAATAAACGTTTTTGCAACGCGAGAGTTGAGCCTCCCAAACCCTTATCGTCAACTTTTCCGCTCGCCGCAAATAAACGTCATAATCATAAAAAAATCACCGATAATCGACTTATAGGCTGACTTTTTGCCGTTTTGCACACTTTTCCAAGCATTATTTTCGCTATTGCCTCACATCGCGTCATTATCATTCTATCTTTCCGCCTTAATAACGTGCTTTTGCTCGTTAATCGACCTATATTCGGGCGGGAAGGAAAATTTTACAAAGAAAAAGGACTGTCACGGACATTTACCCGATAAAAGCGTCGAGCTTTTCGGGCGGATATCATAAGACAGTCCTTTTTTACGTGTTGCGAACGTCAATAACGTTCTTTTACGATACTATCACGATCGATTTTCGACCTTGTAGCGGGTGTAGGTGCATTTACTTGCTTTTACCGTCAATTCTATTTTGTCGGCGTTATCGGGGGGATAGACGGTCGACGACATAACTCTGCCGCCCTCGAAAAATTCTATCGAATATTTATCGAGAACGATGGATATCGAAGTGTGTTTTTCGGCGCCGAGCGGCATTTTGCGGATACCCGCCAAACTCAATTCGTCCTTTTCCGCGCCGACTATGGCCTCGCCCGACTTTGAGCGATCGAACACCCAGAAACCGTCGACAAGGCTTATTAAAGTGAAGTTTTCATTCCCCTGTCTCAGCTTTATTTCAAAGCTTTCAAGATCGTCGGCTTTTATCTCGATAACGCCGATAATCGCGTTATCGGCCAACTTTTTCCCGACCGAAGTCTCGTAGACCTTACTCGTTTTTACGACGGGAGTCTGGTAAAGACGGCCGCAATTTACGCTCAACTTTCTCGGCACGGTAAGCATGCCCGCAAAGCCGTATTTGGCGGAAGGAACGTTTCTGTCCCACATATTGAGCCAGCCGATAAGAATTTTCTCGGGGCAACACGCAAAGCTTTGCGGCGCGTAATAATCGAACCCGTGATCGAGGATACCCTCGCTTTCGACGATAAACTTTCCTGCGGTAAAGTCCATTTTGCCGATAAAATATCTCGTCGAGTGAACGTTCAAACACCCGTCCGCTTTTGGCGGCGGCAGCTGATCGCCGACGATAATAAGACCGAGTTTTTCGATATAATTCGGGCACTCGAACATTATGCCGTCGCTGTCAAATCCGAGCGCGTCGGATAAAAACGTCCACTTAAACAGGTCGTCGGAGCGGTACAATAAAAGCCTTCCCCTGCCGCCCTTTTTCTTTGCGGCGACGAGACAGTAAAATATCCCGTCGTGGCAAAAGACGTGCGGATCGCGGAAATCGCAAGGCATAAAGTCTTCGGGAAGGTCGTCGGAACCGATAACGACGCCGCGCTTAAAAAAGTTCACGCCGTCCTCGCTTTCGGCAAGACATTGGACCTGACGGACGTTTTCGCCGCCGCCGTTTTCTTCAAAGCCCGTGTACATAAGATAGAGCTTGTTAAAAGCGACGATGGCGGTGCCGGAAAAGCACCCGTCCTTATCCCCTTCTCCGCCGGGAGCGAGGGCTATGGGAAGGCGTTTCCAATTTGTCAGGTCAAAAGAGACCGCGTGCCCCCAATGCATGGGGCCCCACTTCGTGTCGTATGGATAATATTGGTAAAAAACGTGATATTCTCCGTTAAAATACACAAGCCCGTTCGGATCGTTTATCCAACCCGTTCCGCCCGTTATATGAAAAGCGGGAAGATCGTTGACGTGTAAATCATTATCAGTCATAACCATTATCCTTTTTTGATAGAGAAGATATTCGTGCGTGCGCCGCACATAATGCGGCGCACGCATCGATGATCAAGAAATCGTGTTATTATTTTTCATCAGTCGCTGCCACACCGGCGGGAGTACTGTTAAGATTGACGCGGAAGTCGTCTACTACGAAACAGCCGTAATAGTTGCCGGTCGCATAGTCGTCGACTTCAAAGTAACACTGAATCTCTTCGGCGTTATCGAACTGATAATAATAGTACACCATTCCGGTCGCATCGACGTTAGATCTGTTGAAGAACTTCGCCAAAACGGCGCCGTCGGACGCACGGCGGACAGTGACGTATACCTGATCGTCAGTGTTAAGAGCCGCGCCCAAACGGAAGGATATAATGCCGTTTGCTCCGAGAACGAAATCTTTGGATCTCAAGTAGCCCGTGCCGCCTTCTTTGTTCGGAAGATCGTATCCGTAGAAGGTAAACAACCAATCACCGTCCTTTCTGCCGTCGTTGGTCTGATACCAGTCTTCAGGTTTTTCGCTATTAACGACCGCACCGAGGTCGCCGTCCATAGTCCAACCTTCAAGAGCACCGGTTTCAAAGCTGCAGTTTACAACCTCGTACTTATGATCGGTAGCGGACGTGCATTCATCGAGGATATCTTCGTCGCCCGTATAATAGGTCACGAAGCTGTCGACAGCCATACAGCCCCAAGCGTGCCAAGCATAGTCGCAAACGCGGATCACGGCAGTCTTGCCGGCGTTTCCGGAACCGAGATAGGCTTTGTATCGGACCATAACGCCTTCGGGGTTAGCACCGGAGCTTGAAGGAGAGTCGTGGTGATATCTCGCAAGCAAAGCGCCCGTTTCAAGTTCAAGGACCTCGATATAGCACGCCGGATTAATGCCGCCGCCGAGTTTGAAGGTGATGTAGTCGGCACCGCCGATAACGAACGGAGCGCTCGTCAAAGTACCTTGGCCGCCTTCTACGCCGTTGCCCGCGCCCTGATCTTCTATACCGGAGAAGAGATAGGTGCCGTCTTTGTTGTACGTATTGCCGCTGAAGAAGTTATCCGCAGCCGTTACGTGACCGAAATCACCGTATTGCGTAGAGAATGCCCAACCGCTGAGATTACCCGTCTCAAAGCCGCCGTTGTAAAGCGAATAAATGTTCGCGGGAACATTAGCCACGGCAGCAGCCGTATTGAAATCGCCGGTAGGAGCGGAAGCGTAATAAGTGGTCACGCTGTCGAGGAAGAACAGACCGTAATCGGAGGTCGCGTTGTCGACGACGCGCAGATAGACTGTCTTGCCTTTATGTGACGACAGATCGACTTTGTAAGGTATGAGCGTACAATCGCTGTTGTCCCAGCAGTCGTTATAATAACGGCCGAGAATATTGCCGTTGGAGTTATCGATAACGTCTATCCAAACGCCGTCGGCGTTCTTTGCCGCGCCGAGTTTATAAGTTATATAACCCGAACCGCCGACAACGAAAGTAGAGCTCGTGAGAGTACCTTTTGCGCCTTCGTTACCGCTTTGAGCATAGCCGCTTCCGTTAAGAACGGTATATGCGCTGAACAGATGCGTTCCGTCACGATTGAAAGGCTTGTTATCCCAATACGCGCCATTTTCGATAACGTCACCGAGAGCCGCATTGGAAAGCGTCCAACCGGTCAAATCGCCCGTTTCGAAGTCGCCGTTAGCTAACCGATAAGCGGTGGAATCGGTGATATTGAGAACGTAATTATAGTTGAGAGACTGCGATCCGTTGTGTTCGTAAGATACGGTAACGGCAAAGGTCACGACCACTGCGGTATCGTTATAAGGACCTGCGTAAGCGTAAGTGTAGCCGTTGTTCGTCAGACTTATAGCGCTTGCAGAGCCGTTTCCGACTTTCATAGTCGCGCTGTACGTCAGGTCCAAACCGCCGAGATTCGAGACGTTGGCAGTGAAATCGGCCGTGTAATTGGTCTTGTTGACGAGTTCATAGAGGTCGAGATCGACGGATACCGACTCATTCAAAAGGGTAGGAACGGTCGAAACGTCGACTGCAAACGTCACGGTGTGAACGCTTTCGCCGAGGTGTTTGACGGTCAACGTGACGGTAGTTTCACCGTCGTCGACCGCGGTGATCGTGAAGGCGCCTTCCGATATAGCCGATACGGTCGCGACGCCGGTATCGCCGGAAGCGACCTCGTAAGTTATGGACGAAAGGCTGTTTTCGTCAACGTGATCGGATATAGTAACCGACTGCGTTCCCAAAGGAGCGAGGACGAAACTTCTTGCGGAAGATTCCGACGTCGTCGCGGGAAGTCTGTACGTTAAGCCCGAAGTCGCGGTAGCGAGCGCCGAAACGGCGGAGTCTACGGCAGCTTGCGTGGAAGCAACGTAATCGTTGACGGTATTAGCCGAAGAAAGCGCCGAAGTATACGCCGCATAGCTATCGTCGGTATAGTCGCCCTGCGAGCCGATAGCGCCCGCTATAGCCGTCTGAAGAGCCGATTTGTCGGCAAGTTCGTTGACCGCCGCAACGGCGCCATCGGGCAGTTTTTCAACTTTGGAATAGTAAGTGACGAGATCGTCGAAATACACGACGCCCCAGGCGTTTACGGCCTCGTCGTGAATAACGAATCTCAAAGTGTCGCCTATATACGAGCGAAGGTCTGCTTTGAACGTCACGAAGTTTGCAAGGAATACCGTATCGCCTATCATAGCGCGCTTTTCTTCGAGAGTATATTCGCCTGCGGGGAAGTCGGTAAAAGCGGTGTTCCTGTACACGGCGACCACCGACCACTCGGAAGCTTCGTATTTTTCAACGGTGATATAGCAAAGGGGATTGCCTGCGCCGCCGAGCATATAAGTTACGTAACCGCAACCGCCGAGCGTGAAGGAACCGGACGTAAGCGTACCGGTAGCGGCCTCGTCGGCGTCACCCGCGTAAGACGACAGGTAATAGCCCTTGCTGTTCATCGTATAGCCTTCGCCCCAGAAAGTCTCGGCGTCGGAGATGCCGGCAAAATGCTTGTCGTTCTGCAAAGAGATATCGGCTCTTTCCCAGCCGGTCAAAGTACCCGTTTCGAAATCGTTATTTGCGGGGAAGTATTTGCTCTTGAAGGTGAAAGACGTTCCTACGTTCGAGTTTGCGACCTCCCATTCTTCATCGACCTTTTCCACTTCGTCTATATACGCGCAGATATTCGAGTAATCGGCTATTTCGTCGTATACGGACTCGGTAAACTCAATTTCGTATACGAGCAGCTTATAGCCTTCGTAACCCTCGCCGTAAATATCTTCGGGCATAACGACGTGAGTCTTGGAAGGATCTTCGAGATCGGTCCTTAAAGTGACGGAAGCGTAATATCTTGCCGCCTGAGCGCCCAAAGCACGCGCCGTATCGACGTTTTCGCCGCCGACCGTGTACTTATAGCCCATATAATAGTAACCGTCGTTTTTCAGGTTGGTGGGATCGAAACCGGTGACGAGAAGAAGATATTTCTCGTCGACGGACACTTTTGCTTTAGTTTCGAGAAGAGTTATATCTTCACCGGTAGCATAGACGACGTTATTACGTCCGTTATTGTCGCTTTTCATAACGGAAAGCGAAGAGATGATCGCAAAAGCTGCGAAAATTGCGACCAAAACGATTATAAAATTGATCTTTTTACTTGAAATCCTGTTCATAATAACTCCTTTCAATGCGCTAAATAAGTGCTGTCTTCAATGGGATTGCTCGGGGGATTGACCGTCGGCTCCGACGATTGTTCCCCTTCTTCGGTAGAGCTATCCGATTGCTGCTCGGTCGAACTGTCTTCGGTCGATTGCTCCGAAGTTTCATCCGAAGATACTTCCGAAGTTTGTTCCGTCGATTGTTCCGAAGTCTGCTCCGAAGATTGAACGAACGATTGCTCGGACGAATGTTCGTCCGATCCGTTCACGGAAGAAACTCCGACTGACGAATCGACAGACTTTGCCGTACTTTGCTTTTGGTCGTCGTTAGATTGACTGTTACACGCGATCATCACGACCAAAGTGAAACAAACAGCCAATAAAACGACGAGTAGTTTGATAGAACCGCTTAATTTTACCATATTTCGTTTAAGCCTCCCCAATCATCGAATTCGTCGTAAACGCCTTCGGGTACCGAAGTCAACAATATCATTTCGCTCGGAAATAATAGCACGTCGACGTCGACTTCAATAAATAGTTTTTTCTTAACTTCTTTTTCAGTCATTTTTGCCTCCTGACCTTTATTATAATTCATTATCGATCAAAATTGCCGTCGGCAACAGATCGATCGACTCGTAGTGGGTTATAAAGTCGTCCACGGCAAGGCAGCCCCAATCGTTCGTCGCGTTGTCTACGACGCGGATCTTGACGCTTCTGCCCATAAACGCCGTAAGGTCGGCTTTGAACTGAATGAGTTTGCCTTCGCTCATATTGTCGTTATGATAGCGTGCGATAGCCGTTTCGGTCGCCATATCGATTATCTCGATATAGCAGTTTGCGTTTCTGCCGCCGCCCAGCTTGAAGGTGATATACCCGCAGCCGCCGACGGTGAACGCCGAACTTTCGAGAATACCCATACCGGCTTCGAATCTGCCGTTATCGCTTTCTATCGTCTTTTCACCGATGGCGCTATTAACTTTTTTGTCGGTCACGTCTTGTACGTCGTCCTCGATGCCGCTGAACAGATAAGTTCCGCTCATTCCGTACTGCTTGGTAAGATCCTTCCAGTAAACTTCACGCATGGAAACGTAACCTATATCGATACTGCCGTCCATTCTTCTCATAAGCGACCAACCGGTGAGATCGCCCGTCTCGAAGTCGCCGTTTAAGACCTGATACGTGTCGTTTTCGCCGAGAACGCTTTGCGAGGGCTTGATATCCTTCGCCGTCTTCGCGTCGGTCGGAACGCCTTCGATGGAGTTATAGCAGGTAACGAAGCTGTCGCAGGTCATAAGTCCCCAATACGACGTGGCGTTATCGACTATGCGTATCTTAAGCGATCTGCCGAGATATTCGGAAAGGTCGGCTTTATACAAGACCATGTTTGCAAGGTTGCTGCCGCTGTTGATAGTTCCTGTGCCGCGGTCGTTGAAATATCTGTTATGGTAACGCGCAAGCTCTTCGCCCGTGTTCGCGTCGATAACGGATACGTAGCAAAGTCTGCCGTTTCCGCCGCCGCCCAACAAATAGGTGATATAGCCGCAGCCGCCGAGCGTGAACGCCGAACTCGTCAACGTGCCCGTGCCGCCTTCTTTGGCGATACCGCTGAAAAGATATCTGCCTTTCTTGTTATACGGCAGGTTTTCGTTCCACCAACCGCTTGCGTCGGTCACTTCGCCGATGTCGCCGTCAAGCGTCCAGCCGGTGAGATCGCCCGTCTCGAAACCGCCGTTTACGACCTGATATTCGCTTTCTACCATAACGTCGCTGTTACTTACGGCGAGATAGAAGTTTTTGTCGTACCAAACGGGTTTGGTCTCGTGATAGGTCATAATGCTGTCGAGCGTCATGCAGTCGAGATCGTCCGAAGAATCGTTATCGTCGACGACTTCGATATACATCGTTTCGCCGATATAACGGGAAAGATCTGCGTAATACTGTACCATGTTCAAAAGCCGCATTCCGTTGGCAACGTACGGGAACTGGAAGTTCCAATACTTGGTGTTGGAATATCTTGCGACCTCTACGGGGCCGTCGGCCGTTTTCATCATTATTCTGAGATAAGTACGACCGTTATCGGCGCAACCGCCCAATTTGAAGGTTATATAACCGCTGCCGCCGAGAATGAACTCGCTCGAGCGCATAACGCCCGTTGCGGACGGTCTGTAATGACCGTAATGATAATTTCCGTCGCGGTTATAAGTGATATTTTCATTCCACCAGACGCTTTCGGAATTGACGCCGTCGTCGGAGAAGGCTTCTCCCGATACGACCGTCCACCCCGCGAGCGAGCCGAGCTCGAAATCGCCGTTGGCTATCTCGTAAATACTCGGAGCCGTCGCGTCCTGAACGTAATTTTTATCCTTTACGAAGAACGTTCCTTCTTCCTGCGGATCGGCGTATTCCCCGAGGCGGATATCGTCGACCGCAAAATAGCCGTAATACCAACTCTTATCGTTATCGACTATCCTTATATAAGCGCTTTTACCCGCATACTCGGAAAGGTCGAGGGTGTATTCGTAAAAGTTATCGGTGTTGTATACGCCTGCCGCGTACCTTGCTGGGTTGACGTAATCTTCGGTGTGCTCGTGGAAGTAATCGTTATGCTGAATGGCGATAAGTTTGTCGTCTTCGACGGTGTATACGCCGAGATAGCATAACTTTTCCAGAGATTTCAAAGGCGCGTTTTCGCCTTTACCCACCGTGAGCGCGCCGCCCGCAAGTTTGACGGACATAACTCCGTCGGCGGGGATAACGAACTCATTCGAGCGGATAGCGCCCGTCCTCGCGCACGAGAAGTCGCCGTGGAAACCCTTGCCCGTCAGATACCAGTTGCCCGTCTGATTTATCGGAAGTCTGTTGTCGTTGGCGTCGTCGGCAAACGTGAAAAAGGTGTTTGACGAAACGCAGTCGTCGTTGAACGCGTCGCCGTATTCGACCGTCCAGCCTTCGATGGTAGCCGTTTCAAAGCCGCCGTTAAGTACCTTGGACGAGGCGGTCGGCGTTACGTCGGTATTACCGCCGTTTCCCGTGCTGCTGTTTCCGAAGATATTTTCGGGCTCACAGCCGTAAAACGCCGCGAACGATATAACGGCGCCTAACGCCAATGCCGTTATTTTCAATAGTTTTTTCATCACGAACCTCCAAGACTGCCGACGTTGCCGTAATAGGCGGGCACGACCGTATCGGAATACGCGCTGCCCATCTCGTATATCTGCAACGATTTAAAAGTTACTCCGGCATTGTCGTCGAAAATACGCAAATAATCGGAATCGGAATACTTCGGATATATCCTCAAAGTGAAACTTGACAATCCGTCCACGTAGACTTCGAGCATCGAGCGGTCGAGAAGAATCACCACGTCGTACTCGGTCTTGACGCTCGGATACAGTCTGCTCGGTTGCTTGCTGACGTAATCGAGGAGCGAAGATTGCGCTCTCTCAACGTAAACGCCTTCGTTGGAGAAGACTATATCCGTTCTTTCCGTCTGCGAGTTGACGACGTTTTTGTTGTATCTTAAGCTTATCCCGCCGGAATACGCAGCCGCCGTCGGATCGAGAGATATGGTCGCTCTTATCTCCAAAAGGTCGCCGCGTATCTCGCTTATCGCCGCGTTTACTTCGGCGGCGGTCTTGACTTCGCCTTGGTTATCGTACAAGACGTTTCTTCTTAACGACTGAGCTTCTTTTATAGGTTCTCTTATGATCTGTCTGCCGTCGTCGCTGAGCCACAGTTCGAGAGGTATCGCGAAGTTGTGCGCCCAACCGGCGGTGTAGTTCTGCGCCGTGCCGGCGTCTTTACCCTGTGCTATCGCGTAAAGGATAGTTCTTCCTTGTTCGTAAGAGGTCTTGCCCGACGCAATATCCTCTTCGGTGAGATAGCAGTACCCGTTCTGACCGGTGAACACGCCTCTTCCGAGGTCGAACAGCTGCGGCTCGTCGTTGTCGGCTATAAATCTGCAGGTGTTCTTATCGAAAGTGCCTATCCAGTAGTAGCAATCTACGACGTAGCCGTCGACCGTGTATTGCGGACAGTCGAACAACACGTACTTGGTAACGGTGCCGTCTTTGGTCGTGATGGGAAACATTACCACGCATTCCCAATGCGCGCCCTGCTGCGGATAACGGCCGTAATCGCACTGATACAGATATCCGCGGTATTCCCATTCGTGCATATTGGTCGAGGTGTAGATATTTGCCGAGCCGCCCGCGTTGGGGATAGACGTGGAGACCATCATATAGTAAACTCCGTCGTCATACCAAACGAAAGGATCGCGGAACTGATTTATCTCGCCCTGCGAATCGTCGTTGGGGTGCGGGAGCGTTACCGTGTCTTCGACTACCCAATCGGTAAGGTCGGGATCGTCGGGATCGACCGCGTGAGCGAACGCAACGTGCTGGATAGACCAGGTGGTCGTGTTCGTGCCCGCGGTTATGGCAAGCCACGGTTTGCCGTCGGGGCCTATCACCGCGCCGCCCGTCCATACGCCTTCGGGGCATATCTCGGGAGTAGGAACTACGGCGTCCTTAACGTATTCCCAATGTACCATATCGTCGCTTACTATATGCGCCCAGCGTATCTGCGACCAGTAAGGCCCTGCGGGGTTATGCTGATAGAAGACGTGGTATCTTCCTTTATAATAGAAAGGAGAATGGGGTTCGTTCATCCATACCGCCGGCGGTATCGCGTGATATTGAGGACGATATCTGTCGCCCGCATAAACGGAAGAGTCAAGCTCTATCTCGCTGAAATCAAGCGTCGGGTGGCCGGAATAATCGGTGTCCGAATAGACGTTATTGATATCCTTGGGAGTCAACGCGCCCGAATAGATGCTTACTTCGTCCAATAGTCCGGATATCCTCTGACGCGATATACCGAACTCGACCTGCGGATTGACGTATTTTCCGATATAAAGAGGTTCTTCGGAATCGACTATCCTGCACGAAGATAATTCGGGAACGTACGCTTCGTAAGCTCTTTCGCCGTTATAAAACAGAGCGATATATCCGCTTTCACCGTCGAACACGGCGGCTATATGCGACCATTCGTACAGCGGCAAAGCGTTGATGGGATCGTAAAATCCCACTACGAAATATTCGTCGACTTCCGTGTTGTACAACGCAAGCTGTACGCCCCAAAGTCCGAGCCTTCCGTAACCCAATAAAAAGCCTTCGCACATTTCGATGTCGCCTTTATTGATGACTGCCGTCATTCTGGGGTGGCCGGCGGCTTCCGATCCGTCACCGTAATTGACGAGGTTCTCGAAAACTCTCGGCGCTACCCACGCGGAAAGCGTTATAGCAGACTTCGGAGTTTCGAAATCGACGTCGGTAAGATAGGTCGAAAAGCCGTCCATATATAAAGAATGGCCTTTCACGCCCGCTTTACGCAGCGGTTCGGACGGTTCTTTGAAAAGATTGGCCGCGTTCGTATAAGAGAAAACGTAATTGATGTTGTAACTTTCTCCGCTGACCGAATCTTTGGTGCTGTATCCGCCGTCTTCGTCGAAAGAATAATGTAATAATGCCGTAGCTGCGGTATTCTTGTCTTCGTGAGAGTCTTTATTGCCCGAGCCGCCGTTATTCTGCGTTTCTTCGGTACAAGCCGAAAGACAAGAACAGAATAACAAGCTTACAGATACGAGTACCGCTAAAAATAAATTCTTGTGTTTCATTTTTCCTCCTACATTTTAAGTCCTGCCGTTCCGAAACCCTGTACGATATACTTTTGAGCCAAAACGTATATCACGAAGATCGGGATACTCGTAACGATAAGTGACGCCATAATCTCGCCCGTAGTTATTCCTTGTATGCTTTGAATAGTCGTGAGCGCGGATTGTATCGGGTATAGCGGCCATTGACCTTCCGACGCATACGGCAAGATCATCGACGGCCAGAGATAGTCGTTCCATACGCCTATGAAGCAGAAGACCGCAACGGTGGCAACTATAGGCTTGGATAAGGGAAGAATGACTTTGAAGAATACGCCTAACGTATTCGCTCCGTCTATTCTTGCCGCCTCCTCGTACTCCTGCGGGATATTGCCGAAGAACTGCATAAACAGAAATACGTTGAATATGCTTATCGTCGCCGGAAGTATCACGCCGAGGACCGACATTGTGTTTTTCAGCCCGAGCATTATCTTGACTATCGAATACAGCGGGATTATCGACGTTTCGACGGGAACTACTATCAAAAAGATTATCATAAACGATAAAAATCTTTTTCCCGGGAAACGCAGTTTTGCCATAACGTAGCCGGCAAGCCCGTTGACCAAAATATTAAGTACGATGACTATTGCCGCATACGTGAAGCTGTTGACGGCGTATCGCCATATACCGTAGTTCGAAAACACGTTGCCGTAGTTTTTTGCCGCCTCGCCGAGATTGGCAAAATCGGGTAGGAACATCGCCAAGCTTCCCGCGCTCGCCGCATAAGCCGATTCGCTTTTGGTCGAAGTCGCGAGCATATAGATTATCGGGAACAGGAATATCAAAGATAATATCGTGCCGACGATAATATAAATTATCTGCCCTACCGTCTTTTTAACGGGCGTTTTGTTTCTTTTGAAATTCGGAAGATCTTCATAGAGTTGCTTTTTCATATCAGTTCTTCTCCCTGAAAGCTCTTCTTTGTATAAGCGTTACTGTACCGATGACTATCGTCATCAAAAGCGCCACCGCCGACGAATAACCTACGTGGCGATAGGAATACCCTTGTTGATACATATAGTACGATAACGTGACGGTATGATTCTGATACCCCGTCATGAGCATAGGCTGCGTAAGTATCCTGCAAGCGCCTATAAAGACGGTGATGATTATGTAAATGAAAGTCGATCTTAGCCCCGGCCAGGTGACGAGCGTGAATTTTCTCCACGCCCCCGCCCCGTCAAGAGAGGCGGCCTCGTACAGTTCCTGTCTGATATTCGTAAGCCCCGAAAGGAATATGAGCATCTGATAACCGCAGCCCTGCCATGCGCTCAATACGATTATGCACGGCATAGCCGTAGCGGGATCGCGCAGCCAATCGTGCGGTTCCGCCCCGAATATCCCGAGCAGGGAATTAAGTAATCCCGATTCGGAAGGAGAAAGTATCTGCAGCCACAAAAACGAAGTTACTGACAGAGATATCACTACGGGGGCGAAAAAACAGACCTTAAAGATCTTCGAGCCTTTAAGCGGTTTGTTGACGAACAACGCAAGAAGTAGTGCAAGCCCTATCTGAAGCGGTACGACGCCGACAACGAATACCAGCGTATTTATCAATGCGTGATACAGCGTTCCCTTTTCGCCTATCTCCTCAAAGACCTTCTTAAACTGATCGAACCCGACGTACTTTATATTGTTGGGCTTCAACAAGTTATAATCGGTGAAAGCATATCCGAGAGAATACAGTATCGGCAACAGGACGAACAGGAACGCGAGTACAAGCGCCGGAATAAGCATCAGATACGCCGTGGCTACCGTTCCGAATCTGTATTTTTCTTTTCGCCGCCTGCTCGTTGCGATATCGTAGATAGCTATACCTACGAAACCCGCAACGAACACCGCCGCGATTATCAATGCGCTGCCTGTCATAACGACCTCGTGTTATCCTTTGAGATTGTCCATCTCTCTCTGGAGAGTACTTGCCTGAGTGTTAAGTAATTCCATAACGTTGCCCGTGCCGAGCGCCGCTATGACCTGGTTAAAGCAAGTCGAGAAAGTCGGATAAGCGACCGTAACGGGCCTCTGTCTTCCGCTCGTTTCAAGCTGTTTTAAAAGCGTGTATTCGGGGGAACCCGCTTCGTAGTCGGTGTTGACCGCTTTTCTTGCGGGGATCATGCCGGTAGCCGTGGTTATAGCCTCGGAGCTTTCGGCAGACGTGAGCCATAAGAGAAGTTCTTTTGCGGCGCTCTTATCGGAGTGGTGATTGTTCGTGATACCGAAAGACCAGCTGCCCGTAGCGCTTGCCGCGTTTACCGACTTGGGATAAGGCAAAAGCCCCCAATCTTCTCTGCTTGCGAAAACGGCTTTATACTTGTTATCGAGATCGGGTATCGTCCAACCGGAAGAAAGATACATTCCCACTCTTCCGTCGAAGAAGTCGGTAACGCCTATCTTATACGAAGTATAACCTGCGTCTATAAGGCTCTTTATAAATCCGAAGCCGTCTGCGGTCGCAGCCGAATTGAAATAACCGGTAGCGGTGTAGCCGTCGGGAGAAGTAAATTCGCCGCCCGCCGCATAGATGAAGGGATAAAGAAGATACGTCGCCGTCTCGTCTTTGGTGGCGTCTATTCTCATATCGACGGGAGTAACGCCGGCATTTTTAAGTCTGCCGCAAACGTCCTTGAACTGATCGAACGTCCAGGGATTATCAACGGTGTACGCGGAAACGTCTATTCCGAGTTCTCTGAATATCTTCTTATTGTAGAAGAAGCCCGCGCTCGATTCCTGAATGGGAAGACCGTAAAGTTTTCCTTTATAGGTGTTGAGCGAATAGAAATCGTTCTGAACGTCCTGCGGGATCAAAGAGGTTATGTCGTACAACAATTCGGAATCGGCGTAAGCGGCGGTATTGGGCGCGTCGAAAGTGACTATGTCGGCCAAAGTTCCCTCTACCTGATTGTTAAGTAATTCCGTTTCGTAGCCGGCGGCGCCGACCGTCCTCGCCTTATAAGTGGCGGAAGCTTTGATCTTTCTGTCCTTATAAGCGGTGTTGAAAGCTTCTATCCTCTTTTTGTAAGCCTGGCCCTCGGTCGATTTTTCGTCGACGTGGAACATTATCTTGACGATGGTGTTCCCCGTAGCCGTATCGACTTCACCGGCGTCGGTATCGTTCGTGCCGCCGTTATCGCAGGCGACGGAACATAATGCCATAACGCACGCAAGCGTTAAAACGAGCAGAAAGTTGAAAATTCTTTTCATAGCAAACCTCTTAAATTTATTTATTTTTCAGGGCTTTTACGCCCTGTGGTTTCGGTTATCAACAGTCGTTATTTATAATCGGCAGTTAAAGTTCTTGTTTTGGGTTCGTAACTGAAAACGAACCCAAAACAACCCGTACGGGTTGTTTTTTTTATCTCGGCTATCCACCGATTTTTATTTATTTGTCGGACAAAGCTTACAGGGTGGTGTCTCCGATAATGAACTCCGACGGGAATTCCATTCTCTTTTCCACCTCTTCGCCGTGTATCTTTTTAACGAGCACGTCGACGACCGCACGGGCCATTTTTTCGATTGGCTGTTCGATACACGTCCATTTGCCGCCGGGATTCCACGCCCCGAAAGATCCGTCGAAGGATATCATCTGTATATCTTCGGGTATCCGTTTGCCCCTTTTTTCGGCGATGCTTAGAACTACCTGCGTCAACGTGTATCCCGAAACGAACACGCCGTCTATATCGGGGAAGGAATCGAAAAATTCTTCCGCAACGGATAACTCGTTGCCGTGCAGGATAACTTCGTTGACTATCCGCTTTTCGTTGCCCGTTTCGTCCATTACGTCTTCGTAGGCGCGTTCCCTTTCGGATACTTCCGATTCGACGAGCGGTTTGGAGCCTATGTAGCCTATCTTTTTGCAACCGCGTTCCAGAAGGTATTTCACGGCTTTTTTCGTCGCCGCGTAGTTATCCGACGTGACGTACGGTATGCCGCCCTCGAAAACACGGTCGAAAGAAACTATCGGACAGCCTAACAGCTCTTCTTCTTTATGCGCGAAGTGGGTAACGAATACCGCGCCGTCGACTTCTCTTCGCCTTATCCTGTTAATGATATCGGCTTCCTTTTCCACTCTTTGCTGCGACGATACGAGTATGACCGAATAGCCGAATTTGTCCGCCTCGTCTTCAACGAAATATGAAAACTCGGCAAAGAACGGGTGATTGATTATCGGGACCAAAAGAGCAATGTTTCTCGTTTCGTTTTTTCTCAGCTTTGAGGCCATTTTGTTGGGAGTATAATTAAGAGCGTTTACCGCCGAAAGGACTTTTTCCCTCTTCGACGGGCTGACCGAACCGTTGCCGTTCAAAACTCTCGAAACCGTTCCGAGCCCGACACCCGCATATTTTGCGATATCTTTTATGGTCGGAGCCATATAATTTTTCTCCTTTACTTTACGATAGCGCCTTTAACGGCGTTTTATCTTCGGTTTATCCTACCACGGTCACTTTTACCGTCCTGTTGCCGTTTAAGCAAACGACGTTTTCGCCCGAGGTAAGGACTTCCTTATTTATATAAAGAACTTTGTTTTTGCAGGTGTATTGATCGGACGTCAGTTCCCTTCCGTTTACCGAAACGCTTACGACGTTGACGTTGCCGACGTATATCGTAGCGTTAAGACCGCTTGATACTCTCACGTCGGGTATTTCCGTTTCGGCGACCGTTTCGACGTTCACCGTGAACGAATAGCTCGTTTTTCCGCCTACCGCTTTGAAAGTATAAACGCCTACGGGTAAATTCTCGAAATATTTTTCGCTTATAATGAGCTTTCTGCCTTCGCTGCGATAATATTCGGGGTTTATCTTTACGTTTCTCAAAGTAAGGTTGTAAAGCTGACGTATCGCCTGATCGGCGTCGCCGACGGCGACGAGATCTTCACCTTCGTAATCGTATTCCTCTTTGACGAAGGCTATCGAAGCAAACGACGCTTTGCCGCTGAAAACGTTAAGGCCGAATTTGCCTTCTTTGGGCTCGTTTTCGGAAAGAACTACGAAAATTTTCTGTTCGCCGTTAAGATAGACGGTAAGTTCGTCCCCGATAAGTTTGGACCTTATGGTTATGGAAGAAGTATCGATATTGCCTGCGGGCGCGCTGGCTATCTGACCGTTTGCCGACCATACTTTGACGAGCCTTGCTTCGATATCGCAGTTGACGATGATATAATTGCTCATATCGCCGTTTGCTCTTAAGATCATAGCCGCAGCTACCGCCTCGAGTCTGAAAGTTGCCGACAAGGTAAAATCTCTTCCCGTTTCGTCGGAAAGGATATATCCGTCGCCCGACGCCATCTCCCCGACTATCCCGTCGTCGGTAACGTACCACTGTCCCGAAACGATATCGTCGGACGAGAAGTTGAGATCGCTGTCCGCCGTTCCCGAATGGACGGAAACTTTAACTTGTTTAACGGCGTTGCCGCACCTTGCCTCGACGACCGCCACGCCGCCCGCTTTTGCGGTAACGACGGCGCCCGAAGCGCTCTTTTTAAGTCCTACCACTTCGCTGCCGCTGACTATCGACCATTCGACGTCGGCAGAAGAAGTGGAGTACGCCATAACGTTTCTTTCTTTTGTTATGGTCATATCGAGATACAATTCACTCTCGTTGAGATACAAAACGCTCTCGTTTGCCGCAACGTCTTTTCTCCATACGGAGGCTATCGTGTTTACCTTTACGGTCGCGGTGACCTGCCCGCCGACGGAAAGAACGTTGTTCGTCGCGTAAGGAGACGCTAACGTCAGAACGTAGAACGGAACGGAAAAGTCGTCGCAGAATACTTCCACGCCGCCGTTATCCGACAGGATATAGAAAGTCTGCGTGGTGCCTGCGGTCGCGCCGGAAACGTATTTGAACGGGAAATCCTTGATATATAATCCCGCGCTCGAGGCGTTTTTCCTCGAAACGTAATATCCTTCGGTCTTATTCCAACCGACTTCGAGATAATAATCTTCGTCGGCGTTGAGCGTAAAGACTATATCTTCACGGCTCGGGTTTTCAAAGGTCGCGGAAAGCTCGTAAGTCTGGCAGTTGATATCCTTTAAAATATTTTCGCCGCCGGCATTAAGCGCCTTATTATTAACGGAAACCACCGTTTCCTTATCGAAATCGTCCGAGCTTACGGTTATGGGCTTCTGCGTCAGAAGATAACCGTTACCGCTCGTTTTGAGCCCCCATTCGACGGGGATAGTCATTCCGCCGCCGTTCCACACTTTTCTTGCGAGCGCGTAAACGCCGCTGTCGGTCGTGTCGGGTACGCCCGCGAACCAGCTTACGGAAACGGTTTTGCCGTAATAGTCGCCGCCGTCGTCGTCTATATAATAAGTCTGCGTGGCGTATGAGTCGGGGCCGTAGTCCATGATTTGGAAATCGTCGTCCGTTATCTGACCGCCGTTTTTGTCTACGAAGGATATCGTTCCGTTATCGTAGATAAGTTCGCCGACTATATACGTTCTCCCCGTAAAGGTCATAACGGTGTGTTGCGTTCCGTCGTCCGCCGTCAGACGAACGAGGTCGGGACATTCGGGCAGACTTGCCGAAAATCCGCCGGCGTATTCCCAGTTGATAAGGTCGGAAGATTTCAAAAACCATATCTTGTTCACGGTCTTTCCCGAAAGCACCATGCCCCACAAAGTGGTCTTGCCGTTTTCCGACAAAACGGTGAATATCTTCGGATCGCGGCAATCGACTTTTCCGTAATATCCGTCGTGAGCGGTCGCCGTGAGCTGGGAGATGGTCTCTCTCTTTATCCAAGTCATTCCGCCGTCGTCGCTCGACATTATCACTTGGTCCTGCTTGCCGCCGTCGCGGGTAAAGTAGGCTATAAGCCCCGTGCCTTTGCCTTCGGGATACCAATCGAACGAGTCTATTAAGGCGCTGTCGCCTTTATGGTAGACGAACGCGGAACCCGACCACATAAGGCCCGTTCCCTCGCCCATTTCCGAGTCGGGGAAAAGGCATATCGGCAAAAGTTCCCAATGAACGAGGTCGCGGCTTCTCGCGTGCCCCCAATACATATCGCTCCAATAGTTGGAGAAGGGGTGGTGCTGATAATATAAATGATACCAACCGTCGTAATAGACGAGGCCGTTGGGATCGTTGTTCCAATGCGCGTATTGAGAAAAATGATATTGCTGACGGTATATCTCCGTGTAATAGGAGTAATCGCTCACGCCGTAATAAACGTCGGTAAACGTCACTTTTGCGGCAAAGCAGTTATAACCTATATAGCCGCCGTCGTACAAGTTGCCGGTAACGCCATCAACTTTGAAGGTATTGAGATCGATAACGTTATCCACGCCGAACCTGCGAATGTTGTCGGCGTAAAATTCGGCGTACACGCTGCCGTTTTCGGGCGTTATGACTACCTTTAACTGAACTTTTTCGACCGATCTTACTTTCGGATAAACGAAATTGCGTTCGCTTTCGGTCATCTCGTCGTTACCTATAAAATAATCGGTAAGAAGTTCGTGCGCCGTCGTCACGCCGTCGTTTACGGAAAAATAGATGAGCTTAACTCTGTTCTCGTTTCTGTCGGTGTTGAAAACGAAATAACTTTCGCCCTCTTTTCCGCCGAACACGAGACCTGCGGCGTTTCCGCTCACGAAATTGGCAACGGCGGTGTAGACGAATTTATCGCTTGCGCCGTATTCCACGTCGGAAAGATAGAAAGTGTCGCCGCCGCTTTCGAGCAAAACGTCGTCGGCAATTACTTTTACTGTGCTGCCGACGGCAAATATCGCCACCGACGCGACCAATATCGCAAATAAAACTGTTAAAAACGCATTTTTAAATAACTTTTTCATAACGGTTTCCTTATCGATTTTTTTTGATGGAAGTTGTTTTATCGGCTATTTATTTACTTTAAAAGCGCTTCGATCTCTTCGATAGTCGGCAGGCAATCTATCGCGCCCTTTCCGCGGGTGTTCAGGCCGCCGCACACGTTGGCAAAACGGAGTATCCCGTTAAATTCGTCGTCGGAAAATTTCGACAAGTCCTTTTTATCGAGTTTCGTCAGTACGCCCGCGTAGAAGGCGTCGCCCGCGCCCGTGGTGTCGACGCATCTGACCTTGACCGTCGGGGCGCAGCCGCTCCTACCTTTATATTGCCAGCGGCTGCCTTTCGAGCCGAGCGTTATAAACACGAGCTTATCTTTGAGCGAACTATCGATATAATCGTTTCCGAAGATATCCACTTCGTCTTCCGAAAACTTGACGATATCCATAAGAGGAAGAACTTTTTTGTAAGTTTTTATCGCCTCGCTCTCGGACGCGAATACGTCCGAACGGAAATTAACGTCGAAACTTATCTTCGCCGAATACTTTCTCGCCCTTTCAACGAGCTTTTCAATGAACGCTACGCCGCGCTCCGTTGAAAGCATAAGTGAGCCTATATGCACGATATCGGCACTTTTTAACAATTTTTCGGACGGATTTTTTATAAATGCGTCCGCCGTGTTTTTTCTGAAAAAGCAGAACGATCTTTCGCCCGACGCGTCTATCGAAACGAACGCGAGCGTGGTGTTCTTACTTTTCGATCTATTTATATAACGACCGTCGAAGCCGCGTTCTTTTGCGAAAGCAATAAGCCTGTTGCCTACGATATCGTCGCCGACGCTACCTACGAACGCGACTTTCGCGCCGAACTTTTTTGCCGCACAGGCGACGTTGAAGGGCGCGCCGCCGGCTTTTTGTTCGTAAAGCATACAGCCGTTTTTTTCTTCGCCTATCATATCGGCGAGTATCTCACCCACGCAAACTATCATTTTTTATCTCCGTTCAGCTTTTAACGCTTTTAATTTCGCCGTTATCGTCGTCTTTTTTTCGTTTTGCTATATCAATAGTAAACCGGATTATCGATCTTATCATCATCACTACGAAATACAGCACCGAAACGGCGGTAAATATCATTTCCCGTTTAATGAAAAACGACAGGATCGCCCCTGATACGACCGCAAATACAGCCGACCATAATATATAAGTAGCTATGATCTTTAAAACTTCGGAAAACTTTCTCGCCTTTTCGCGCTCTCCGATATATACGATGAGATACGAAATGAGGACGGCAACGAGCGGCATCAGTACGTATACGGGCAAAAACCGCATGATATTGACTATCCCGACGTAGATATTAAGATCCACGCTCGCCGAGTACGCCGTTTTGACGAGATCTTCGCCGCTATTTATCTTGCCATACGGGAATTTCGAGAAAAATCCGTAAAACTCTTCCGTTCCGCCGCCGGCGGTGAACGAACCGACTATCGAGTCGCTGAAGACGAACAGGTAGTCGTTTTCGCCTTTAAGCGTGTAATTATAGTAGTAATAATTTCTTACGAGCGGGGCTTTTGCCGCGGTTTCGTATCCGCTTAAATCGGGATAATAACTTTTTACGAAAAGCACCCAGACTTCGTTTCTATATTCCGCGTCGCTCGTCTCTCCCGACGAAAGCTTGGTTTTAAGCTCTTCGAGATCTTTTGCTGAGTCGGCGCTATTTAAAAGATATTCTTCGCGCTCGTTCGTCTTTTCGTCGGAAAGGTCGACTTCGTTCGGGGTGTACCTTATTTTGAAATCGTAATTCTTTTTGGCGGTTTCGGTTAAAGTAAGGTATTCTTCGTAAGTTATCACGTCGCCGCCGTCAGATTCGCAGTAAGTTTCGAAATCGTCGTAAAGGTAAGCGTCGCGCGTGTCTATCACCACGTTGAATCCGCCTGAAGAATACGCGGCGCGGTCGGCTTCGTTCAAGAACGTGTTTACGAGCATCTTTTCCTCGTAAGCGCTTCCTCCGCGGCTTGCGGTAACGCACTTGTTTTCATCGATAAAAAGCGATATTTCGTTATCCTTATCGGCGGGTCGGAACAAGTTGTTCACCGTCTTATTGAAGTCGGCGGCGGAATCGTATCGCGGATAAAAAGCCAGAAACTCCGTAAAAACGCTGCCGAAAAATATAACGACTATCGCGAGTATTATATTTATTGTCAGCAGTCCGAACCCGCCTTTAACCGCCTTTTCGGCGTATTTGTCGGAGAAAAACCCGAGTCCGAATATCTTTAACTTTTCCATATCATCCGCGGTCAAAAGTCGGCTTTTTTAAAAGCGATCTTTCCGTCTCTTTGTCGAAAAAGTACATCTTCGATACGTCGAACTTTATCTTAAGAAGGTCGCCTTGTTCGTAGGAGTTTCTGCCCGCCGCGCAGATTATGTAATCTTTTTCGTCGTTATCCATCTTCACGAACAGCTGCGTGGTGTTTCCGAGCACCTCTTTGACGGAAAGCGTGACTTCGATGCCGTCGTCGCCGAAATAAATATTTTCTCCGCGAACGCCCAAAACGACTTCCCTTTCTTTCCCGTCGAGATACTCTTTATCAAGGCGCGAAAATTCCGAAAGCGGATAACTTTGCGTCTGCCCGTCGGGGAATTTTACGACAAGACGGCTTGCAGTGCTTGAAACGGTCACGTCGAAAAAGTTCATCTGCGGCGTTCCGATAAAGCCCGCCACGAACTTGTTTTCGGGATAATCGAACAGGTCTGTCGGGGTGTCGGTCTGCTGGATAACGCCGTCTTTCATAACGACTATCCGCGTACCCATCGTCATCGCCTCTATCTGATCGTGCGTGACGTATATGAACGTCGTTTTGAGCTTTTTATGTAATTTGACTATCTCCGAACGCATCGTCGTGCGAAGCTTTGCGTCAAGATTGGATAAAGGTTCGTCGAGCAAAAACACCTTCGGGCCTCTGACCATGGCTCTGCCGAGCGCGATACGCTGTCTTTGCCCGCCCGACATTTCCGACGGTTTGACGAACAATAAGTCGTTTATGCCGAGTATATCGGCGGCCCATTTGACCTTTTCGTCTATCTCCGCCTTCGTCATGTGCCTGTATGTGTACGCCTGAACGGGAGTAAGGCTGTAATAATCGAGCTCTTTTACGGCCTCGTCAAGTATTTCTTCCAAAGCGGGTTTTTCTTCTTCGGTAGCCGAAGAGAGCGTTCTTTTCAGGTTTTTGACTTTAGAGCGCAGCTCTTTTACCCGTTTTTGGTCTATTTCGAGAACGGGTTCGCCGTTTTCGTTGGTCTTTTCCACGGCGATCTTTCTCATTTTAAGGCCGAACGAAATGTTATCGTACGCGTTAAGATGCGGATATAAAGCGTAGTTTTGGAAAACCATGGCGATATCCCTGTCTTTTGCGGTAACGTCGTTGACGAGCTTTCCGTCTATATAAAGCTGCCCGCTCGTTATCTCTTCAAGACCGGCTATCATTCTTAAAGTGGTCGATTTTCCGCAACCCGACGGCCCGACGAAAACGATAAATTCGCCGTCTTCTATTTCCAAAGAAAAATCTTTGACGGCCATAAAATCGCCAAAGCGTTGATTTGAAGAACCTTTCTTTGATTTGCTTTTCCCGACATATTCTTTGTAAATATGCTTTAAACTCAAACCTGCCATATTCTCTCTCTTCGCGTTACAATATTTTTTACGTGACCATTATATCACACACTTTTTTTGATTGCAAGTGATTTGGAAACGTTTCCAAAATAAAATTTTTGTTTTTTGGCGCCTCTTGACGGCGTTTTAAATCCTTTTTTGCAATAAAATAAAGCCCCGACTCACTGCGCTTTAACTATTAAACGCACATTTTGTCGGGGCTTTTTACGCCGCTGTCAAAAATTTTTGACGTGAATATTTATAATGATAAAATTTTGTCGATCTTTATGTCAATAATACTTTATTTCGAGCGATATCGCTTTGGTCTCTTTCGCTTCAAGTCGGATAAATCCCGTATCGGTCGAGACCTCGTTGTTATCCCCCGAATTATCGGGAAGAGCCGACCATAATTCCACGCAGACCATCTTCGCTCCTTCAGGTCTCCATATAAGGACGTTTCTGACGTTTTCAAAGAAAAGTTCGGCTATAGGTTCGTTATCGACCGTTTTTAAGAAAACGCGGTCGCTGTTCACGCCCCCGAAAATGACCGTATTTCCGTTGGTCAGAAAGCTTTCGGGCAACACGAATTTTCTTCCGCTGCCGAAATCGACGAACGAATCTATAAGCCTTGCCGTCTCGTCCGTTTGCTGCGACGAAAAAACTTCGTCTTTATCGAATATCAGCGCGCACTCGCCCACGGGAACGGGCAGATTGAAAGAATCGTGTCTACCGAGCGCGAAATACATTGGCTTTTCATCGAGGTCGGTTACGGCGTTCGTTATCACGACGGCGTTTTCTTTGAGCGCGTACGTTATTTTCAGCTCGAACTTATACGGATAAACTTTTAAAGTGTCCTCGTTATATCTCAAAGAAAAGGTCAACACGTCGCTTTTTGCGCTTTCGCATTTGAAAACGCTCCTTCTCGCAAACCCGTGGAAAGGTATTTTTCTGTCCACGCCGTCGACGATGACCTTTCTGTTTCCGCAAACGGGGAAAAGAACGGGGCTTTTGCCGCTCCAGGAGCCGTTGTCGTTCTGCCATACACGCTCAACGCCGTTATAAACGACGCTCGATATCTCCGCGCCCAGATCGTTTATTTTTACGGAAAGTATCCCGTTCGATATCTCGTATAACATAATTTATCCGCACCTTAAAATTTTTTATTCGTTCCAACCGCCGTCGGTCAATGCCGTCAGGCAATTCATGACCGAAAGGTCGATTCACGAGATGAAATCTCAATTCACGCGCCGCAAGGCGCAGTTCATCGTATTATATTATCCGTTCGACAACACCAAAAAACGCGATTTATCGACCTATAGGCAGACTTTTTGAATTTTTCACAAAAAGATGTGCTCTTAAAGAGCCGCGTTCACGAACGTCCGGACGCCCGCCGCTATTTACTTCGCCGTATCGATTATATCAATTATCCGTACAAAAATCAACGGTTTTTATTCAGTCGGACGAAAGTTTGCGGGATTTTTGAAAACGCTTATATAAAACGGTCAAACAAAGTATCGCCGCGCTTTTTGGCAGGTATTATATGCGGTTTACGTTGCGACGGGCATTTTTTTTCGTAAAAACACACCGAAAACGGACAGCTTTTGCGCCAAACGTAAAAATTTTTTGAAATATTTTGATTTTAAATATTGATTTATTAAAAAATATGTTATATAATAAATTGGCAAATCGGTAAAATGCGTCAAACGGTGGCGCCGTATCGGCGCGAACCCGAAAACCCGCGTTTTTCCGATAAAGAAATAATCACACCGCGGCATAAAAAAATGCAGTACCGCGGCCAAGGAGGATCTAATGAGAAAACTTTTACTCGTTATGCTTTCCGTACTTATGGTATCGTGCCTTGCGCTTTGCGTAGCGGCATGCGAAGAGATCCCGCAGGATATTCTGGGCGGTGATTCCGAAACGACGATATCTTCTACGGAACAAGCCGACACGTCGACCGAATCTGCGGAACACGTACATACGCTCCCCGCTACTTACGAGACCGACGGCACTTATCACTGGCGCGTTTGCGAAGAATGCGGAGAGATAGTCGGAAAAGCCGAACACCAGACGGGTAACGCCTCTGCGACCGAAGAGCTCGTAGACGGCACGACCTGCTCGTATCGTACGACCTATTCCGCTGCCTGCAAACTTTGCGGCCGATCCGTTGTTCTGGAAGAACAGACCGTAGCAAAACACGACTACGAACTTTCTTCCACCACCGAAGCCACCTGTAAGACGGACGGCACGAAGGTATACACCTGCACGCGTTGCGACGATTCTTACACCACCACCTACTCTAACCCCGACGCCCACGTTTACAATACGGGCGCTACGGCGGACGGCGTTACGACTTACACCTGCTTGTTCTGCGACAACTCCTATCAGGTAATAAGCTATAAGGACGCTACCGTTGCCACGACCACCGCGGAAGACCTTTCGAGAGTCGGCGCGATAGAGCTTAAGAACGCGACCATCGCACTCGATCAGAGCGTTCTCGAAAACGTCGCGGGCAACGAAACGACCAACGTTTCCATAACCGCAGAGACCAAGACCGCAGACGAAGTTTACGCTTCCGACGAAGTTAAAGCTCAGATCGGCGACAGCCCCGTTTACGACTTTACTCTCACCGCCGACGATACGCCCGTTTCGGAGCTTGGCGGCAACGTCAAGATAACCGTTCCCTATACGCTCGGCGAAGACGAAGATCCCGACTCGATAGTCGTTTGGTATCTCAACGGCTACAGCGTCGAAAGCATTCAGGCCTCTTACGCCAACGGTTTCGTCACTTTCGAGACCAACCACTTCTCTTATTATACGGTAGTAAGGCTTTCAAGAGCCGACACCTGTAAAGTTTACGGTCATACCTGGGTAACCACGTCGACGAAAGCGAGCACCTGCTCCACGCAAGGTTACGAAGCTTACCTCTGCCGTCGTTGCGGCGAGACCATGACCAAAGCCCTCCCCCTCACCGGCCACGACTACAAGCTCGTGAAGACGGTCGCCTCCACCTCCACCGTTCGCGGTCATAAAGATTACGAATGTCAGGTATGCGGCAACACCTATTCCGAACCGCTCCCCTTAAAGCGCGAAACGGGCGAAGGTTTCTTTGAAAATCTTCTGATGAGCGCTCTCCGCTCCGATATGAGCGGCAATATGGATATGGGCAAAGACGAACAAGGCGTCGTTTATCTCATCCATAACGACGGAACGATATGTACCGCGACCATCTCCGACGACTCCGTAACCATTATGGACGCCGACGGCGAATACGTAATGAGACGTTACAAGGACTACACCGAATACGAGATCTACGATTCCGATTCTTACAGCAGCTCCATGACCTATTCAATGATGGTTTACGGAATGATCGAAGAAGTATATTATCTGCTTCCCGCGTATCTTACCGACACTATCTGGGGCGTTATCTCCGACAACGCGCTCGACGTTACCAGAACGAGCGACGGCTACGTACTTACTTTAAACCTCGATAAACTTGCCGAAACGTTCCGCACGCTTCTTTCCAACACGATAGCCGACGACGTAGATATACTTCTCGGCGAAGGCACTTATTCCGGACTTATGTCGTTTATGGACTTTGCCTGCAACAGCACGGTCAACACGCTCCTCGGCGGACTTGAAATTCTTTACGGCGTAGACGTTGACGCTATCATCGAATATGCCGACTCCTATCTGGCGGAAATGACCGGCAGTCAGATGACCGTTGAGACCGTACTCGCTCAAGTCGGCGATATGAAGGTGCTCGACGTTATCAACATGGCTATGTCCTCGGGCATGATGGGCGGCGGAAAAGTTAAAGAAGAGCCTGTCTACGTCGAAAGTAATGAATCCCTTCTCTTGTCCGACGGACCCGCAAGAGGCATTCAGGACGATCAGCCCGTTGAAGAAGAACCCGCAGGCATCACCTACGAACAGATCAAAGCTATGGTAGAACAGTACGCTTCCATGACTTTAAACGACGTTCTCCACGTATTCGAAGAGATCCCCGACACGCTCGGCGCAGACTTTATTTATAATATGGCGTTCGGCGGCAGAGTAAGATCTCTCGGCGTAACGATGTACACTGCCGAAAACGGTCAGCTCTACGAGCTCAGCGTTGATTACGTAAGCCATTACGACTATTACGAAGATGACGAAGACGATGTATATAACCTTACGTTGAACTTCTACGAAACTTTGCCCGAAGAAGATCTCGCGATCATAGCGGCCGCAAAAGAAGAGATAGAAGGTTACGTCTACGCGCCCGCGTTTGAGATCAACGAAGACAACTATCAGTTCGCCATCGAAGATATCGCGAATAAATGCGACGTTCCCTTCACCTACACCGTAGAAAACGGAGAAGTAGTCCTCGTTTCGGATATATATCAGGTAAACGAAGAAAGAGGTATGTGGATATATAAGATCTACCGCGTAGAGTACGACGTAGCCGATAACGATTATAATTACGTTATCGTTGAATCTATCCCCGAAGCCGATTGGGATTACGATTACTATTATGACAAATACTACTACGACAACTACAACGGTGAGGCCGGCGAGACCAGCTACTATTACACCTACGACGAAGATTACGAATACTTTGACTATGCGATAAACCGTTATATGACCGTAACCATCAGAAACGGCGGTTGGTACGACAGAGAAGCATACGTTTACGACAGCGATCCCGACGTCGTATGGAAATACTTCTACAGAGAATTCAGAATCTATGAAGAAACGGAAGAAGATTATTATTACCAGATAAACAGCGGCAGCAGCAGCGCTTATATGCGTTGGAACAAAGCTACGAACGAGACCTCTTTAGCGTACTACAGAACGGCGAACGCAGGTTCCCCCGTTGTCGAAGAGATAACGAGAGAAGCCTATCTTGCCGCAGGCAAATACGATCCCGAAAACGATTCCGGTAATCATTATGCAAACAATCTCGAAACCACTTTCGGCGCTACCCGCACTTATCGTTATTATAAGATAACCGACGGCGATCTCGTAACTTATAATTACATAACCTGTTACGAAAAGGACGGTATAGAATTATCCGAATATTACGGCGGCTCTAATATATGGTCAACTTCGATGGCTTCGCCCGTCGACAACGATTATAACGCCACTTACGCGAACGTGGAATATCGTCGCGACAACATCGGCATTTACGTTGACACGGAAGTCTATAGTCATTATCTGAGCGACTCCTTCTATCTGGACTATGATTACGCCGATACGGATAAGCTTTTTGAAAACTACATAGACGATAACTCGGATAACACTTTAACGTGCGGGAACGTGACCATGAAAGTCGTATCCTTCAACGAATACGATACGTATTATGCGATGAGATATACCTTGACTATCGGCGGCAAACTCGTAGGCACGTTCGATTATCATGAATGCAAGAACGATGAGGACCACATGGAATCGGGAGAATATCGCGACGATTCCGGTTGTACCGTTTATTACTACGAATACTGCACCGTATGCGGTCGTTACTACACTTATACGAGCACGGAGCACGACTGGTCCGAATTCACCTTTGAAGAACTTATACCGTATACTCAGACGCAGTACGGCGTTACCACCGTTACGAAAACGTGCAAAAAATGCGGCCTTATCGGAACGTATTACTTCCAGACCGCCTGCGAACATACCGATACTTACGTTGACGGTAATATGACCGTTTGCCGTGATTGCGGCTTCTCTTACGTCACCGAAAACGGTAAGCCGAGAATTTATCTCGAATTGCTCGCCGAAGAAGAAGACGAGCTCACGTTCGGTTTCAGGTTCTCTTATGCGGCGATCGGCGACAACAGTGTGGACTATTTCTATTCCGAAAGACGTCCGGGAAGCAATAACGCCTCTATGGAACACAGTTATTATCGTCCTATGTACTATTCGTTCCCCGGTATCGACCAGCTCGCGCAAACCGATATCGACAGGCACGTATCATACTTCGGTTGGAACTATTACGCAGTAGCTCATATCGCCTTCTACAACGAGGATAACGAACTTGAGTTCCTTGAAGAATACGAACAATACGGGAACTACTACCAAAGCGATTACGATTATTCCTACGATATGCCCGCTCCGTATTACCGCAACCTGATATCGTTCGATATGGAATATCTTAACGAAACGCTTGCGGAACTCAACGAAAACGGCAACGACTACTTCTTCGTTGTGTCCATAGTCGACAACTACAACGGCGAAGCTTTCAATTACGTTATGGATTGATGATCCGATCTTAACGTAAAACCACAACAACCATAAGGGCCGAACGCAAGTCGGGAAACCGATTTGCGTTCGGCCCTTTTTTTTGTCGCTAAAGCGGTCAGCGGTGAACGGCCGGCGAAAATTTGCACAAATTTTCCTCAATTATTTCATATCGTATTTCAAAAAAAATTTTTTCGTCCGTTACGTATTGACTAATATCGTCGGTGAGATTATAATAAGAACGGAATTATTCGCAGACCGCCGTTGGCAGAACGATGTACCGCCGGCAAGTAAAACGATGTTGCCGTACAACGGCAAACGGTGTTGTCGGGCGTTTGCCGACCAAACGCTGTTCCCGACAAACGATGTTACCGCATACGCGGTAAACGATATTGCGCGAAAATTTCGCGCAAACTGCGGTCGTAAAGAAATTATTAACACTTTTTCTTGCTGACACAAGAAAAAGTCGTTAG